>SOHZ01000556.1 GCA_004377365.1 Anaerolineales bacterium | reverse complement strand
AACGTGAGATTCGTCTGGCGCCCACTGGACGCCAGTTCTGGATAGTCTGGTGTGGCATAGCGCTGAGCTTGGCGCTGGCGATCTACCGGGGAGGCCTCCTTGGCAACGATGCTCCGCCGTTCCATCTGCCTCTTTTGCGCAGAGTGGTTGACGGGACCTATTTGAGTCTTCGATACGTGAGTGGAACCGCAATTGGGGAAACAACCAGTTATCAGTTTCCGCTGTGGCACATCGTGCAGGCATTGATGTCCATGCTGGCTGGTGTCGAACCCGCCCACGTCTGGTACTATATGCCGAGCTTTCTGATGCCCGTCTCGGTGCTGGGGATCTACCTGCTGACCAAAGCCCTTTTCAATAGCGACAATATAGCGGCTCTCTCAACACCCGTTTACCTGCTAGCAGCATTCTATTTTCACCGTCTAACTTTCGACAGCGGTGTTCCGTTTGCTCGCTGGCGCTTCATCAGTTGGCCCGGTGGACTGAACATGTTGGTTTTGTTGCCGGTGGTTCTGATCTTTCTGGTGTATTACCTTCGATGTCAGTCGTCGCGCGTTTGGACTTTGGGCGTGGTGGTCTTTGTGTTGGGCTTTGTGATGGGAGCGATCCATTCCAGCCAACTCTTTTTCATGCTGACCTGGCTGGTTGTCTTCCTGGCGACGTATACTGTGCTAATTGGCTGGAACCGTCAAGTGTTGACACGGGCCGTAGGCATCGTGCTTCTCTTTGCCATAGCCGGTGTGACGATTTATTGGTTTGCCGATACCTGGCTGACACCCGATCGCGATCTGTCCTATTTTCAGTCAGTCCAAGATTACAATGTAGCGAATACCAATTGGCACGCGTACCGGTTTGGATTCTCCTGGTCACCGATGGAAATTATTCCGATGTATCCAGTAGTTGGAGCCATGGTTTTGTTCCCATTGCTCCTGGTACTCGGGCGAAAAAGGATGCCCCTTGCCGTTGCCTTTATCTTTGCTGGGTGGATCGCCCCCCCTTTGCTGTTCTTGGAGCCACATATCCGGCCTGTGGCTCTGCAGGTGATCCCCCACTTAAACCGAATGCATTGGCAGCTCCAATTCCTCGCCTCGGTACTTATCCTCACTGCTGCCATCGGCGTTTTGCTGCCCTGGCTGGATCGATGGCTGGTGAAGAGGGCCGTGCTCATAGTGCGACGCACGAGCGTATGGGTGCGGCTGGCAGGGTTTCTTGCCATTTGTGTAAGTGGCGCCCTGCTGATATGGTTCATCGCAAACTGGCCGTTCTTGAGGCTGTGGGTCTTATTTGATCAGTTGAAGTTATCGCCTCTGGTCTTCTTTGCCTATCTGGCTTTCGTGGTGTTCTTGGCCATGTTAAACCGGTTCAGGCGGGACAGACGTGAACCTTTGGGCACGATCTCACACACATCACACACATGGAAGAAAGAACTGCAATATCCTTTCCTCGCATTGTTTTTCGTGGTAATTTGTGCGGCTTTTCTGACTGTTCCCGGCCTGTTCTCGTTCGAGCCCATCAAGGGTCAACCCCTGTTGGAGAGCGACATGAACGCAGGGGTGGCCCGATTTCACGACGTTGCCGAGGCCGACGAATGGTGGGATCCCGGGCTCATTGATTTCCTCCGCGCCCACACGGTCGAGGACGCAGTGATTTGGTCTGGGCCGTGGCCCAGCCGACTCATTCCCGTCTATATCAATCGGCGCGTTAAATGGGTGGACATGATTGACCTTATTGAAGAGATCGAGAAAGTGAGATCACGTGATCCCACGTATATCTTGATTTTGCGACCTTTCGCGCCGCCTACTGACATGAATGACCTCATTTACTTGAGTAGTGCATTTCGGGCCGACGGGGGACTCTTTGAACGAGTCTATGAATCTGCGCAAGTTATGCTGTTCCGTATGAGCCCGGCCTCCCAGGAGATAGCTTCCAAGTTGCAGTTGAGTCATGTTCTCGCCGGCAATGCCTATTTCGTTGAGGTGGAATGGGGCAAAGCCATCGCCGAGTACGAGGCCGCTCTCACCCTCGACCCTGACGACGCACTGGCTCACTTCGGACTGGGTCGGGCATATCAGGCCCAAGATGAGATGGAGCAAGCCATAGCCGAATACGAGAAAGTCATCGCCGCCAACCCGGACGAGGTGCGGCCGCGCCTGTACCTGGCCCAAGCTCATGCCGCTCAGGGAGAGGTAGAGAAAGCCATCGCCCAATATCAGCGAATGATCGAGTTGGCACCCGACAACGCTGATGGCTATGCCTATATCAGCGATGCTTACAAGGCAGATGACAGGATAGAAGAAGCCGTTGGCGTGTACGTGGATGCGGTGGCGGCCAATCCTGACCGGGCCTGGGCGCACCTGGGGTTGGGGCAACTCTACCAGGAAGAGGAGAGGGTGGCGGAGGCCATCGCCGAGTACCAGAAGGCCATCGAGTTGGAGCCGACATCTGCGGAAGCATACATTCAACTCGGTGAGCTCTATGAGGTCCAGGGTAGAACGGGAGAAGCGGTTGCACTGTACCGGGCTGCCACCCAAAGGAACCCTCGAGCGGCCTGGCCTCACATTGAGCTGGGGAAAATGTATCTTGAGGAGGCGGGGCGAGATGAAACGGACTAGTTATCTTGCCTTCACCCTGCTCGTGGCTCTCGCCGCAGTTGCTGTAGCCCTGGAGGGGTGCTCTGCATGGCCATTTGGAACTTCCAAAGAGGGGCTAGAGGAAGCCATCGCCGAGTTTCGCCAGGCTGTCCAATGGGAGCCAGGCAACGCAGAGGCTTACCGGTACCTTAGCCTGGCTTACAAATTGGATGGGCGGCTGGAGGATGCTATAGCCACATATCAAAAGGGGACAGAGGCGAATCCTGAGGCGGGGTGGCCACGGGTTGGATTAGGCAAGCTCTATCTGGAGGAGGACAGAGTAGAGGAGGCGATAGCCGAGTTCAAGCAGGCTATCGAGCTGGAGCCCAACAACGGTGAAGCCTACGGGTACCTCAGTCTGGCTTACAAATTGGATGGACGGCTGGAAGAGGCCATCGAGGTGTACGAAGAAGTGGTAAAGGTCAATCCGGGTAGAGCATGGCCGTATCTTGGTCTTGGCGACCTCTACATGAACCAGAGGGATCTAGAAAAGGCCGCCACTGAATACCAACGGGCCATAGCGTTGGAGCCCTACAACGGTGAGACCTACGACCGCATCAGGCTGGCTTACGACAGCCTCAGCCTGGCTTATAGGTTGGATGGTCGGCCGGAAGAGGCCATCAAGGTGTGCGAGGAAGGGGCAAAGGTCAATCCGGGTAGGGCGTGGCCGTATCTGGGTCTTGGCGACCTCTATATGGACCAGGGGAATCTAGAAAAGGCCGCAACTGAATACCAACGGGCCATAGCGTTGGAACCTTACTTGGTGTACGGATACGAGAGACTGGGGAAGGCCTACGAGGCTCAGGGGGACATAGAGGCAGCCCTCGTCCAGTACCTGA
>SOHZ01000123.1 GCA_004377365.1 Anaerolineales bacterium | reverse complement strand
GCCGGGCCTTTGATATGCTTTTCGACTTTCACAACGCTACTGGGGAGTCTCTTTTAGAGGTGGTGCGTGAGGATATGAGCGGCGAGACCTACTGGCGTTTGTACCTGCGCTGCGCTTGGCAGGACGGTAGCCAGGGAGAGCCCATCAAGGTCAACCCCTGGGATTTCAGCTACCAGGCCAGGGCCCTGGAAAACCCGGAGGAGGGGGGCAAGCTGAAACCTATTCCCAACGGCTACTACGTGGACCTCACTGCTCTGGCTCAGGAATACAGCTGGGACCGCATTTCGGCCCACGATCAAGAGGATTTCGATTGGACCTGGCACTTCAAAGCCCTGGAATACTGGCACTACGAGAAGCGGGACGGCCTGGGCTGGTACGAAACCATGCTGGAGGTCTATCCCCACCAGAAGGTGGAAGAACTCTTCACCTGGGAAAAGTTCATGGAAGCCGACGAGGAACCGTATACCGCTCTGGTGAAAGGGATGCCGTTGCCTCCCACGGAGAGGCGGTGGCTCAGAGTCAGGCGTTAGCGAGTGGCAACCGTTCAGACCTCCGAGGTTTTGGTCGAAGACTCAGGCTGGTTGAAACAAGAGCACGAGACGAAACTTCCAAGAAAGCACATACTGTTGAAACCTCGGAGGTCTTTTCCCGCATCTCGCCCGACTACATGACCGCTTACAAGCTGCTGCTGTGTGAAAGCCAAAAGCCCCTTCTCCAAGAAGGAGAGGGGGCTTTTTCAATGCTCATGTCCCTGAAGCCCTTCCTCATTATTCTACCTCGATGCTCTCCACCCGGAACTCATTGCCGGCGACCACGTCTACTTTCATTTCCCCGCAGTGGGGACAGGTAAAGTCGCGATCGTTGGGGGTGAAGGTATTTCCACAGTCCTGGCAGCGGAAGGTAGCTGGCGTCCGCTGGAAGACCAACTGTGCTCCCTCTGCGATGGTGTCCTGACTGATGAAGTCAAAGTAGAATTGCACCGAATCATCAACGATGCTGGTCAGGTCACCGATGACCAGGTTGATGTGGGTGATGCGCTGTGCCCTAGCTCGTTGGGCGTGTCTCAGAACGATCTCCAGCATCCCCTGGGTGATGCTTAATTCGTGCATGGTTACGTCCTTCTCAGCCTCCGCGCCTTCTCAACGTCATCCACTGACTTTTCTGGGCCGCGCCAGAATTATAGACCAACGCCCCTTCGGTGTCAAATGGGAGTGCGGTCAGGCCGTCGTCCAGAAAAGAAGGGTGAACGGTCACACGTGCTATCTCCCTTCGATAGGTCCTCTTTCTCCCTCTATTGAAAACCTGGAGCAGGCGTGCTATAATGGTAAATAAAGTAAGGAGAAAATCATGTTCCAGTTCAAAAAAATTCTGGTGCCGTTGGGTGTATGGCAGCGTCACCGAAAAAGTGTTGCAAGGGGCCTCCTGCGCCACCCTGATCATCCGATGCCAGCAGGATTCATAGCCAGGCCCCTGATGAGCATACGGAAACGTTGCTTGATACTGCTCAAAAGAGCCATCCTGCTCAGAGGGTGGCCTTTTGCTTTTGGCCCAGTGTCAACTGCAGAAAGGGAAAAGCCCCGGTGATTACCAGGGGCTTTCTCAATTGTCTCTTATCGCCTCGTTCTTTCCTCGGGGTCAGGTCCCGATGACTGAAGCAGGTATCTCCCTGGACCTAGGCCGGCAGGGTTTCGGGGGAAGGACGGAGATTGTCGGCAGTTTCCGTTATATGAACAGCGTGAAGCCAGATTCGGACGCTTCCTTGATATAGGCCGCCATGCCCACTACGTCGGAGACCTCGTCAATCAGGTCTTCACGGGAGATCTCCATCACGTCCATGCTTTTTCCCTCCCGCAGGTTTAGATTTTCTGGCGGGAGGGTTACCGACTTGGACAGCCTTCGTTCTCAGCCGGTCTTTTTGACAAGATATCGGGTGTAATCGCCAGCCTCTTCTTCACCCAGGAACTCATTCCCCGTCTGGCCGCACCAGGCCGGCACATCGGCATGAGCGCCTTCGTCGTCGGCCCAAATCTCCAGGACCTGGCCAGCTTCCATCTTTTTGATCGCCCGTGCCATGTTGACAATGGGCATGGGACAAAGTTGTCCCCGAAAGTCTTCCACTCGATCTGCTTCCATGACTTGTTCCTCCTTTAATTATTATCAGACTTCCGAAGTCTGCCAGACTTCGGAAGTCTCGAATTTAGATCCATGGTACAACGTTGTGTTCTTCCACCAGGCCGACGAATCCGTCGTAGTCAATGACCTGAATGCCCTCGATGATACGCTGGATGCCCCGCGCTTCCAGGTCGGCTTCCAGGGCGTAGATGGGATGCTGCTCCAGGGCTTCTTTGATCTTCTTGGACAGGCGTCCGCCGTCCGTCGCCGCATAGACCCCGTCTTCGTACAGCAGGATCGGCTTGCCCTCGGGCGCGATGGCCAGACACGTCTCCAGATTTCGGGTCGTCAGGGGGGATTTGTTCACCGTGTAGAGCATCTCGTATCTCCTCAGACCTAAAAAGGCAACACTGCGTTGTGCTCGGCCAGCAGTTCGGCCAGGCCAGCGTTGTCTATCAATTGGACTTTCATCACCAAATCATCCACCGATAAGCCCCGCTCTTCCAAAGAGGGCTGATGGACGTAAAACCCATTCACGCCAAACTCGGGCAGCATCGGAAAGCCCTCGCCTAACGGCTGCATGTCCAGCTTTTCCGGGTTCTGGTTTTTTACCAGAGCATAGACCCCATCCTCCACGAAAATGAGGACAGCGTCCATCTCAAAGACACCAATGCCCATCACCGAACGGAATCCTTCGGCCGTGTAGACGCTCCCGTAGGGGGCTTTGCGCATCAGTATGGCCACTTTATTCATGTTTTACTCCTCAGTCCCCAAACGTCACAAAACGATCCGAATTCTGGAGCATCTCGGCCAGCGAACCCAGGCCGGAAAGTCGGATGTTCGCCGCCGCCAAATCGCGCTTCATCCCTCGGAATTTGGCGCAGGCGGTGCAGGCTACGACGTCAATACCTTGCCCGGCCAATTCATCGTACATCTCGGAGAGGTTGCGCTCCCCCGGTGGGCTGATGAACCGGTTGGCGAGGTTGACCCCATCGGTGAAAAGAAAAATACCTGTAATCTCGTGGCCGCGAGCCAGGGCCGCTTTGACAAAGTGATAAGCCGAGTCTGCGGCTTGGTGTTGATAAGGACCTTCCAGGACCATTACTCCGATCTTCACGTTGTTCACCCTTTCAGTAGTTAGTCTACTATGGAGTAGCAGAACGGTTCGGCTGAGCCTTCGTCCCGAGACTTTGCCGTGCTCAGGCGACGCGCTCAGGCCGAGGGGCTCACCGGAGCCTTGTTCTGCGCCAGCCAAACGCGAAACCTGTACCACCTGTACCGCAATAGTGGTGCAACAGTGTAAGTTTAATCCAGAAGAAAACTCCTATAGTATCAAGTTCTTAGATGAATAACGCC
>SOHZ01000330.1 GCA_004377365.1 Anaerolineales bacterium | reverse complement strand
GCAGCATATAAGAGATTGCTTCGCTTCGCTCGCAATGACAGGAGGGTTTGTCAATGATGGGGAGCACTTACAATCTAGTGTGACATTGTAGAACTATATAGCGTTTGCAAAGGAGAAGACCTGTGGATTTGATGATCATCAACCAACCTCGGGTGTTCCCTTATTGAGAGGAGGATTTTGAGAATTGACCACTACAGAGACATCTACACTGATTTCCCCCTATGGCGGTAGGCTGGTGGACCTGATGGCCTCGCCCGAAGCATTGGATGACTTGAAAGCCTGCGCCAACCGTCTGCCTTCGTTGCAACTGTCGGAACGGTCTGTGTGCGATCTGGAACTGCTGGCGACGGGCGCGTTCTCTCCGCTGGATCGCTTCATGGGGCGAGAAGATCACCAGCGGGTGGTGGAGGAGATGCGACTGGCCAACGGGTACGTATTCCCGATCCCCATCACATTGCCAGTGGATCCTGGCACCGACATCCGTCTGGATCAACAAGTCGCGCTGCGCAACGCCAGAAATGAGTTGCTGGCTATCATGACGGTCGAGGAGATTTACGAGTGGGACCTGGACGAGGTGTCCCAGCGGGTGTTTGGCACACTGGACCTGCGTCATCCCCTGGTCGCCGAGATGCACCGCTGGGGCAAGCTGAGTATTTCTGGCCGGCTCCAGGTGTTGCAGTTGCCCCGCCACTATGACTTCCAGGAGCTACGCCTGATGCCGGCCCAGACGCGCGCACGGCTTGAGCAGTTCGGCCGGCGCAATGTGGTCGCCTTTCAGACTCGCAACCCGTTGCATCGGGTGCACGAGGAGCTGACCAAGCGGGCGTCTCAGGAAGTGGACGGGGTGTTGTTGCTGCACCCGGTGGTGGGCATGACCAAACCCGGCGATGTAGACCACTACACGCGGGTACGGACCTACAAGGCGCTGGCGCAGCGCTACTACGATCCTGGCCGGATTTTGCTCTCATTGCTGCCGCTGGCCATGCGGCTGGCCGGGCCGCGGGAGGCGGTATGGCACGCACTGATCCGGCGCAACCATGGCGCCAATTATCTGATCGTGGGGCGGGACCACGCCGGTCCTGGCAAGGACTCCAAAGGCAACCCGTTCTACGGCCCTTACGATGCCCAGGAGTTGGTCGGGCGGTTCCGTGACGAGCTAGGGGTGGACGTTGTACCTTTCCGGGCGCTGGTCTACCTGCCCGACGAGGGACGCTACGAGGAGGTTTCCAGGATCCCGCCTCAGGCGCGCACCGCTTCTATCTCTGGCACACAGGTGCGCGAGGAGTATCTGAACAATGGCCGCAAGTTGCCGGATTGGTTCACCCGTCCCGAGGTAGCCGAGATCCTGGCCGAGACCTATCCGCCGCGCCACAAGCAGGGGGTATGCGTCTGGTTTACCGGGCTGAGCGGCGCGGGCAAGTCTACCACGGCCGAGGTACTGACGGTGTTGCTGCTAGAGCACGGCCGCCAGGTGACGGTACTGGACGGTGACGTGGTGCGCACCCATCTGTCCAAAGGGCTGGGGTTCAGCAAAGAGGATCGGGACACCAATATCCGGCGGATCGGCTTTGTGGCGGCCGAGATTGTGCGCCACGGCGGCACGGCGGTGTGCGCGGCGGTGAGTCCTTACCGGGCCACGCGCAACGATGTGCGCAACATGGTGGGCAAGGATCATTTCGTCGAGGTTTTTGTGGACACGCCTCTGGAGGTATGTGAGCAGCGCGATGCCAAGGGGCTGTACGCCAAGGCGCGCCGGGGAGAGATCAAAGGCTTTACCGGGATTGACGATCCCTACGAGCCGCCACACCATGCAGAGATCACACTGGACACGGTCACACATACGCCAGAAGAGGATGCTCACTTGATCCTGGATTACCTTATCCAGCAAGGCTTCGTCCGCCCGCAGATGGTGCCGGACGTGGATGGGGCGCAGCAGATTGCCACACCGGCGAGTGCCGATCGGCATAGGTAAGAAGCTATGTTCAAATTCTTGCGCAAACAAAAAAGACAAAAGGTCCTGGTCATTGGCCTGGACTGCGGCGCGCCGCAACTGGTCTTTGATACGTGGCGGAACCAACTTCCCAACTTGAAGCGACTGATGGAGAACGGCATCTATGGCGAGTTGGTGTCGTGTATACCGGCTATCACCGTGCCAGCCTGGAGTTCGATGTTCAGCGGCAAAGACCCTGGCGTGCTCGGGTTCTATGGTTTCCGCAACCGGGCCAACTATTCCTATGACAAGATGTCCATTGCCACCGGCGCGGCGATGAAGGCAAAGCGCGTTTGGGATTATCTGAGTGAGGCTGGGAAGCAAGTCATCGTCGTCGGCGTGCCGCAAACCTATCCCGTCCGGCCGGTCAACGGCTGTCTCATCTCCGGCTTTCTTACCCCCACGGTGCAAAAGCAATACACCTATCCCAACGAGCTGCGCTACGAGATTAACCGGGTGTTGGGCGACGATGAGTATGACGTTGACGTGCGCCAGTTCCGAACCGAGGATAAAGATTTCTTGCTTCAGCAGATTTACGCCATGAACGAGAAGCAATTCAAGGTCATGCGCTATCTGATGGAGGAGAAGCCCTGGGACCTTTGTATGCTCGTGGATATGGGGGTGGATCGGATTCACCACGGGATGTGGAAATATCACGACACCACTCATCACAGGCACGAGCCAGGCAACAGGTATCAACACGCCATCCGCGATTACTATATCCACCTGGACCGGCAAATTGGGACATTGTTGGAGCGGGTGCCCGAAGAGACGCTTATTCTGACGGCCTCTGACCACGGGGTCAAGGGGATGCACGGCGGCATTTGCGTCAACGAGTGGCTTCACCGGGAAGGGCACCTGGCCTTGTTGGAGGAGCCGCACGGTGACGGCCCAATTCCCTTTGAAAAGGTCCAGGTGGATTGGAACAAGACCCAGGTGTGGGGGGCTGGCGGCTATTACGCGCGCATCTTTATGAATGTTGAGGGACGCGAAGCGCAGGGGACCATCCCGGCTACCCAGTATGAGCAGTTCCGCGACAAACTGGCCGAGGCAATCCGAGCAATCCCGGCCCCTGACGGGAGCGACATCGGGACGCGGGTCTTTAAGCCGCAGCAGATCTACCGGGAAGTGCGCAACATAGCACCTGACCTGATTGTTTATTTTGGTGACCTGTCCTGGCGTTCAGTAGGCAGTCTTGGGCACGGGGATATTTACACATTTGAAAACGACACCGGCCCAGATGATGCCAACCATGCTGAGAATGGGATGTTGATTCTGACCGATCATCAGATGAAGGACAAAGGCTGCCGGGTGGCCGCCCGTCACCTGATGGACGTAGCGCCAACGATACTCGACGCCTTTGGATTGCCCATCCCGCCGGATATGCAGGGGGCCATTATTGAAGGTTAGAAGCAATACTGTTAGTGTTGGAAAGCGGAGAGACGGGTAGATGGTAGAAAGCAAGAGACGTTCACTTCTC
>SOHZ01000502.1 GCA_004377365.1 Anaerolineales bacterium | reverse complement strand
AATGACCTCGCCCTATTGGTGGGTCATCATTTCTATCAGAGGCAGCGGTTTTGACCAAGGGGATAGTTTTTGACATCAAGAAATTCTCCATTCACGACGGGCCAGGTATTCGCACCACGGTTTTTTTCAAGGGATGTCCTCTGAGTTGCTGGTGGTGCCACAATCCCGAGAGCCAGGCCTCGGAGCCAGAATTGGTGTTCTGGGAAAGCCGATGCATCCGGTGTGGGGCTTGCCTGGAGGTCTGTGCGCAGGGCGCGATCTCTTGGGACGGTGATGTTGTGTCTACCGATAGAGAGAGATGTACGCTCTGTGGGGATTGTGTCCAGGTCTGTTACGCTGAGGCTCGCGAGATCGCAGGCCAGGAAATGACGGTGGCGCAGGTGATGACAGAGATCGAGCGGGACATCCCATTTTACGACGAATCCGATGGAGGCGTGACCTTTTCGGGCGGGGAGCCGTTGTTGCAGCAGAACTTTTTGCTCGCGCTCCTCCGGGCCTGCAAAGAAAAAGAGATTCACACCGCCTTGGACACCTGCGGTTCTGCGCCTTGGAAAACCTTAGATGACATCCGGGAACACGTAGACCTGTTTCTGTACGATCTCAAGTTGATGGATGATGCCAAGCACCGAAAATTCGCTGGCGTGTCCAACAAGCTCATCTTGGCAAATCTGCAGGCGCTCTCGCTACGGGGGCACGACATCATCCTACGAGTACCCATCATTCCAGGGATAAATAACGATAATGAGAACATTCGTCAAATAGGCACGTTTGCGGCTGCTTTGCCCCATCTGAATCAGGTGGACATCTTGCCTTATCACCACGCAGCCGTTGAAAAGTACAGGCGTTTGAAAAAGGTCTATGGGTTGCCTGAAACTCGTCCCCCCTCAGACGAGAGAATGGCCAAGATAGCGCAGATTCTGGAAGAATTTGGCTTGCAAGTAAAAATAGGAGGTTGATGCTATGTCCATGAGTGAAAGAGTCGCCCGGTTGAGGCAGCAAAGCCTGGACGCCGTGCCCTCCATCTCATCGGAGCGTGCGGAACTGCTGACCGAGTTTTACCGGCAGAACGAGGGGCGCATGATGTCCGCGCCCGTGCGCCGTGCATTGGCCTTTCAGCATTTGATGGAGCACAAGACCATCTGTATCAACGAAGGCGAACTGATCGTCGGTGAAAAAGGCCCTACCCCCAAAGCCGCGCCGACCTACCCAGAACTGTGCTGCCATAGCCTGGAAGATCTGGACATCCTCGATTCCCGGGAAAAGATATCCTTCAAGGTCAGTCCCGAGACCCGCCAGGTGTACGAGGAGACCATCATCCCCTTCTGGCGGGGGAAGACGATGCGGGAACTCCTCTTCGCAGAGATGACGGAGGAGTGGAAGGTCGCTTATGAGGCCGGTATCTTCACCGAGTTTATGGAGCAACGGTCTCCTGGCCACACTGTCCTGGACGACAAAATCTATCACAAAGGGATGCTCGATTTCAAGCAAGACATTCAGCAAAGCCTGAATAGCCTCGATTACCTGAACGATCCGGAGGCATACGACAAGCAAGAAGAACTCAAGGCAATGGACATCTGCGCCGACGCCTTGATCCGCTTTGCGGAACGCCACGCGGAGAAAGCCCAAGAATTAGCACAGCAAGAGACGGACTCCCAAAGAAAGAAGGAACTGGAACGTATCGCCGAGATCTGCTCTCACGTCCCAGCGCATGCCCCTCGGGATTTCTGGGAAGCGTTGCAGTATTACTGGTTCGTCCACCTCGGTGTAACAACGGAACTGAATCCCTGGGATGCCTTCAACCCTGGCAAGCTGGATCAGCACTTGTATCCCTTCTACAAAAAGAGGTTGGAGGAGGGGATGCTCACCCGCGAGCAGGCCGAAGAGTTGCTGCAATGCTTCTGGATCAAGTTCAACAACCAGCCCGCGCCGCCCAAAGTGGGGGTCACCGCAGCGGAGAGCAGTACCTACACCGATTTTGCCCAGATCAACTTGGGAGGCGTGAAGGAGAACGGGGCCGACGCTGTCAACGAGGTCACCTACCTGCTTCTGGACGTGATCGAGGAGATGCAGCTCTTGCAGCCCAGCTCTTCCATTCAAGTCAGCAAGAAGAATCCCAATCGGTTCATCAAGCGGGCGGCCAAGATCATCCGTACGGGTTTTGGCCAGCCCTCGGTGTTCAATACCGACGTTGTCGTCCAGGAGATGATCCGAATGGGCAAGTCCCTCGCAGACGCGCGAAACGGGGGCACCAGCGGGTGCGTGGAGACCGGTGCGTTTGGAAAGGAAAACTACAATCTGACGGGCTACTTCAACATGTCCAAGGTGCTAGAGATCACCCTGAACAACGGCGTTGACCCATGTACAGGTCGCAAAATCGGGCTGGAGACGGGAGACCCCGCGCAGTTTGAGACTTTCGAGGAATTGTTTGAAGCTTACCAGAAGCAGCTAAACTACTTTGTGGACATTAAGATCCGGGGCAACAACGTTGTCGAAAGGCTGTACGCCAACTATATCCCCGCACCGTTCCTCTCACTGCTGCTTGACGATTGCATCGCCAAGGGCAAGGACTACCACGATGGCGGCGCACGGTATGACACGAGTTACATCCAGGGAGTGGGCGTAGGCACGATGACCGACGCCCTGACGGCCATCAAATATCACGTCTTCGACAAAAAGAGCTTGACGATGGATGAACTGCTGACCGTCCTCCGAGATAACTTCGAGGGTCATGAAAGGGTGCGCCAGATGTTGCTGAACAAGACGCCCAAGTACGGCAACGACGACGACTATGCCGACGACGTGATGGTAGCCGTGTTTGAGGCCTTTTTCAATGCCATAGACGGGCGCAAGAACACCCGTGGCGGCACCTACCGCATCAACATGCTGCCGACCACGGTTCACGTATACTTTGGATCGATGATCGGAGCCACGCCCGATGGGCGAATGGCAGAGAAACCTCTCTCTGAGGGCATTTCGCCCGTGCAGGGAGCAGATCGGCGTGGCCCGACGGCGGTCATCAAATCGGTAGCCAAGATGGACCACGTCCGCACCGGCGGTACGCTGCTTAACCAGAAATTCACGCCCCAGTTGCTCCAGGACGACGATGGTCTGGACAAGCTGGTTCACCTGATACGCACCTACTTCAAACTGGACGGTCATCACATCCAGTTCAACGTCGTGGACGCTGCCACGTTGCGCGCCGCGCAAAGGAACCCTGAGCAGTACCGGGACCTTATCGTGCGCGTGGCGGGCTATAGCGACTATTTCTGCGATCTCGGCGAAGCCTTACAGGATGAGATCATTGCCCGCACAGAACATCTATCGTTTTAAGACACGAGAAATTTAGGTTCTAGCAGGCCGGGCTCCCACGCCCGGCGTCCGGCGGCGTGGGAGCCGCCTCTGCTAAAAAGAAGATTCCTATCCTACATTTCGCACCCATGAAATTCCTATCCGGGTCCTTTGGAGTCGAGGCT
>SOHZ01000577.1 GCA_004377365.1 Anaerolineales bacterium | reverse complement strand
GCCATACGTCCCGGCCCAAATGGCCCCATCGCTGGCTTCAATCAAATCTCGCACATCATTGCTACCCAGATCGCCGCTTTCCTCTCTGAAGGTTTGGCGGTGGTAGTCGGTGTAGTAGCGCAAGCCATTGCCCGTAGAAAACCATACCAACCTCTCACTGTCTTTGAAGATGTTGAAAGTGGGTTCGCTATTACCAAAGGGTTGCCATTGCTCCCCGGCATATTCTGCCGCGCCTTCATTTGTTGCCGCCCACATTTGCCCCTCATAGCCGGCAACTACATGGCTCACAAGCGCGCCCGGCAAATCGCTATCGGCCGGGGTAAATATTCCCCAACCCGTTCCATTAAACCGGCTTACGCCATTGACCGTCCCCAGCCAAATATTCCCTTCGTCATCTTCGGCAACGGACAGCACAAAATCGTGCACCAGGCCATCTGCTTCGGTAAAAGTCTGCCACCCTGCAACCGTGCCATCTGCACTAACCGGGGCCGAGCGAGCGACGCCACGCGGAATGCCCATGCCATCCTCAAAATCAAAAAGGCCAACCCACAGCCTGCTTTGGCTGTCTTGAAAAACACGGGCAACACCTTCTGCGCCCAGGTCGTTCTTATCTGCTACCACTTCCCAGGTCTGGCCATCGTAGCGGCTCAGGCCGTCTAATGTGGCAAACCACAGATTGCCAGCGTCGTCCTCAAAAATGTCGCGCACGCTATTGCTGGCTAAACCGCCATCGGTGTTGGTGACGGTAAAGGTTTGCCAATCCTGCCCATCAAAGCGGACCACGCCCACATCTGCCAGCCTCACCGTATCGCTAATTGTTTTGTTGGCGGCTACGGCCAGCCACAAATTGCCCGCCCGGTCACAGAGGGCGGCGGGGATGCTGTCGCCGGGTAAGTTGCCGTTGGTGCTTTCCACGGTGTAAGTAATCCAACGGCCCTGCTCAAATTTTGCCAATCCTTCGCCGGGTATAGTAACAAAAGACACACTTGCACCTGACTGTGTTTGGGTTATCGCGTCACCCTGACCGAGAATTTCTTCATAATCCGTAATTTTTTCACTCGATTCAAGTGCCTCACCCACCCACGACACCGCCCAAATATTCCCCTCTTGATCTTCCAACACCCGGCCTACTCGCTCAAAGGGGGTATCAAGGGTGCGCCACAGACCCTCGTCGTCCCCCTGGGCCTGGGCAAGGGACAGGGTCAGCCAGGCCCACAGGCCGGCAGTCAGGAGCAGGGGCAGGATGAGTAGCAGGGTTATTTTGTTGAGAGGGGATTTGGGGATGGGTTTCATCGCAAGATCAGATCACGAATAGCACGAATGGGTGAATTTCACGAATTCGTGCGCTTCGTTCCTTCGTGACATTCGTGTTTCAAAATTGCCCAAGGGTTGCTATTCCATTGTAGCAGCAATCAAGGCAGAAGTCAACTACGTTTTAAGATTCCCGATAACTCTAGCCTCGCGAAGGTAGTACCACCCGGAGACATTGGGTTTGCTTTAGCACGTTGTTTGTGATAAAATACCAGGCGCAGGAGTACGACTCCAATGACCAATGCCCCTCGGAATGCCAAGAGGGTAAATGAGCATGCGCTGAACTGGTGAAGACAGAGAGGGTAATTTGTTAAAGGAGACCTCGAATGTCGGCAACAAACCTTGATAAAGTGATTACTGCCAGCAATGTTCGCTATCGCTGGAGCCAGATCATTTACGAAATCAGCCAAGCAGAAGGCCCATACTTGGTCACCAAAAGGGGTGAACCGCGCTTGGTCATCATCGGCATTGAGGATTACGAGGAACTGATAGATTCCAAGCTAGCAGCCAGTCCGGTGCTGCAAAAGCGGATCGCTGAGGCGAGAGCCAATTATGAGGCAGGGGAGGGCGGCAGCTATAAGGTGTTGCGCCAGGAGCTACTGAAAGAGGTTGGAGGGACAAGCAATGTATATGAGCTCTGAAGAGAAGCGCAGATTGATAGAACTTGGTGCGATCACAGGTGATGAGCCCTGTGCCATGTGTGAGAAGGAGCCGGTTATCATCTGGCAAATAAGTCCCTCACCTTTACTGCTATGCGGTGAGCATGCGCAATATCTAGGCACTCACTTGCTGAAAGACGTACGTAGCTATGAAATCGCTAACCAGATTTCGGTCAAGGTCAGAATGGAGCTGGCTGAGCACCCTCATTGGAGCACCGGATGAGCGTGGTTGATGAGATCAAGACTAAACTGGATATAGTGGATGTGGTCTCCGAGTACGTTGCCTTGCGAAAGTCAGGACGCAACTATACAGGCTTCTGTCCCTTTCATCCTAACGTCAGGACTCCTGCTTTTGTTGTCTTCCCCGATACCCAGAGTTGGCACTGTTTTGGCGCTTGCGGCATGGGTGGCGACGTCTTCAGCTTTGTCATGAAGCAGGAGAACATGGAATTCAGCGAGGCCCTGCAACTGCTGGCCAAACGAGCCGGGGTGGAACTGGCGCCCAGAAGCCCAGCCGAAACCGCCGAGGAAAAGCGCAAAGAGCGATTGCGGGAGATTAACGTTGCTGCCGCTCAGTACTTTCACAACCTGCTTCTGCAATCCGAGGAGGGAGCCAGGGCCAGGGAATATCTGGCCAGGCGAGGGATCGCCTCAGAAACCATCAGCGCTTTCCAGTTGGGCTATGCCCTGGATGCCTGGGAAGCTCTGAAGGGTCACCTCGTCGGTCGTGGCTATCAAGCGGCCGACATCCTGACCGCTGGCCTCATCATCGAGCGAGAGGGAGGCGGCTACTACGATCGCTTTCGCGGGCGGCTGATCTTCCCCATCCGTGACATGCGTGGCCAGGTCATAGGTTTCGGCGGGCGCGTGCTGGACGACGGCCTACCCAAATACCTCAACTCTCCTCGGACGCCCCTCTTCGACAAGAGCAGCGTCCTTTACGGTATAGACCTGGCCAAAGGAGCCATCCGCCGGGAGAACATGGCGGTCATCGTCGAGGGCTACATGGACGTGCTGATGGCTCACCAACACGGCATCGCCAACGTGGTCGCTTCCATGGGCACGGCCCTGACCGAAGCCCAACTCAGGCTCTTGAAGAGGCTAACCAAGAAATTCACCCTGGCTCTGGACGCCGATGCCGCTGGTGACCAAGCTACCCTACGGGGTCTGGCCGTGGCCAGAGAGACCCTTGATCGCCAGATCGTGCCTGTTCCTACCCCACGCGGTCTGATCAGCTACGAAGGCCGTCTGGACGCTGAAATCCGGATCATCACCTTGCCTGAGGGTAAGGACCCCGACGAGGTCATCAGAGAGAGCTCAGACGGCTGGAACGAGTTGGTGCAAGCGGCCCTGCCAGTCGTTGATTATTACTTTGAAGCCTTCACCTCTGACCTTGACCTGACTTCGGCCAAAGGCAAATCAGAAGCCGTGCGCAGACTGTTGCCCATCATCCGAGAGATAACCGATAGCACAGAACAGACCCATTACGTTCAAAAGCTGTCCC
>SOHZ01000663.1 GCA_004377365.1 Anaerolineales bacterium | reverse complement strand
CGGCTCCTCCTGGGTACTATTATACCTCAGAGCCGACTCAGTGTAAACAGCGAATCAGCGGGATGAAACGATTTTTTTTCGATAAATTCTGGGATTCGCTGTTATATGCGAGCATGGGACTGCCTGTGTTGCACTGAGAGAGATTGAGGAGCGCGATTTTATGCAAGTCTTCATCAGCCGTGCCATCGAAGCTTCTAGACTGAATATCAAATCCGTTGTATAATAGAGCTAACCCGCTTGGCAGTCCGCAGGGCTTAGATACATCTGGAGATGTCGCATCGTGTTCTACCGTCACTTCGATGCCCTTATCGGGGTCTCCAACACTGGCCCCCTGATATCGGCCTTTCAGTGTGGTCAGACAAATCTGCTCAGACGGTACTTCCGCGTCATCCACATCCCCCAATCAGAGTTGGATGAGTTTCAGCGTCATAACGCAGCCGAGGAGATCGAGCAGCTCATTGACGAGGGGCTAGTTCAGGTGCAGGTTTTGACACCTGAGGAGTGTCGGAGGGCAGAGGAGATAGCCCGGTGGATAGCCAGCAGGCCGTCCACCAGGGTAAAGGAATATCAGCACCATCTCCCTGAAGCGGAAGCGATGGTGTTGGTGGAGAGAGAGAACCTTGATGCTGATGTAATCTTGTTGGACGAGCAGGCGGCCAGGGAAGTCGTTAGGGAATTAGGCTTGCCAGTGGCGGGATTCGTGGCCATTCTAGGGAAAGCCTGTCTGGAAGGACTTTTCTCAGCCGAGGAGATACGGACTCTCTTGAAAGTCTGTCAGGCTGCAGGGACACGTTACAGCAATGCTCTGATCGAGGAAGTTTATCGGCAATACGGAGGCGACAGTGATGAATAAACAGATAAAACCCCATGAGCCGGAAGAGGAACTGTTGGGACCTGAAGATGTGGCCAAAGACCTGGCTGTCTTGGAACAGGCTTTTGTCCATCGTCGAACCAAACAGATCCGGGAGTGGAAGACGGTACCGATCAGCGCCGACACCTACCGTCTGATCGCCAGTCTCATCGCCAGCGGGGTGTGTCGCGATGAGGAAGAAATCGTTACCAAAGCAGTCCAGGCTTTCTTCGTCGCCGTCTCGCCTGCCTTTCCAGAGGATGTTCTGCTTGAAATGGTGGAAAGGCCAACTCCGGCTTCACCTCGTTGAGATGACGGGACTGCCTGTGTTGCGCTGGGAGGGAGACTAAGGAGCTCGATTCCATGAAAGTCTTCATCAGCTACAAGCGAAACGTTGAGCCGGATGAGCCGTTGGCTCTCCGATTGTACGAGGCATTGCGAAAACACTGTGAGGTCTTCATTGACCAGACGATGCCGGTAGGTACGGCCTGGGCCGAGCGCATTCAGGCCGAGCTCGAAACCTGCGACTACCTGATCCCACTGCTCTCTGAGCATTCCATCCACAGTGAAATGGTCGAGGCCGAGATCCGCACGGCCCATCGTCTGGGCAAAGCTGGCGCAGGCAAGCCTGGCATTCTCCCAATCCGCGTGGCTTATATAGAGCCCTTCGAATACCCCCTCAGTGCCTACCTCGACCCTCTCAACTGGGCTGTTTGGGAATCCGAGGCGAGCACGGAGCCACTCATCGAAGAACTGCTAAGCGCCATCGCTGGCGGGGAACTCAGCATTGCCAGTGGCGCAGCCAAGTCGGAAATCGTCAGGCCAACAGAACCCGTAGACCTGCCCCGCCCTCGCCCTTCGGCCGATCCCATTCGCCTGGAACTTCCCAATGGTACGATGGACCCCGAGTCCAGGTTCTACATCGAGCGGGAAGGTGATGCCCTCTGCCAGACCGACATCGCCCGGCAGGGCGTCACCATCACCATCAAAGCACCTCGTCAGTTGGGCAAGAGCTCCCTCCTGGTGCGCACGATGGAGTGTGCCGCTGCTGCTGGCAAAACGGTGGCCTTCCTGGATTTCCAGCTCTTCGATCGTGACGCGCTGGAGAGCCCGGAGGACTTCTTCCGTACCCTTTGCCATTGGATAACCGACGAGCTGGATCTCGCCGACGAGGCGGACCGCTTCTGGGAGACAAAACTGGGCCACGTTCAGCGGTGTTCCAGGTATTTCAAGCGACATGTGCTTCACAAAGTAGACGGCTCGCTGGTCCTGGCCATGGACGAAGTGGATCGTATGTTTGACTGCCCCTTTCGCTCCGATTTCTTCGGCATGCTGCGCTCCTGGCACAACAGCCGGCGTCCCGGCAACGAGTGGAAGCGTCTCGACCTGGCACTGGTCATCTCGACGGAGCCCTACCTGCTGATTGCTGACCTGAACCAATCGCCCTTCAATGTCGGCCAGGTGATCGAACTGGACGATTTCACCCCGGACCAGGTGCGCGACCTGAACGCTCGTCACGGCCATCCCCTCTCGGAAGCGGAACTGACCGGCCTCATGTCCCTCGTCGGTGGCCATCCCTACCTGGTGCGACGGGCGCTGTACCTGATCGCTTCGGGCCAGACGGATGCCGAAACACTTTTCGCTAGCGCCGCACGCGATGACGGGCCTTTTGGCGATCATCTGCGACGCCACCTTTTCCGCTTCCGTGACAAGCCTGACCTGCGCCAGGCTATGGCTCAGATTGTGGCCCACAACACCTGTTCCGATGATCTGCTCTTTTTCCGTTTACGGGGCGCGGGCCTGGCCCGCCGGGCCGGGCCGGCCGTTGTCCCCCGCTACGGGCTTTATGATGCATATTTCCGGGAGCGTTTCCATGTCTGACCAGGTGATTTACACTATCGGCGGCACCGTCCAGGCCAGCGGCGGAACCTACATCTCCAGAGAGGCCGACGAGGAGTTGCTGCAGTTGTGTCAGGCGGGCGAGTTCTGCTACGTTCTCACCCCACGCCAGATGGGCAAGTCCAGCCTGATGGTGGCAACCATGGAACGCTTGGATGCCGAAGGGTTCCACTCCGTGGAAATAGACCTGACCAAAATAGGTACCGAGTTGTCGGGGCTGACAGCGGAGCAGTGGTACCTGGGCTTGATTGAGTTTGTCGTGGATCAGCTCGATCTGGACGTGGACTATGTGGCCTGGTGGGACGAGCGCGCCCGCCTGGGACCCACCCAACGGTTGAGCCAGTTCCTGTGGCAGGTCGTGCTGGAGCAGGTCTCCGAGCCGGTGGTGATCTTTATTGACGAAATTGATTCTACCCTCAACCTCGACTTCACCGATGACTTTTTCGCCGCCATCCGCGCCTGCTACAACGCCCGCGCCAGCGATCCAGCCTTCAAACGTCTCTCCTTCGTGTTGCTGGGTGTGGCCACCCCCACCGATTTGATCAAAGACCCCACTCGAACGCCCTTCAACATCGGGCGACGGGTGGACCTGACTGACTTTGCTCCTCGTGAAGCCATTCCTTTGGCTGCCGGCCTCGATCTGCCACCAGTGGAAGCTGGCCAGGTCCTGACCTGGATTCTGGATTGGACAGGAGGCCACCCTTACCTGACGCAACGCCTCTGTGC
>SOHZ01000305.1 GCA_004377365.1 Anaerolineales bacterium | reverse complement strand
TGGGACGGGCGCTCGGCCCTGAGCTACTGGCTGACTGGCGTAGAACAACAGGCCGGGGTACAGTTGGAAACTCTACGTTTCAACGATGAGCGAGCCGAGGAACTGGTGCGAGCCCTTCGATCGGACAGCGATGGGCAAGAGCTTTTCTGGGACCGACTTGCGCACTGCCTCATCGGGGTCTCGTTACGAGATTGGAAAGATACCAGCGAAGAGACGTTCAAGGCACAGCTTTTGGCGACAAAGGAGCAGTTGGAGCGGGAAGCATTGGGGTTAGCTGAAGAGGGCGAGGTTATCCAGCTTCAAATTCACTTGCCAGAAGCGGGCGAGCGTACTTATCGCTTCCGCTCGTCGGACCTCTCGCCGCAGGGTCAGCGCATCTTGCAGAATTTCAAGTCCACGCTGGAGATCGCTGGCCGGCCCCTCTCGCCCGACGAGCGGCGTCAGGTTGTCTTGGCTTTGCTGCATCACGTGTTGGGGGGAGAGGATGCCTGAGCTAGAGAAGCTCATCTACTTAGACAACGCCGCCACTACCTACCCCAAACCGGAAAATGTCTACCAGGCCGCCGACGAGTTCTACCGATGTTACGGCGGCAACGCCGGACGTGGAGCCAACCCCTTAGCCCGCAAGAGCGCGGAATTGATCGCTGAGACACGGGCCATGTTGGCCGATTGGCTGGGCGCACCGTCGGCGGAACGGGTCATCCTCACCCCCTCAGCGACCATTGCCCTGAACCTGGCTATTCTGGGTACAAAGCTACGGTCCGGTGACGTGGTCTACGTCACACCCTTTGAGCACAACTCGGTGCTGCGGCCTCTGGAGCACCTGCGCCAATCAGTAGGCGTTGAAGTGCGGGGAATGCCCTTCGACCGCCGTACGATGGCCTGCCGACTTGATCGGATAGCAGCGCAATTCCGCGCTGACCCTCCGGCGTTGGTATGTGTGACCCAGGCCAGCAATGTTTGTGGGGTTATGCCGCCAGTAGGCGAGATTGCCCGGCTCGCTAGAGAGTCCAGCCCCAACGTCGTTGTGGTGGTGGATGGTGCACAAGTAGCTGGCCTTTATCCGTTGCCACTGGACGATGGGCTCATAGACGCCTACGTTTTCTCTGGCCACAAGTCACTGCACGGGCCGTATGGCGTGGCTGGGCTGGTGCTGACGTCTGATTGGCGGCCAGCCCCTATCCTCTTTGGCGGCACCGGCACCATCTCTGAAAGCGTACAAATGCCTTCTACTCTCCCTTCTGCCTATGAAGTGGGCAGCCACAATGTTTGGGCTGTTGCCGGACTGAAGGCGGCCCTGGAATGGCTGCAGAAGACAGGGCGTGAGACAGTGATCACGCACACGCTGGAGCTTGCTAAGCAACTGCGCGATGAGCTGAGGAACTTGCCTGGTATTCAGGTCTACACACCTCCGAAAGGAGAACCGTGGTGCGGCATTGTTTCCTTTACTGTCGAGGACACGCGCCCCCAGACAATTGAGGCAGCATTGGGAGCAAAAGGAATTGCCGTCCGTGCTGGGTTGCATTGCGCACCATGGGCGCATCGTTGGCTGGGAACGATCGCTGACGGCGGAGCAGTGAGGTCCAGCCCTGGCTCCCAGAGTTCTGTTAAGGACATTTCCGTCTTTGCGGAGCTTGTTGCCCAAATCTCCGGAAGAGACGACTACCAGTAGAGTGCGTTGTATGTCTGTCGTTGATATCTTAGACGAACAGGACGAGTTCAAAGCCAACCGCATCACATTCGCTTTATGGCGACGCAAATGGCAAGAGTATCGTGATGTCTGTGCTCTGGACTGGCGGCTTCATCTTCTCAATGCTCGTGAAAGGTCAAGTATCCCAGATGAGTCAGGGATATATACTCTACTGATCCAGCCTGGAATTGCGAATCATCCAGCATGTTCCTATCTGATATATGTAGGTAAGTCAACATCCTTGCGGAGGAGATTCGGAGAATACCTCGGGTCGGAGAAGCGTGAAACGGGTAGGCCCAAGGTGTTTCGACTGCTAAATAGGTATCCGGATCATACTTGGTTCTGTTTTTCGCTTGTACCGTTGGCAGATTTAGACGATGTAGAGGAAGCTTTGCTCAATGCATACATACCGCCCGCAAACGATCGGCTTCCGGCTGAAGTCAGTAAAGTTGTTAGGGGAGCTCTCTAATGCCATCAGATGACGATCTGCAACCTCTGAAGTTGCCCGCACTCCGAGCCCACATGGGCGATTGGATATACTACATCTGTTTAATGAAGATGCGGGATATTGCCAGCCGCATAAGCTTTGCGGAGGAGATCCACATCAGTGAATCACTAAATGAGTTGCTTCAGAGAATTGTGACTGACCGGTCAAAAGACATCGCGACATACCTGCTTTCGCAACAACAGAGACTCTTCAACGCGTTAGTTGTGGGTGTTTATGGTGGCCGGCCGGACTGGTACGAGCTTACTGTTCAAACTGAAGGTTCAGACTTGGATCAATTACCTGGGTACATGGAAGGAGTACTTGGCATTCTTAGACTTGATGGCGCTGAAAGAATCTGGGCAATCGATGGCCAGCATAGGGTTGCCGGAATAAGACAAGCCATACAGGAGAATCCAGAGATTGGAGAGGAAGAAGTCTGTGTAATCTTTGTCGCAGGCGTCACGAGCCAACACGCAGACGAGGATCCGACTGGCTATGAAAGAACACGACGTCTGTTCACTACCTTAAACCGCTACGCTAAGCCCGTAAGCAAGACTGACATTATTGCCCTCGATGAAGATGATGTCGTAGCAATTGTGACGAGGCGCTTGGTGGAGGAATACGGGCTCTTCTATGACAAGATCTCAATCAGGCAGACGCGAAGCATTCCTGTTACAGACACAAAGAGTTTAACAAGTATTGTCGTATTGTACGATGTAATGAACATCTGCCTTAGAGACAGAGGGGCAAAGGCGTGGAAGAGATTCAAGACTATCCGCCCTTCTGATGATGAAATCGAAGGTTTCTACAACAGGGCAGTTGAGTTCTGGCAACTCCTGACCGAGCATTTTCCTCCTTTGCAAGAACTTAGAGAAAGTGTGCCAGCAGAAGCAGTTGCCGGTAGACACAGACATAACCGGGGTGGACATCTTCTGTTCCGTCCTGTAGGTTTACTTGCAGTTGCGAGGGTTCTGCGCTATTTAGTAGACAACGGGACCCAGTTGGCTGAAGCCGTCCGTTTAGTAAGCCAAGCGCCAATGGAAATATCTGCTCCCCCTTGGGCTGGGTTACTGTGGGATATTGTCAATAAGCGAATGCTTACCGCCCCAGAAAACCAAAAGGCCGCAAGATGGTTGCTCTTCTACAGTGTCGGGGGAGACCTTCATAGATTGAAAACTAACCTGGATAGGTTGAGACAAGAGTACGCAGGTATATTGAACCGTGATCCAAATGAAATAGGAAAATACCTCGCTACTTTGAGAATTTGACGCACGGAAGAGATGAATAATCCAGAACCGTAAGACTTCTTGATGCGAGTGAGTTAACAGATTATACTGATCCACTTCCACGGTAAGGGTTATGCACATGCCTAAATACATACTGAGGCAGGCATCTTCAAAGCACCCAAGGCAATCCAATGCTTTGGGCGCTTTGCTTTATGCGGAAATCGCATAAGGATTAGCGATAGCGCAGACCGATAGCCTGTATGAAAGGATCCTGCATTGAAACTAGACGATTATTATGATCAGGAATACCAAAAGTTGTTGGACAGATTGCAGGCAGCACGCCTTGAGGCGAGCCTCACTCAAGAGGAAGTCGCGGCGAGACTTGGGAGAAGTCAATCCTTTGTTTCAAGATCAGAAACAGGTGAACGAAGGATTGATGTAATTGAGTTGCAAGCATTTGCCACCATCTACCAAAGGCCAATGTCTTACTTCCTAGGCAGCACAGATGAATAGAGTTCGCAACGAACTGGGTCAAGCCTGAAACCGGGTCATTTGGTGCAGAAATAAAAAGGGAAGAAATATGGTTCAAAAAGAAGACGTACATTTCCTAATTGACAACGCCCCACCAGCAGAAGTTGAATACGTACTGGCATGCCTAGAGCTCGACATTGCTTATTCAACGGAAGATCTGCGCAAGCGGCTTCTATCCGAGTGGGGTTACTCGGCCCAGAGAAATCTCACCTTCTCAACACGTCGCTTGCTTGACTTGGGATTGGCCGACAAGGCAAACACTGCCTCTGGAAAACACGGACATGTTATTACCCAGCTTGGTGAAAAGGTGCGAGGGATTTTGTCCATTGATCGGGAATTGTATACTGAGATCATGCACTTCTTGCACTATACCAGCTACGATGGCTCGCCATCATCCCGCAAGTTGTTGTGGAGCTATCGAACCTGTTGCGAAATTGTCTGGGCTCGCAAGCAAGTACCCCCCACGCCCGAGCTTGTTGCCGAGGTACAATCACGGATCGCTGAACTGTTCCCGTCAGCGTATGCTAGTCGTGTTGGTGGCAACTTTAATGCCGGAGGGGTAAGTTCAGGCTGGAAGCCCTGGTTAGCTCAACTTCAACCGTCTCCCTTTGCTTCTGAAGGAAGAGCTTTGGTACCCAGACACAGTCATCGTCTTGAGTTAGCCGCCCTTGCACTGGATCACGTTTACCGCTCACGCGGATACCGTTATGGAGACCCTGTCATACTCGATGAGCCACTGCTTGACGAGATAGCTCGCGTTTTCTTCCTTGATCCGATTTGTTGCCGCGAACTGATTGACCTCGCTGCTCGCCTGACCAAAGCCATCAAATTATCTGATACTTTCACGGGAACGTCGGCCACTCTACTAGCTCCCTATGACGTCGAGAGGCTCTGAGCGTATGAGTTTATATGTCACTTGGATCAACTTGATCAAAGAAAGAGCAGATGAGAACTGGTTGACAGACAGCCAACGAGAGGTCTATGAGCGTATCCTGTCGAGTTGGAAGTCTCATTCTTTTATCAATCTTTACGGCCCGTCGGGGAGCGGCAAGACCTTTATCGCCCGTCTCTTGGCCAAAAAACACGGTTACTCTTACACCCATGACCTGGAACAGTCACCCCAGGGCGCTAAACACGTAATCCTCGACGATGCCCAGTACACCCGCATGCTGCGCCCCATCGCTAGAAGGCTAAGCCTGGGACGGGTGCTGCTGATTACCCACAGCGCCGTGTCCGAGGCTATGCCCAAAGTCGCTCTCGAACTGAATGATAAAGACGTGCGCCAGTTCTTGGCGACGTTGTCCAACCATTGCGACATCGTTTTCACGCAAACGATCCCAGAAGGTAAGGATTTAGCAGAGATTATCCGCAAAGAAGTCATTATGCAAGGAGAGAGCCATGTCCATCAATGATCTTGACCTGATCCTGAAAAAAGACCCCATCATCTCAACGTGGCCCGCGAGGAGCTTGTATGAGCAACCCGAGGACGTTGAAAAAGACTACCTCGTACATTCCAGAACTCACCTGTCGCTGGGCGACACGGCCAAATACGTTGACACAATCTTCAAGTGGGTGAGCGGCATCAACAAGGGGACGTTTGTCGGCGCTGTGCTCGGAGACTATGGGGAAGGTAAAACGAGCTTCCTGTTGCACGTCTGGGCTCAAAGTCGTGAGCGTCAAGTGTTCGCTGTGCCTCCCTTTGAATGGAACGCCTTTGAGCAGATTGTGGACGCGATAGCGGGTTGGATTCAGTATGTTTTGAAGGATACTCATCTAGAATTGGCGAGACGCATACAACATGTCCACGACGAATTCCGGCAGCAAACAAATCAAGACCTGGCGCGAACCATAGCCAAGTCCGGTCAAGATTATGACAGCGTCCTGGAAACTATAGAGGCCCTGGTAAGCCAGGGCATGACTCTGCCCGAGATGTCCGCTGCGCGTCTGCTCGACTTTGTCGCAGAAGCGACCCCGATTGTCCGTGAGGCAGGCTACAAAGGCTTACTCACCCTACTCGATGAACCCGAGGTTGCAGCGAAAAAGCTGAGCGGCGAGACGGTTCAACACTTCCTGTTTGATCTGGCAAACGAGCTTCATCGGCGACAGGGAAATTACGGTGTATTCCTCTCTATGCCAGGCAACTTTTTCGCCAGTGCACAGAGACGCTTCTCGGCCCTTCCGGCGCGACTTGAGGTGCGGAAATGCTTCCCCAGGCTGGGCGATATTTATGGTCTCGACTTTGCCGAGGTTCTGTGGAGTCGCTACGTAAAAGAATTCGAGCTTGGCGAGCAAGGGCATAATCTCGTTTCGCCTCTCGCACTGCAAGCCATTGGCCAAGTGGGTTCTTCTGACCATAGAGAATTATCCTATGGACCACGATCTGTGGTGTCGGCCTTTCGGCGTATGGTCGATCACTATCTTGAGACGAGCACTCTCTATGAACCACAGCACTTTGTGCAGGACGTGTTGGAACAAGAAATCCTCGTCAAGCCAAAGTATCGCTCCGAAATCCTGACGATCCAACGTTCACCTGACATCAATGACGAAAACCGCGAGTCGTTGATGCTGTTGGCAGCCTTTCCTGCCGGTCTACGCAGCGAGACGTTGCGTGAACTGGGCTTCGAGGAAGTCCTGCGCCCCCTAGCACGCTCCGGCGGACTAGTATATAGGACAGCGTTTACAATGGGACTGCGTGCCCTCCGGAGCCGCAGAGAGGGAAGCGAAGAGACAGACCTGTTACGTGATTTGATTGAAGAGATTGACAGTGAATATGCGCCCGATCGCCGAGCGTTTGACAATGCGTTAAGTGCCTTTGTCCACGATGTAGTCCCCCTTGTCTTTCAAAAGCGCAAAGGACAACAGCTTGTTGGCTGGCAGGTGGTGCAGCCAATGAAGGAGACGGCATCGGGAGTGCGCTTTGGCACGATGATGGGCGCCTTTCAACAGATGTCACGAAACTTTCCTCACCGTGCAATAATGCTCCTGGCCAGTAGTCTCGATGCGTCTTGGAAAAGCATCGAGGTTCCCAAACTAGACGTCGAGTCAGGGCCGCAACAATACGACCTTTTCTTCCATTTTGCGCTGCGCTGGCACGCGGACCAAGAGCAGCCAGGCCAGATGACGGAAATTTCCGAACCGGAAGGCAAACCGGCCCTGATACGCTTGCATATAGATCTCGGCCAGGGCACTATCCACCACGATTACTTCGCGGAACTTGTGGGAGCAGACCGTATGACCCCGCTATGGGTGCTCAATTTGCTTCAACGGATGCGCAAGGTGACCCTTCCCAGAGAATTTGAGGCCGAATGGACAAGCCTGCGTGAGATGCTCCTGCGTCGACTGCAAGCTTTGTTCCTGGGGAATGAACTCAACTCATCTCTGGCTCAAACTGCCGAAGCCAAGCTTCAAGAGCGGGTCACCGGGTCCGGTCTCATCCTGATGGACAGAGTATCTAACTTGCTGCTCAGACGCCGTTATCCTGAATATGAAACACTCATTCGACAGCGACAATGGCAGAGTAGAGTTGACGACTATATCAATGCACTGACCAGCAGTGAGGTACCGCTAGTCTGCAAGAGGGAACGCGAACTTTGGAAAGTAGAGGGAGATCAAGAAAAGGAGCGTGCGGCTCGGGTATTGGGCACGAGTAGAGCAAACCTTAATGAGGCCTTCAATGGATTTGAAAGCCTCATCGAGATCACAATTAAAGGCAAATACGCCCCGCTCAAGGTTGCGTTTCATATCCATCCTTTGGAGCAAGAGATCAGGGACCTCATTTGTTCCCAGCCAACAGGAGCCGACCGAAAGCTCAAGCGAGAGGGCAAAGAATGTTGGTATATGCCTATAAGCGACCTGCTCCCAGTCATCCTAAAAAAGGGCTACACCGTCGAAGAGCTGCAAAAAGTCGTAGAGATTGGCAAAGCTCGTCAAACCTTTGAAGAAACAGAGCGGCGAAGAGAGCGTGTGCTCTACTGTATACCTCTCGACCCCGACGAACTCAAGGCACAGTTGCGGGCCAAACTAAGCGACCTTGTAGCAGAGATTAACGAGTACAAGCAACTTTCCGACTATGTGACCCGCTTTGACCCCACTGTGATGGAAGAAGATATCGAGAAAGTGGAAGATGACGCCGATTACGATAAGCTGATGACGCTGATGAACAAAGAGTTCGTACAGAATCACAGCCGTCTGCCAGGATATTTCGCCCTCGTCCAGGAGAAGCTTCAACGCGTTCGCAAGCAAGTCAAAGACATCAGCGACCGCCTCTTGAACTCAAGGGAAGTCAAGCAACTGGCGTTACCCAGCGCGACATCTCCCTGGGGGGCTGCCTTGGGGCGCTACATCGTACCTAATCTGCAACACGGCGTTGACGAGTTCCGCAAAGATTCAGAAGCACTCTTTAAGCAGTTAGATGAGAAAATGATGCGCTTCACCTACAGCCAACAGCGTATGCCCCAGGAGAACCTGATGCTTTTGCGAGAAGCTTGGTCCGAAGCGAACGACGACGAGAGCCGAGGAAACACCCTGCGCGGGAATGCGCAGAATTTGCTGCAACAACTGGCGGATTTTGGCCACTGGGGCAGCTTGTTGAAGCAGTCAGATCAAGTCTACGCTCGTTTGTTAGACCTCCAAAAGGACCCAGAGCATCAAGCCAAGGCTAAAGAGTTAATCGGCACGTTTGACAACATCTCTCAAGAAATCGCCGATCATCTTGAACTAAGAAACGTGACAGGGTTATCAGTCCACCGCCAATACCTCAAACGTTTTGAAGAGCTGGAAAAAACAAGACAGCAGTATCTCACCAGCCTCAAAGGTAGCTTTGACAAACTCAAAGACAAAGTGAATCAGTTCCTTATGGCGCTCAACTTGGATGGGCGAGTCAGTGTTGTTTTCAATCCGTCCGACATTGTCGGTTGTTACGATCAACTTTTTTCGGAAGGGGCAAGCCTGGTTGACGAACGGGCCTTGGAGCGGGCGTTGACCGAAATGGCAACGCAAGAGCGCGAATTAAAGTACGCTCGCGACATCCTCCGCCTGATCGAGCACGAGTCCGCTGCATCTCTATTGGCCGATTTGAAGGGACAGCAGCAAGCGGTCGAGACCCTCAAAGGCGAGGTCAACCAGAGTTGGCTGCGTGGCCTCATAGAAGATGACAATCAGATACAGATACAGCACGTGGCCCAAGAAATCGCGGTTACCTTTGATACAGTACGTGCAACCCGGCAAACCGTCCGGCAACTCACCACCCCTTCAGAGTCAGACAGCGGGCGCGTGCAAAAAATGTACGAGGTGATTCCAGAGCATCAAGCCATTGACCTCAAAGACCTGGTCTTACAAATGATGACCCAGCTAGACGATCCATCTCAAGCCCTTGAGGTGTCACTTGATGGCCTGGCCGATCTCTTTAGACGCAACTGTATCCAGATCAACGTTGAGCGACGGCATCGGTAGTGAAAAGCATCGCATGGCATTATGAATGAGATGAAGAGATTCTCGACTGCGCTGGACGCGTATCCTGCCGGTTTTTCAGGTGATCGGCTGAATCTGCTCCTTCTAGAGGACGCCGAGCCAATTACTGCCGCCGCGGACTATCTTCGGCGACTCGACGACCTCTCCCTTTTGGATGAGCGCCGCGAGTATCTCATAGACGAGCATAGCCCCTGGCCTTTCCCTCGCCTCAACCTTGATGGTCGTCCTGATCCCTGGTTAGTTTCAGAGCAACTCTTTGAACGCTTTGAACAGGCTCAACACCTCTTACCAACCCAGCACGATATCAATCGTATTCTCGAAGACCACGTGCGTCAGACTAACCCAGCCATAGTCGCATTGGTGATCGTAGATGGCCTCTCCTACTATGACCTGCCGGAGAACCAAGACGTGGCCCCTTGCCTTGTTGCAGGCATCAGTACCACAAAATATGGCTATCGCGCAGTAATCGGAGAGCCATCGGTATCACGCCGTATGTTTGCTCTGGGGTACGTCAATCAAATGGCCTTTACCTACTATCCCACCCAGCGCGACAGCCTCTCGGCAGACATTCACGACACCTTTTCTGACTCACAGGTCAATAGAGTGAAAGTCTTTGACGAAGTTCTGAAACAGATTCGGGAAAAGCGGCTTTCCCGTGGGTATGTGCAGGTTGTTCTCTCTGGGCTGGACCAGATTTGCCACGCGCACCATGACCGCCCGCCGCGCGAGTACTACCTGGAGGAGATTTTTACGCGCTTCGAGGCGCTTTTAGACTGCCTGAGCGCCAAGAGTGGTCAAATCCTCGCCTGCCTGACCGCTGATCATGGCATCCTGTGGCGAGATGTCGTTGAAGACCGATTACAAATCGCGGATGACCTGTTCCGGGATGACATCTACCACCCACGCTACGTCAAGGGGGCTATTTCGCGTCTTTATGGCAGGCGTTGCAGGTCGCTCAATCAGAATTTCACTCTACTAAAGGCCCCTTGGATGACGCGCAAGTTCAGAAACAACGAATGGGGCGTGCATGGCGGCATCTCGGCCTGGGAGTCGATCGTGCCGCTAATCATACGTCAGAGCTGAGCGAGATGCTCAAATAGCTCCAAAAATCCATCCACGTGGGACTCTGCTTAAAAAGGTCCCGTCAAGGAGGCAAGCATGTTCAAAGAAAGCATTCTTCTCGGCAAAGAAACAGAAATGGGCGACATGGTGCGCATCGAGGCGGATCGTTCTCAACGTATCCTTGTCTGCGGCAAAACTGGAACTGGAAAATCCTACTCTTTGGGGGTATGTATCGAAGAGCTGGCTAATATCGGATCGAACATCATCCTCGTCATTGATCCACAAGGCATCTTTTGGACGATGGCAGAAGCGAATACCGTCCCCGATGAGGTTGACGGCCTTTGGGATTTTGATCGCTCTCCGCGAGGTTTTCCGTTAAACCTAATGGTCCCCGGCGATCCTGTCGAACGTTTTGGCGATCCAGAGATCCCGGCAGAGATGGAAAAAAGGGGAATTCAGGTCCAAAGTCTGAGGTTAAATCCTTCCGATTTGACTCCAGAGATGTGGTGCGACCTGTTCGACCTAGACATCAACGAGCTACGAGGCATCATGCTGTTCAAGGCCGTAAGACAATGCAAGCGCCGCTTAGGACGTGACTTTCTCATTGATGACATCTCGGCAGAAGTTGACCGCCTGAAGGGGCTAGATAAAACCAAAGAAGCGGTGCAGAGAAGGCTAGACATGGCTCAGGACTGGCAAATCTTTGCTGAGGATCAGTACCGGGAGATTTGGGAAATCCTTAGACCAGATCAAATCAACGTTCTGGACTTGAGTGTCATAGCACAAGGACGATATGGCCTACGCAACCTGGTTATAGCAGTCCTGGCAAATTTCATCTTTCGAAAGCGCACCATCGCCCGTCGGCGTGAGGCCCTTGGACTCCCCTCAGATACCCGAAAGGTCTGGCTCGTGATCGATGAGGCACACAACTTCTGCCCAAGTGGCAAGAGCACACTATCCAAGGAGATACTTATCCGCTGGGCAAAGGAGGGTAGACAGCCAGGTCTATCTCTAATTGTAGCAAGTCAGCAGCCTGCAGCCATTGATCGCGAAATTCTCACTCAATGCGGTATCCGGATCGTTCACCGCATTACGTCCAAAGATGACTTTCAAGCAGTAAATGCGCTGAGCCAAGACTACCTGACCGATGGTCTACATGCGCAAATCAAACGACTCACAGGCCCTGGACAGACTCTGATGATTGATGATGCCCGTGAAACGGTTGTCCGTACCCAAGTGCGCCCCAGGCAAAGTCTGCACGGAGGAGGGAGTGCTTAGGAACATGGGTAAAGAAAAATCAGGACAGCCCATCAGCCCTGATTTCTTGCTATCAGACAGCGAGATGTCACCCGGCCGGCAAACTCTGCGCTCCCTCGGTCGCTTCCCCTACGAGTCAGCTAACGGCGGGGTGTTGCTTTGGGCTGCGCCAAATGCGGGGCCCTTCAGTCGCCGCACTGCAACAACCCACGGAACGTGGTGCAAAATGACCCTGAGGTAACTACTCACCCTGTCATTGCGAGGAACGAAGTGACGAAGCAATCTCCACCGTTGCTTACAATTGAAGGCGGGAGATTGCTTCCCCTTCGCTTTGCTCAGGGCTTCGGCTCACACGCTCGCAATGAC
>SOHZ01000283.1 GCA_004377365.1 Anaerolineales bacterium | reverse complement strand
GGGGGGGGGGGGTTTTGGGAGGATTTTACTTGCTTTTTTTTTGGGGGGCTTAGTGTCTGGGGGGTGTGCCCATGGTCAACGCCCGTCTCTTTGTGCGCTCTGATCCTGCTTCGATGATCGCTCCGTTCCGCAGAGGGCAAGTCCCTTCCAAATGAACTTGCCCTGCGAACGGGTCACACTCTCACCTACCAGATGATCTTCTCAGCCAACCGAATCTGATAGCAAAAATGGCCACAACTAAGACCAGTACAGGGACAAGGCCGATAAGTAGTCGGAGAAGATCGTCGCTCTCGGTGTAGAGGCCATCTGGCAGCGCTGTCCCACCAGGCGCAAGAGTGGGGTAAGGCGTGGCAGTAGGGGTGGCCGTGGCCAAAGGAGTGGCCGTTGGCGTAGGAGTAGAAGTGGGCGGAGGAATTGGCGTCTGTGCAGGTGAGGCGGATTGGCTGCTGGCACACCAAATCTGATACTGAGCGTGTTCGGTATCGTGTATGTGTTCACGGTCTCTGGTGAACCAGGTAGCGTAGATTTGGTTGCCTCCCCCAATAGCAATCCGGGGCCATTCCGGAGGGTCCAGGGAGGTAAACACTCTCACTGGCGATGACCAGGTCGTTCCATTCCAGACGAGGTGTAAAACGCTCAGGCTCTCTTCCGAAGGTGAGAGCCTCCCAAGAACCACCAGGTGAACGTTCCCGCCGCTGTCTGTGGCCGCGTCGTAAGAATCTAGACTCCAAGCTGTCCAGTCCTTGGCAACGACTCCAGGTATGGGAAGAGGGGGAGACCAGGATGCACCGTTGTCTGTCGAATGCTGATAGAACAGTGTGTTGTCAGCAGGTACTCTCCAGACCACAACAAGCTCGTTCTCTCTGCCAAGACCCAGGGTAAGTTCTTGAGGGGGCCCCCACACTGATGAGAAAAAAGTCGGTTCCGACCACGTGCTCCCTCCATCCAGAGAATGGACGTAGGCGGATGCAACCGGATAACCTTCGTGTGCATACCAGTCCTCTCCTTCTTCCCAGACGACGTGGATCCCGTCGTGACGATCAATTCTAATCTGGGGTTTGACGGAGCCAAAGTCGGACTCGGCGAGGTTCCTAGGAGCCGACCAGGTTTTGCCCCTATCTGTGGAATAGCGGTAGAATATATCTGAGCAATTTGGGCAGACGGTATTATCTTCAAGCGTCACTTGCTCGCTCCAAACCACATGGATGTGCCCCTTACTGTCCACTGCTATGTCGGAGTAGTAGGCGGCTGAACTGCCACTGATACGATGGTGGATCGTCCACGAAGCGGCGTTTTCTGCACCACTGGCTGGCGACTGGGTGTAGTAAATCATCGTATATCCCCTATACGTGACATGCAACGTGTTATCTTTGCTCACGGCTATCGCCGGACGAATGGTCCAACCTCCTCTCGCAGTGAAAACGATATCCCTGGCTTCTGACCATATCTGACCATCCCACATGCTGTACATAAGAAGGTCACTATCGTCGCTCTCCACAGAACTGCCGCTATTCCAAACCACATAAGCTCGGCCGTAGTCATCCACCGCTACATCCTGCCACCACGAGCTCGCCGTGTTAGTGGAGATCATCACTGGCTTACTCCAACTGCCTCTTTGAGCTGATACTGGTCCGCTCACTCCCAACAATACACCTAACAGTGCCAAGCCGATCAGCACCCAGCGCACTCTTTGCTTATCCATTTCAGTTCCCTCATTCCGTCTTCACCCGGTAAAGTTCATAGCCTCCAATCGAGGTACACAATTCATAGCATTGTTCCACTACTTTCGGCTCATAAAGGTGAGTCCACCGACCAAAGTCACCGATCAGTAGGTACTCGGTGTCATGCTGCCGGAAGTCATAATACTGTGATGGAGGAGGTGCGTCATACCACACGTACTTGATCGCTGCGTCCATCGCCCAGACAGGTGGAAAATGACACTGGTACCCTGTCAAGAAGCAAATCTCTGGTTCCCAGGTCTCAATTTGGGCCTCAGATTCCAAGTGAGCCTCGATGTAGGCAGCCATGGCCTGGGGGCTAGTATCTTTTTGGCTGACGACTTCACTGAAACGCGCTTGAAGAGGTCTTAAGATAATGATCGCCAGCAAAGCCAGGAGTGCCAACTTACCAATTGCCGCAAAGTCCCAGCGTCCAGTGCGGATTGCGCTCCAAAGCTTCTCGACAGGAATGTGAAAGCCATCGGTCAGGTCATGGAACAGCCGGGCCACAAAGACAGCGGTGACGGTCAATGGGAGGAAAGCGTAGCGGGGCCAGCCTACTGAGAGCAGAATAAACCAGATAAGCCATACTATCACTACCAGTGCAAGAAACGCCTGACGCAATCCCTCCTTACTACGTTGCAGGCCTAGTAGCGCGGTGTACAACCATGCTGGCAAAACCCAAGCGTAAAAGGTGTCCTTACCGGTGAGGAACTTGACACTGTCCAGTGCCCGGCGCGGTGAGAATGTCAGTATGCCCCGACTCAGAGAACCCGACCACTCTTCCACGTTGCGTTGAGCCAGTTGTTGGCCGACGGGGAACAGGAATCTCTGCCCTACATACCAGGCTACAACACAGCAGCCAGCACAGAGCAAAGGCAGCAGAAAATCAAGGTGGGAACCTTGACGATAGTAGACCCGGTCCGCAACCCATAGAGCAAGCCAGGCCGGTACCAGCAGCAGGAGTTGGTTCTTGGTTAGGATGGCCAATCCTAATAGGATGCCAGCCAGAATTAGTTTACCTTTCTGATCATCTTTTTCCACGGCTTTGAACCAGATTAGACTGGCCATGAGGAAAAAGAAACCGGCCGGCACATCTCCTATGACCTGTCGCCCCCAATGTAGGAGGTTGATCCCAGGCGAGGAAATAAAAATCAGCAAAGCCACCAGTGCTGTCCTGTGACCGTATAGGCGGAGAACCAAAGCATAGAAAGCACAGACTGTCAGTAAGAGATATGTTGCCATCGCCACTCGGGCCTGCACGAGGCCTACCCCAGCAATATTAAATATGGTGGCAACAGGGAAGAAGACGGTGGGACCCACCGCAGGCCCGAATGCATATAGTCCTTTCAGTGCCAGGGCTTTGGCTACCAGCAGATGCAATCCCTCGTCAAAGCAGGTAGGGGGATAGTACTCGAGATTGTAGAAGGACAGAAACAGAATCAAAGCTGCCAGCACCAGACCCAAACCCATCTTCCACCCAAAAGGCCACTTCGTCTTAGAGGTTTTCATCATCCCTCTTCTCCCTCCTCAAGTCGGTACAGATCAATTCCCCTACGGTATAAACCATGAGATCCTTTCGATTTATTTTGTTTTGTCAGTTACATTAGTAAATTTATAAGGACGAAACCAGCCTGAAAAATAGCTTTTATCTGTCAACAGCTCATGATTCGTACCAAAGTAATGGTTGAATATGATTCTAAATGTATTTACAGGAGTTATCTCATCGTATAGCTGTTTGTGACCATTATTAGGCAGATAATATGC
>SOHZ01000011.1 GCA_004377365.1 Anaerolineales bacterium | reverse complement strand
GACTGATTCTACTTGAACTATCGTAGTTGTCCAATTCTAGGGGGTCACTACATACACCCGGCAACAAATCTATCGGCTGTGCCAACAGAAGGAAGGGGTCGAAGTCCCGGAGCTGAAGGTGCAACCGGATCATGTGCATCTGGTGGCGTCCATACCGCCAAAGTATGCCGTATCAAACTTCATGGGCTATCTGAAGGGCAAGCTGGCAACACGGCTCTTTGCCCGCTACGAGCGACTGGGACGCCGCTACTGGGGCGTCCCTATGGTTCGAGAGGGTACTGCGTGAGCACCATTGGCCTGGACGAAGACAGGATACGCAAGTATGTGAAGTGGCAAGAGCAGCGCGAGAAGCGTCTGGAAGCCACTCAGGGCAAGTTGTTTGATTAGACATCGCGGTTAGACCCGTAAGAGATCGCACCTTCCAGGTGCGTTATTCCAAGCCACCGCCTCTGGCGGTGGTAGTTGACTTTACTGGCTGGCGAGGTGTGCCGAAGGAGACGGAGATGCAGGTTCTCCACCTGGACTCGGCCCAGCGATGTGAACCTGACCAGAAACAAGGCGGATTGAGGGATGGGCGGGGATAAGCTTACACTTGTACATAGCATGGAGGTGCGACTTGGCAGTATCGTTCGGGGCTTTTCTGTGCCTGAACGTGGTCGAAGGCGATGCCAGTCCCAATACGATCCGGAGCTACTCGGCTGGGGTGGCCAGCTACGTGGAGTGGTGCTGAGAACAGGCGATTGACCCCATCTAGGTCAGCAATGGAGACCGCCGCTTACCATGGGGCACTGGTAGAGGCTGACTTCAAACGAAGTACCATTGCCATAAAGCTGGCGGCAGTGCACTGGCTGTAGGAGGCGGTGGTGTGGCGAGGGCTGCGGGCCGACAACCCGGCCGAGAGGCAAGGCTACCGGGGATAAGACAGCAGCCGAGGATTGGGTCAAGTTCTTGCACCTGGACAGCCGCGATGGCTGTTGACCCTGCCCGCTTTGGACAAAAGCCGGAGCCAGCTCGACCAGGCGGTCCCGGGCCGATAAGACATCTTACCCATGCTGAAAGCCTCTGGAACGAGGCGGCTTTTTGGTTCAGAGTCGCCAGTTGGCGACGGGTGAGGCGTGACGGTGGTTGTCGCTGTCGTCCTGCTGCGCCAACTTCAGGTAGGTTTTGACCATATCCAATGTGCTATGCCCTAGGAGGCGCTGCAAGGTATAGGCGTTGCCACCGTTTCTTAGAAAGTTGATGGCAAAAGTATGGCGGAAACGGTGGACGTTGGCGTTGGGGATGCCAGCGCGCCGGCCGATGCGGATAATGAGATGGCATAATGTGTCCCGTCTGAGTTGGTGACCTTCTTGGGTGACAAATAGCGGATCGTCGGGACGGGCCTCAGGACGGGTGGTCAGGTAACGCCAGATGGCGCGGGTAGTGGAGGCGGAGATGTAGACGATGCGCTCCTTGGCTCCTTTGCCCCAGATGAAGATGCGTTTGTTGCGTTTGTCCACATCTTCAATGGTGATGCGGCAGAGTTCGCTGGCACGAACGCCAGTATCTACCAACACCAGGATGATGGCTTTGTCGCGAAGAGCGGTGGGACGGCTGCGGGAGCAGGTGGTTGTTTCTGCGAAATCGTATGGGCGGGTGGATTTGCAGGCGGCCAGCATAGCCTCAACATCATCTCGGGTATAGGGTTTGATGGCGGGCTTCTCTGGAACGGGACGGGGCACTCGTTTGATGATGTGATGTTCGACTACCTCCTCCTCGGTGGCCCAGGTCCATAGGGCACTCAGGCCAGTGTGGTAATTGAGGAGTGTCTTTTTGCTGATGTGATCCTGAGCGGCCATGAATTGGCGCACTTGGTCCACCGTTATTTCGTTGATGGGAGGATCATCACTTAGAAAGTCCTGGAATTTGCGAAACGTATTAGTATAATCGGCGATGGTGTGTGGGGATAGCCGGCTGGCGTCGGCATAGAGGAGATAGCCCTCGAGGGCTTGGGAGAATGTGATTTGGTTGTTCATTTTTGACCTCCGATCTCAAAAGCCAACCAAACAATCCGTGTGTCCTGCAATTGCGTACAGTATGCATAATTTTGGGGGTACAGTACACATAATTTGCAGGCGGCTTTTTTTGACTCGGAGTGGAGAGGGGTTGGAGACCATACGGTAAGGGGAATTTGGGTATCCGTGTGGTCTGTGGCAGGGGCGGGTTGCGGAGGGTGCAGCCCGCCCCTTTTGGTGGTGGGCGAGATAGGACTCGAACCTACGAACCTCACGGATGTGAGCCGTGAGTTGTCAAGGTCGACACTCACAATGTCGAAGGTCCATCCGATGGGCATTGACAGAAAGATGGTTCTATTATACAATGGAACTAGGAGAGATCCCCCATACCACTGATCCCCAAAAGAGGGTTGAAAGTGGTATGGTTGGTTTCGGTGACTCTGGACTTTCGAACACTGTGGCAAGGAGACGACTGATGACCCACAACCGCATTGAGATTAACCCGGCGATCATGTTCGGCAAGCCAGTGATCAAAGGTACACGCATCACCGTGGAGCATATCCTGCGCAAACTGGCCGGGGGGATGACGGTTGACGAGATTCTGGCCGACCATCCGCACCTCACACCGGATGACGTATATGCTGCTGCCGCTTTCGCGGCCGACTATTTGGCCCAGGAGGAAATTATCTTCGCTGGTGGACAGCGTCTATGAGATTCCTGGCCGATGAGTGCTGCGACGCCGCGCTGGTGGACGCCCTGCGCGGAGATGGGCACGACGTCCTATATGCCGTAGAATCGCTGCGCGGCGCAACCGATGACGATTTGCTGACCCGCGCTGTCTCTGAGCGCCGTATCTTCCTCACCGAGGACAAAGACTTTGGAGAGTTGGTCTATCGTCTCCGGCGGCCAGCGCATGGGATCGTGTTGCTGCGATTTGACGTCGGTGACCGCGCCTTGAAGGTTCCTCGCCTGCGCTATCTGCTGGAGCAAGAGGCTGAGCGACTGCCTGGTGCGTTTGTCGTTCTGGAGGCGGACAAAGTGCGTATACGTTCGCTGACATGAGCCCCGCGGGCGACGTTGTACGAGGAGCCTATTTATTTGTACAGCAAATGTGCCGCCGGGGCAAAGAAAGCAAATCGCCAGTCGGCCCCGATAAGTAGGGGATTGCAACCTTCAACCTGTTCGAGCCGCTTCTAGTGCATCCGGGGTTCAGAACAGCAGAGCGAACTTATGAAGACCTGAAGAGCCTATTCAGACAAAGAGAAGCCCCCTGCCCCCAGGGGGCTTTGGCGTTAGGGTAGTTGCCGAGGGGATGATGTCACCTGGCCTGTCAGCAATTCGCAGATGATGAACGTTAGGTGGAGATTCTGCTCCGCGGCGAGAATCCCTCTCACGAGGACGGCTTTTTGGTTCAGAGTCGCCAGTTGGCGACGGGTGGGGCGCGGCGGTGGTTGTCGCTGTCATCCTGGGCTGATAGTGCTAGGTAGACTT
>SOHZ01000234.1 GCA_004377365.1 Anaerolineales bacterium | reverse complement strand
GAAGTGCAGACCGGCTTTGGGCGCACGGGGCGCATGTTTGCCAGCCAGCACCATGACTTGCGGCCCGATCTGATGTGCGTGGCCAAGTCCATCGCTGGCGGGCTGCCAATGGGGGCCGTGCTCATCGGCCCACGGGTGGGCGAGTTGCCTAGAAAGGCCCATGGCTCCACCTTTGGCGGCAACCCGCTAGCCTGCGCAGCGGCCCTGGCGACGATCCGCTACATTGAAGCGGAGAAACTGCCCCAACGGGCTGCCGGACTGGGGGCGCGGCTGATAGACGGTCTGAAGGCGATTCCCTCGCCCTTAGTGCGGGAGGTCCGGGGGTTGGGGCTGATGGTCGGCGTGGAACTGAAGGAAAAGTCCGCCCCCTATCTGGCCGCCCTGGCCGAACGCGGGGTCCTGGCTCTCTCTGCTGGGGCCACGGTGATGCGCTTCCTGCCGCCTCTGGTGATCAGCGCCGAGGACGTGGACACGGTGGTGGAACGGGTGGCGGCTGTGCTGGAGACGAAATCATAAAACCCAAATAGTGGCGCTGGAAAGAGGTAAGGCGAGATGGACCCGCTGGCTTTCTTGGAGGAACTGCTCTCTATCCCCAGCCCCTCTGGCCAAGAGGACGCTGTGGCCGAGTACCTGGTCCAGCAGATGACAGTCCTGGGCTTCCGCGTGCGGCGCGATGAGGTGGGCAACGTCGTGGGCGATCTTGGGGGTGCGGAGGCCGAACGAGTCATTGTGTTACTGGGACATATAGACACCGTGCCAGGCTTGGTCCCTGTGCGGCGGGAGGGAGGCCGGCTGTATGGACGGGGGGCGGTGGACGCTAAAGGGCCACTGGCGGCCTTTGTGCTGGCAGCGGCACGGGTGGCCCCCCAATTGAACGGCACACGGCTGGTGGTGGTCGGAGCGATTGAGGAGGAGGCCCACTCGCGAGGGGCGCGTCATCTGACGTGCACGATGCAACCGCCAGACTGTGCGATCATCGGCGAGCCGGGCGGTTGGGAGGGAATCACCCTGGGCTACAAGGGTGTACTGAGCGTGGAGTACCGGCTCGCGCGGTCTGCCAGGCACAGCGCCTCTGGACAGCCGACTGCGGCCGAGGAGGCAGTGGCCTTCTGGAACCGGCTGGCAGCTCATGCTACGGTGCTCAATGGGGGCCAGGCGTGGCGCTTCGATACCCTGGACCCCACCCTGCGGGCCATACGTACCTTCGGCGATGGGTTGGAGGAGGGGGTGGAGATGAGCATCGCGCTGCGGCTGCCGCCGGGCCTGGACGTAACGGCCTTGCAACAGGAGATGCAGGCCTGGTGCAACTGGACACAGTTGACCTTCCCCTACAGCGAGCTCCCCTTCCAGGCAGAGAAGAACACCCCACTGGTGCGAGCCCTGCTGCGGGCTATCCGCGCCGAGGGTGGGCGGCCGCGGTTCAAGCTGAAGACGGGCACCTCGGACATGAACGTCGTCGGTCCGGCGTGGTGCTGCCCCATCGTGGCCTATGGGCCGGGTGATGCAACCCTGGACCACACCCCCGATGAGCACATTGAGATTGAGGAGTTTTGCCGAGGGGTAGACGTGCTGGCCCAGGCATTGGAGATACTGATCGGCTAGGGCACCTATTAGTACACCTACGTGGTGCAGGCCAGCGTACCTGGCGAGTTCCTGGTGATGCCCGCACTGGCCTACAACAACCTTGACAGATTGTGCTTTGCTCCCGCCGGATTTGCGCCACTGTTGCGGCACAGGCGGCACTGTTGCGCCACAGGTAATCCGGCGTAACAGGGCATTATTCTACGATGCGGTGGATTACAAATCCACTGCGAGCCTGATCATTCTCCCTCGGCCCGTGAACCATGCCGAAAAGAGCGCAGAGTCTCTCCTGTGCTCTTTTTGGTGCACAAATTCGCTTTTTGTGGTATACTGTGTTAAGAACATAAAAGCCTCGCCCGGCTCCGGCCCGGCGAGGCATGGCCGAGGCGCATGGGGGGCACCTCGACAGAGATCGTATACCAGAGAGGGGCACCCGCTGCAAGCCAGGGTGCCCTTTTTGATCTTTTTTTGATTGAGGGAGGATAGAGATGGCCTTTGATCTACAGCAGTGGAAAGACGCAATCCGGCAGCGGATTCACGAGTTTGCCCAGAACCCACAAGGGGTCACTGCCGGTTCCCAGTTTGGATTTTTGTGCGGCATGACCCTGTTCCCTCTGGCCGAAGCCGTTGGGCGAGGAGACATGATGGGGGTAGGCATGACCCTGGGCGGAATTGCCGCTGGCGTGGGTGGTAACCTGGTTGCTGAACAGGTGCAGCGCTGGGTGGACCGTACCGAAGGTGAAGCGGTTCTTTCAGGAGAAAGGCGGCTGGCTGGCCACGGCGGGGCTGGCCCTGTTCTCCAACCCGTCGGTGGTAGCCGTGGTCCAGGCAGCCAGCAAACGATTGTTGGGAGATAGCACATGAAGCAAGTTGCTCTATTGTTCCTGTTCCTATTACCGCTTTTGGCGACAGCAAAAGTGGCCGCTCAGGGGCCTGTCCTGAGCCCGCATCGTTCTGATGGTTCGACAAGCTTACCACGACGGCTTGTCGAAGGGTCGAAGGGAAGTGAGCCATTCCCTTTGCACAGACACACGCTGCCCAACGGTCTGCGCGTGTGGTGCCAGCCCCGCCCCGATAGCGAGTCAGTGGCTGCGCTCCTGGTGACCCGGGCCGGGTCGCGCTACGAGGATCTCTCTAATAACGGCGTCTCCCACTACGTGGAACACATGCTCTTCACGGGCACCGAGCGCTGGACCGAGGAGGAGATCAAAGAGATCATCAGGCGTCGCGGAGGAGATTGGAACGGCTGGACCAGTGAAGAGAGAACAACCTACTTCGCTCACGTGTCGGCCCAGGACTTTGACATCGCCCTGGACTGGCTGGCGGAGGTGGTCTTCCGTGCCACTTTTCCAGTGGACAAGGTAGACAAGGAACGTGAGGTCATCTTCCAGGAACGCTGGGGGCGCTACGGCTGGCTGATCAACACCCTGGACGCTCTCGGTTTCGGCTACGAGTTGGACCGGGACGTTCGGCGGGCCCTGTTCCCTGGTTCGACCCTGGGTCTGCGCGTGGTGGGAGAGGACGCCTCATTAGAAAGCCTCGACCGAGCCGGTCTGTTGGACTATTATCAACGCCATTACACCCCGGACAACGCGGTGCTGATCGTGGTGGGCAACGTCACGCCTGGGCAGGTTACCGAGCGGGCCGAGGTCTATTTGGGCAACCTGGAGAGGAACGGGCGCCCTTCACCGCCTGGCACGCCGCCGCTGCCGGCTGAGGGACCCCACGAAGTGGTGGTCCGCGGCCCCATGCTCACCAACCAGGTGCAGTTGAGGGTGGGCGCACGAACGGTGGGGCGCACCCACGCGGACCGCTGGGCTTTGGAGGTTCTGGCCGAGATCCTGGGAGAGGACTTGCGGGAGGAGATCCGCTACCGGCGGGGTTGGTGTATGGCCTGTGGGCCTACAACGTCTTTTTCGATGACACGGGTTACTTTGTCATCTCCACCACCTCGGATCGGGGCAACAAAGAGGCCATCCTGAGCATGGTGGAGGAGCACCTGGAGGGGGTGCGGCGGGGAGAGGTGGATGCCGAGCGGGTGGCTGAGGCGCAGGCGGCGCTGAAGGGGCGTTGGGCGCTGGCTATGGAAGACAACGTGGAGCGGGCAGTGTGGCTGGCGCAGTGGTCGGTGGTGCTGTCTGCCGACGAGCCGGTGCCGGACTATCAGGCAGCCATTGACACGGTGACCCCAGAGGATCTGTCGCGGGTGGTGGAGACCTATTTCACTCCGCAGCGCCGCTACCTGGGGCTGCACCAGCCAGTGGCGACCGTGGCCAGCGGTGCACGGGCGGTTGGGATTGTAGTGGGTTTGGGATTGAGCACGTGGGTAGCGCGCCAGCTGTGGCGCCGGGCCAGAGCAGACCGCAAGCGGGGTGGAGCCACTCATCGCCGCCTTACGGGATGAGAATGCCGGTGTGCGCTGGGCGGCAGCCGGGGCGTGTTGAGATTGCTTCGCTCCCTTCGGTCGCTCGCAATGACAGAATGTGACATTGTCGTACTACCTAAATGAGGCTAATGAGCTCATAGACCGGCTCTGGCTCCATGCGGCCTTTGACCTTCAGTGGGGGGAGGGCTTTGACGTTGACGTGATCCTTGACGCGCTCGTAAGTGCTCTGGCTGAGCAGAATGCGGCCGCCGCCCACGTTCTCTTCCAGTCGCTTAGCCAGGTTGACGGCATCGCCGATGGCCGTGTAGTCCATACGAGCCGTCGTGCCGATGTTGCCGACCACGACTTCGCCCACGTTGATGCCCACCCCAAAGCTTAACCCTCGCTTTTCACCCAACTGCCGATGATAGTCAGCGATGGCCCGTTGCATGGCTACCGCCGCCTTCACTGTCCGCAGGGCGTGGTCCTCCTGAGGCAATGGTGCGTTAAAGATAGCCATCACTGCATCGCCCATGAACTTGTCCAGGGTGCCTTCGTAGGCCAAAATCGCTTCGGCGGCCATGGAAAGATAGCGATTCAAAGTGTCCATCATCTCCTCTGGCGGCAGCTTCTCGCTGAAGGAGGTGAAACCCCGGAGGTCGGCAAAGAGGATGGAGACCTCCTGGCGATGTCCGCCCAGCTTCAATTGGGCTGGATCGGAGGGGAGCCGGTCCACGACGGCCGGCGAGAGGTAGCGCCGGAACATGTCCTGTATGGCTTGGAGACGTCTTGTCTCCGTCACGTCATCTACGACGATGGCCACACCTTGAGTCCTATCCTCAGCGTCCTTGAGGGGGGAGAGATTCATGCTCAGGCTGACTTTCCCCCGCCCTGGCAGCTTTGGTTGCACCTCGAAACCCCTGCACCTTTCCTCCTTCACCTTCACTTTCTCTACCAACGTGGGGAGCGCCGTCCCATTCAGGGGGCGTAGGACGTCGTAATAAGGCCGCCCAAGACACTGCTCAGCAGGGACGCCAAGGATGGATTCGGCAGCGCGGTTGTACAAAGTGATCCGCCCCAGGACATCGGTGGTGATGACTCCACTGGCGATGCTGGCAAAGACGTTATCCATCAAGTTCTTCATACGGGTGATCTCTTCGAGATTACGCTGCACCCTATCGAAGAGCCGAGCATTCTCCAGAGCCACAACCGTCTGATCGGCCAGAGTTCGAAGAAGGTCCAAATCTCGCCCAGAGTAAGGCCGTCCTGATTTCTGGGGCCCCAGGGCTATGAGGCCAACCAGATTCCCCTTTCTGCGAATGGGCACAAACAGCTCAAAGCCCAGTTCCTCGAGCTGCTGGCGTTCCTCAACGGCCACGCTTTTGAACTGCGAGGTCACGTCAATGGCGTACTGAGTCAACGGCTGCCCACGCTCGACCAGGTGCCCAGTAATCGGTGTATTCTTCGCCAAACTCAGATACTCATCCCCCCTTTGCACGCCAATGCCAGGCAACATTCGCAGATGGATGTGCCTTTCGTCTTCCTCCTCCGCCAGCAACAACGCCCCTTTCCTGACATCCAAGGTTTCACTGATGTGGCCAAGGGCTATGGCGGTCAGATCATCCAGGTACAGAACGTTGCTGATCGCCTGACTGTATTCACGCACCACCTTTTGAGAGTCATAAAGCTTCCTGAATAGAACCCTATCCACGACTCTTTGGATCATCCCTCGCAGGGGATGGTAGATAACGGTGAAGAACACAGCCGCGGCCGCAGCTCCTATCAGGATGCTCAAGCCCAGTACGGGAGCAAAGACGGCCTGCGCTACATAGATGCTGAGCAAGTACACAGCGATGGTGAAAAGGGCGATGACGAGGTAATTGAGAGCCTGACGGATGTGGGCAGAGATGTCGGGCAAATGCTCGCTGACGACGGCGTATATTGCTATCACTGCCCCCAACCAGTGAGTGCCCAGTCCTAGATACTGATATGATTCTACCTGGGTTAGATGAAAACCATAACCTGCCACTACCAAGACGATAGACGCCACCAAATACTTGATGCGGTTGCGGTGGAGGGGGCTCTTGTTACAGTGATACTCGTACCAGGTGATCAGAGCAGCCTGGGCGCTGAAGCAGGCCCAGGCAGCAGCACTAAGTAAGAAGGGGACGCCCACGGAAGCGAACCAGCCCCCGGTCCAGGCGTGAACATCAAAGGGCAGAGAAATCAGGCCCCAATCCAGGACCGCCATGAGGATCAAAACAGCCAGGCCCACCAGCCAACCGACGGGCATCCAATCCTCTTTTTGCAAAAAACTCCTGGCAAAAGCCCAGAAAGCCACAGAGAGGACCACCAACCCGTAGATAACAATTTGATCCCAGTGGAAGGCAGGCACGGACTCGGGGATGCCACTGTAGATCAGGACCTGACCTGAACCCCAAATAATGGCCAGCAACAAATACAAAGCCAACAGGCGATCCATATTCTCGTACAGCCTCTTCTTCACGAGGATGTAGATAGTCAGGGCCGAGTAGGCTAAAGTCGTAGCGAAAGGGATAACGGTTTGTGGAGTAAAAGGCATGGGCAACCCCCTTTTCAAACAACCTGGCCTTCAGAAAGGCCAGTGCTCTTCCATTGCGACAAGACAAGATTGTACCCGGCGCCAAAGCACCGGGCTGAAAGGGTAAAGCCCCCTTGGGGAGCTGAATTTGAGCGCGTAGGGCTTTGCTCTTCTAGCGTCGAGCCTTAGCTCAGCGGCAGAGCAAAAAGTCAAGATCTGTTATGTGAAAGGGCACCAGCATCTGTAAGGACCATTGATCGAATCAAGATCACAAAATAGGCAGGCAAGAACTATGCAGAACTCACCCAGAGGCAGTATATCATACAAAAGTTAGAAATTGGTAGGAAATGGGTTAGAGAATGATTAGAGTGAGGCTCTGAGAGACATTGTGATCAGGCTGGCTTGAAAGCAGGTAAAAGTCAAAATCGGCTGGCTCCGGCCAGCCGATCGTCTCAGCGGTTGTCAAAAACCTCAAAGGTTGGTATAATGGGCTCGCTTAGAGTTCCACATGAACCCGCGAACCTTACACGCCACTACGGCTTTCAGGCATTACTGGCATTGCCCGGAGCCAAGGGCTGAGTGTCCAAAACAAGGCGTTGGGACATCCCCCATGGATAGAGACTACGAGAAGGCCATCAAAGTGGACAGCGTGGCCCAAGAGTACCTGTACGTTGCGCGGCTGGGCTGTTCCTGTGGCGGCCGGTTGCGCCCCACTGGCCAGGCCCTGCTGGAACACAAAGGCCACCACTACGATCTGCTCAAGACCCGGTGCCAGGTTTGCGGCAACCATGCAGAGTTTCTGTTCGACATCAACTCTTTCTTCGGACGCCGGTGAGAGACCTTTATTTCACTGGCACTATAAGCTCCTGGCCGGGGTGGATAGTGTAGGGCGCTTTGAGACTGTTGAGGTCGGCGATCTCATCCCAATACTGGGCATCATCGTTGAAAAGCTTTCTGGAAATCTCCATCAAAGTGTCGCCTGATTTAACCGTGTACGTTCTCGATTTACCAGTGGACGTTTCAATTTGGGCCACGACTTGATCTGTCCCATTTCCATCGTCGGTCACGGTCAGGGTCACTTTGTAGCTGCCCGCCGCGCTGTAGCTGTGGGTCACTTCTTTCCCGCTGTCGGTGTTCCCATCACCAAAGTCCCAGGCATACCTTACGATGTCGCCGTCGTCGGAGGAACCAACCCCGCTGAAGGTCAGCGTCTGCCCTACCAGCCCGCTTGTGGGGCCGCTGATGACTGCTGTCGGCGGCTGATTATCGCTGACCAGCTCGTTGACCTGGACGTTATGCGTCGCACTGTCGCTCAAACCGCCTTCGCTGGGCACCTCTTGCGCTGTTGCTGGCCCACAACCAACGGGTACGAGCAGGACTACGACCAACAGAACCATGAGCCACTCTTGTCTCATCTCGCACCTCCCATCACGCGTTAGCCCCCTCTCCGCCTCCGGAGAGTTATCTGCCCGACAGACGAAAACGTCTACTACTATTTTACCACAAAATGGTTCGAAAATCCACCCCAAATCGCCTAAAAACTCAAACTCATTCTTGACACGGCAGCGATTTTGTGATATAATATCACAGCTTCATACCCCCCCAGGGTATCAAAAGCTGAACGACATTCCTACCCGGAGTGCCCTAGAGAGAATCATCCTCATTGGAAAGGAGAGCACATGATCCACCAGGTGAGCCAGTTCGTGCGCCAGAATGTGTTGCTTCTGATCGTGCTGGCACTGATAGCGGGCGGCTATTTATTCTTGCGCACCAGCCCCAGCGACATTGCCTCCATGGAGGCTCTGGAGGCCAGCTTGAGTCGTGGCCAGCCCACCCTCATCGAATTCTATTCCAACGGCTGAAGCGCGTGCCTTTTGGCCAAGCCCATGGTCGATGGGCTGGAGAGAGAGCTGAGAGATCGCGTGCAGGTCCTTCGCCTGAACGTCCTGTCGCCAGTAGGGAGAGTGGCAGCCAGCGCCTATGTTGTGCGAGCTGTGCCTACTTTTGTGCTCTTCGATGCGGACGGAGAGATGGTTTACTATCAAATGGGCTTCCCCGGCAAAGCCGTGATCAGACAAGAGATTGATAAACTGGAAAGGAAGTGAACAAAGTGCCTATCTATGAGTACCGTTGCCACCAGTGTGCAGAAAAGTTCGAGAAGTTTGTGCGTAATAGCGCTGCCGCTGCCGAAGTAGAATGCCCCAAATGCCATGGCTCGGAGGTCAAGAAGGTCTTTTCGGTTTTCGGCACCAGCGGCCTTAGCACTGCCAGTTCCAGCCTTGATAGTGTTTCAGTTGGCTCGTGTAACACGGGCGGTGGCTGAAAGCTATAGCGACGAAGGCAGGTTGCCTTCAATAAATCCTGGAGACCCAACTGCACGACTATCGTTGAGAAGAACGATTTTCACTCTTTTGGAGAGGTTGAAATAATGAGCATAAGCCTGAAAGATTTGTACCCCATATTGTTCATCATCATATGGTTCGTGGTCATGCGCTACGTCCTGCCTCACTTCGGAGTACAGACCTGAATGTCGGATACTTGCCGTGAGCAGGTCTCATCCGAAGAGGACCAGCCCCGACCTCCCAGCACGTGAACAAGCCAGGGGTGAACAGATTGCCTAACTGCAGGGCCGACGGTTCCCATAGAAAGGTACCAGTCGGCCCTTGTTTTTGTTTCGATGAATTCCGAATCATAACTATGTCATAAATGGTGGAAAGTCATATTGACAGGAACAGGCCAACGTGGTATAATAGGCGCGCTATTGGGAAAAGTTTCTCAAATGCCATCGTCGGACAGGTAGTCCGTCTGCAAGTCACGGGGGATAGGGGGAACCTATGCTTAATGACACCAGGCCTCTGTACAGCATTGGCATGGCAGCAGAGCTCCTGAATGTACACCCACGCACCCTGCGTCTGTATGAACAGGGGGGGTTGCTGAGACCAGCTCGACGCAACAACCGCCGCGTCTATTCTAACAACGACCTCAAATGGATCAAATCCATCCGTTATCTGATCCACGAGAGAGGGCTGAATCAGGAGGGACTGCGACGCCTGCTGGCCCTGATCCCCTGTTGGGAGATCACCAACTGTTGCGAAGTATACGTCTTGCGGTTCACTTTGACCCAGCACAGCTACGATGTGCTAGGCTTGGCCCTCAACCCTGAAGGGGAAGTGTTAGCTTCAGCCAGTTCTGACCAGACCATCCGGCTGTGGGATGTTGAGACAGGCGCGCGGTTGAAGATCTTGCGGGGGCACACCGGGGAGATAACCGGTGTCACTTTTCTCCTCGATGGGTGTCTATTGGCTTCGTCTAGTAGGGATAACTCCGTGCGACTGTGGGGCGCACCTAGCAAGGTGCTGACGTCCACCGCCACCCCAGTATCCACCTCTCTGATTGACCTGGAGCCCATCACTGGTGCCAACGCTAGGAAGTTAAGGGAAGTAGGCATCTTACAACACAATAAAGTAGGCAAGATAGCCACCTCGTTGGATGGCCGACGGCTGGCTGTACAGAGTGGCCAGAGGATTTATCTGTACGCCATGGAAAAGACTAGCTTGCTGGAACAATCTCAGCCAGCCACTTGCTTAGCTCTCAGCCCTGAGGCAGAAACGTTGGCCACCGGGGATCGGGATGGCAACATCTACCTCTGGGACTCGGAAAGTGGGCTACAGTTGCACATTCTAGAAGGACATACCGGCCAGTTGAATAGCTTGGCCTTTAGCCCCGAGGGCCTAAAATTGGCCTCCGGCGACGACAAGACCGTGCAACTGTGGGAGTTTACGACCGGGAGACGGATCGTAACATTTGGACCATTAGGAGGAGTTGTGAAAAGCGTTGTCTTTAGCCCCGATGGTAAGTTGATAGCTGCTATTGATAGCATAGGAGCAATCAAGCTGTGGGATGTGGAAAATGGTACATTGGTACATGAACTAGAGGAGAAAGACGCAGGCGAATTTGCGAATCATAGCTTTGTCTTCAGTCCCGATGGGCGGTTGCTGGTGATAGAGGGTAGCGATAGCAAAACATGTCCGGCCTACCTGAACAAGAGCGATCCCTGTTGGCAGATAGCTGGCGAAACCTGTGACCAGAGCAAGGCATGTTCCCAGTGCGAGGTCTATCTATCAGCCAGGGAACGAATCTGCCAAAAGGAAGAACTGGAAACGATAGCAGCCTTTGAAATTTGATTTGACAAAGCCAAACAGTTGTGATATACTTCACACAATCATTCGCCTTGAAAGGGTGAGGAGTGGGGAGAATAATGGTCTTATGACGAAAGGACAAACCGATCCGTTCCTTGTGATAACTGGTGAAAAGGGATCGGTTTTTCTTTGGGTCTGACTAAAATGACTTGGGGAGTGGAGCCTTCAGGCGGAAAAAGCTGGCTGAAGCCTCGACTCCAAGTTGTTTTAGCCATACGGTTTTTATTTGGTGTAGCTACGTTTAGTAACGGGTTGGGTTTTTCAGACCCCCCCGGACCAAAGAAAGGAGGTGCTGAATCGGCTTATATCGCTTTTCAATTGAGAAACCCAAAGTAGGAGAACCGTTTAACTCTCATTAAGGAGGTAAGTCAGACAGATGAAACTAAGCCGAAGAGATTTCCTAAAACTCTCGGGGGCGACGACGGGATCTCTCCTTCTGCCCGGTGGTCTCGCGCTGGCTGCCAAGGGAAAGACGTTCCCCCTGCACAAGCCCATCGGTGAGACGCCCACTATCTGCTGTTTCTGCGCTGTGGGCTGTGGGGCCATCGTGGCCTCCCAGAACGGCAAGGTGGTCAACCTCGAGGGCGACCCCGATCATCCCATCAACCAAGGGACTCTGTGCAGCAAAGGGCAGGCTCTGGCCCAGATCAACCTGGATGTAGGCAACAAACGTCTTAGGAAGCCTTTGTACCGCGCTGCTGGAGCCTCGGAGTGGGAAGAAATATCCTGGGAAGAGGCCATCGAGGGAATCGCCAGGAAGATCAAAGAAACCCGAGACAAATACTTCACCGTCCAGGACGACGAAGGCCGCACGGTCAACCGTCTGGAAGCCATCGCCTCTCTGGGCGGGGCAGCCCTGGACAACGAAGAGTGCTCCCTGATCGTCAAGGCCATGCGCGCCCTGGGTATGGTCTACATCGAACACCAGGCGCGTATATGACACTCCTCTACAGTTGCGGCTCTGGCAGAGTCGTTCGGTAGAGGAGCGATGACCAATCACTGGTGTGACATCCAGAACAGTGATTGCATCATCATCGTCGGAAGCAACGCGGCCGAGAATCACCCTGTCTCATTCAAGTGGGTGACCAAGGCCAGGGAGGAAAACGGAGCTACCCTCATTAGCATTGACCCCCGCTTCACCCGTTCGTCGGCCACGGCCGACATTTACTCTCAGATGCGATCGGGTACCGACATTGCTTTCTTCGGAGGGATGGTCAAGTGGGTCCTGGACGATATGGAGCAGCACTTGGATGATCCCAATTACTACAACAAGACCTACATCACAGAGTACACCAACCTGTCCTTCCTGATCAACCCCGAGTTCAAGACAGCCGCCGAGAACGACGGCAAGTTCTCTGGTTTTATACCAGGATCTGGTGATCCCAACTTTGGCAAGTACGACAAGTCCACCTGGAGCCTCCAGA
>SOHZ01000290.1 GCA_004377365.1 Anaerolineales bacterium | reverse complement strand
CCGCCTGGCTGGAGGAGCACGGCACCGCGGCCGAGGCGGACTTTGTGTATAAAGCTTGGTTGGAGGCCGGAGGTTCGTTCTCGCTGGTGAAACTGCAGGCCGTAAACTGGCTGCGCCAGTACTGCGACACAGCCGAGGCCGTGTACCTAACCAAGTTCCTGGCCAAACAGGGAGACATTCCGGTCGAGGCAGTGGCCGACATCTTGACCTGGTGTCGCACGTTCCCCGTCCATGAGGACGCGATTTGGCGCTTGACTCAGTTAGGTACTCACCTTTTGAGGACGGATGTAGTGGAGGAGGTAATAATTACATGTGAGGCTGTACTCATACCCCTCATTTTGAAAGATGTGCAACTCAAACCGGTGACCCGAGGTCAGATCACGACGCTTTTCAGCTATCTCATTGGGGCACCTGGACTTCGCTTCGGCCCGCTGCGCGGTCGGGTGGATACCCTTCTGATGGCCTGGTTACACAACCCCTCCTCTTACGGCACCCGTCCAGTGCCGCACGCCAGCGTCCAGCGACGATCCTACGTGCAGAGGATCGTGGACCTCCTCGTGTCCGGCGACCTCAGTGTCACGGACGACCGCGAGCATCTGAAGCGTTTTCTGCAGTGGGTTGACAACTGGGAACCGGAATGGAAGTCTCGACTGTTGTCGATCTTCGATTTCCTACGGCACGATTATCCTGCTGCAGACCTGTGGGATATTGTGGAGCTTCTGTGATGTCAGCTCCCACCTTGTAGAGAGTGTGGCGCGGTGCCGCCCAGGTTATAGTGGGCGGAGCCACCGCTGACTCCGCCTCACTCCCGAACCGCGGTGAGAGCCTTCCATGTCAAGCAGGAGAGCGGCTTTGTGTTTGCTGATATTTCCGTATAGAAGTGGTTGTACAGCAGCCTGGCGTTAAGGAGGTATAAATTATGCAAATGCTTGGTTACGGCGAGGACGCATTAACCCTTTGGGCGATGAAAAACAAACTCGATGCCATTTTAGAAGCCATGAACGATTCTTCTGACCCACGAACCTGCCAGATATTCTTCCGTCCGAGTTTCGGGCGTAGGGGGGGAGATAAGAGTCCCCAATTTGGGGAGTTTGATTTCATCATCCTGTCACAGGACCGCTTGTATCTTGGAGAAAGTAAATGGGACAGGTCGTCAGAAAAACTCGAAGACGATGTTTTAGAATTACGAGCCGAACAAAAGCGTAGACACGAAATCTTCAGATTTTATGTTGAACAGTGGGCATTTGGGAGCCATTCGAGCTGGGGTGAGTTTACAAACGAGGCGAAGCTACAACTGAACGGCATTGAAAAACCTCTAGCACCAGAAAATAGTCTCTTGGCATCCAACTTACAAACAGTTTTGGGGGTTATCAGGAAGTACTACGCCTCTTTGCCTGATATTAGAGATGTGCTATTGTATCTGTTTGATGGAGCAACTGTAGAGCAACTTCCTCAAAAAGCTAGCGAAGACTTTGACCTAGTTTGCATTGACTATTCCGAAGATACGTTTGACAATTTCATCAGAATGGAGATCTAAACCCGACCGGCTGCTTCAATAACACGTTGCAGCGGACGCGCTAGCCGCCCGTTACGTGACATTGCGCGCCGTAGCAAGTACCAGCGAGGTGATTCACGATGATACAACAGAATAAGAAAGGTGAAGCAGTGGCAAGAGCCTCCGCCGACTTTCTTGCAGGGCAAGTTACCCGGCTGCAAGAACTCTTCCCCGAAGCCTTCACCGAAGGCAGAGTGGACTGGGACAAACTCCGCGCCACGCTGGGCGACCTGGTGGACGACGGCCCCGAACGCTACACCTTCACCTGGGCCGGCAAGCGCGACGCCATCCGCCTGCTACAAACCCCCACCCGCGCCACCCTGGTGCCCTGCCGCGAAGAGTCGGTGGACTTTGACACCACCCAACACCTCTTTATCGAGGGCGACAACCTGGAGGTGCTCAAGCTCCTCTACAAGCCCTACTTTGGCCGCGTCAAGATGATCTACATTGACCCGCCCTACAACACCGGCCATGACTTTATCTACCCTGACAACTATGCCGACCCGCTGGCGACCTACCTGCAACTGACCGGCCAGAGCAGGACGCTGAGGGCAACCTGCTGACCAGCAACCCCGAGGCCAGCGGACGCTACCACTCCGCCTGGCTCTCCATGATGTACCCCCGCCTTTTCCTGGCCCGCCAACTGCTGCGCGAGGATGAGGAAGCTGGCTTCTATTTCAGAGTCGCCAGAGGAGTAAAACTATGGCTATTATTGATTTTCACAATCATGTGTACCCACCGGAATATATTGAAGCAGTTCAAGCTGGCCCCAGCGCTTATAAGGTGGCCTTTGATTCTGATAATAATCCGGTACTTCATTCCCCTGGCGATTACAACATTATTGTCCCTGGCCACAGATTCATGGATTTTCGAAAAACTGTCCTGGGAGAAGCGGGAGTAGACAAGCAGATCATTTCCTTCACCGCGCCTGGTACGCTGATAGAGACCCCGCAACGTTCTGTTGAATTGAGTCGCATGGTAAACGAGATCTTTGCCAATATCCAAAATGAGCATAGCGATCATTTTGCAGCGCTGGCAACACTCCCTCTGAACGATCCCCATGCCTCTGTTGTTGAGCTTGAACGCGCTATTTCCGAATTGGGGTTGAAAGGGGCGACGTTATTCAGTAATGCTAACGGTATCCCATTAAGCGACCGGCGTTTTTGGCCGCTCTATGAAAAAGCAGACGAATGGAACGTCGTGTTTTTCATACATCCCACCTATCCTGTGGGTGTAGAAGCGATGACAGACTATATGCTGATGCCATTGGTCGGTTTCCTGGCCGATACAACGTTAGCGGCAGCAAGTCTGGTTTTCAGTGGAGTGGTCGAAAAGTTTCCTAACATCAAATGGGTTTTAGGTCACCTGGGCGGCGCTATTCCCTATCTTGCTGAGCGACTCGATAGGGGGTATGAGGCTTTTGAGCAATGTAGAGAGAATGTCAGCAACCCTCCAAGTGGGTACTTGAAAGAGTTTTATTACGACTCTGTCAATTTCGACGTCAAAGCCTTACAGTTTGCCATTGATTTTGCCGGAGCAGAGCATATATTGGCCGGAAGCGACTATCCGCATCAAATCGGGAGTTTGGAGAAGATGCTGGCCAGCATTAACCAATTGAATATTACGGTGGAGGAAAAAGCGGGTATATTAGGCAAAAATGCAGCCTGGTTGCTCGGATTGTAATTGATTGCGGGGAGGTTTTCCGCCGAGGGGTAATCCGCAATCGGGCGATGACTCTGGCCCAGGGATTTGCCTTGGGTGTCCTTCCGCTCTAGTTGTGGCCAGCATGGCCGTGTGTGGTGTGGGTGATGCCACTGGACAAGGTAAGCTATGAGGTTGACAGGAGGTGAAGATATGGGAAGGATTGAGGAGATGGTTAAGGAATTGCCGCCTGAGCTCCAGCAGGAGGTAGAGGACTTTGTGCAATTCCTGATTGAGAGACGGGCGCGAAGGGCCGGGAGAAAACTACGCCAGGATTGGGCCGGCGCTCTGAGGGACTACCGCGACCAATACACATCGCTCGAACTTCAGAAAAAGGCACTAGAATGGCGAGGCGATTGACCCATGTACCTGGTAGATACCAATATATGGCTTGAGCGCCTTCTGGATCAGACAAGGTCTAGAGAGGTTGGCCATTTCCTCGACCACATACCATCGGAGCGTCTCTTCATCACCGATTTCGCTTTCCATTCTATTGGGGTGATACTGAGCAGGTTGAACCAGATGGAGGTGTTGCTGCGTTTCGTCGAGGATGCGTTTATAGATGGGGCGGTTGGCTTGATACACCTTGAACCTGGAGATACAGAGCGCCTTGCTAGCGTAATAGAACAATTCAACCTTGACTTCGACGATGCTTACCAATATGTAGCCGCTGAGAAATACAACCTCGCCCTGGTGAGTTTTGACAGTGACTTTGACCACACGGAACGCGGAAGGAAAACCCCAGCGGAAGTTTTGCAAGGATGATCAGTGTGTGACTGCTGAAGGCAGGACGATTGCACTGCTGACGCTCACCCAGGCGGACATTCGACCAATCGCTGGTAGAGAAATCCTGCACGTTCGAGAATTGGCGCAAGTGGCAGCATAGGTTCAGCTAAACGTGCCCCTTTCCTGCTTGGCTAGGCTGGCCAGGCTCTGACTGGGTCATATCAAGACCCGTTTCCCATGTCAAGCAGGAGGCATTTATGGATGGGAACAGAGACAACAAACTCAGCCATCGGTGTTTTCCACAACCGCAGAATAAAAGTATCCGGGTATGGCGGTATCTAGACCTTGCCGAGTTTGTCTGGCTACTTGACAAGCGGAAGCTCTTCTTGTCACGCCTAGACTCATTGAATTATCCTCATGAGGGCTCAGCGACACAGAAGGATGCCCTAATATACAAAAGGCTTTTCGAGGTTTTTGATCGAGATCTTGCTGAAGAGTATTCGCAAGCAATATCACAGTGTCGACAGGACTCGCGTACCGCTACATATGTGAGTTGTTGGCACATGAATAACGCAGAATCTCATGCAATGTGGAGACTTTACTGCGGAGCTGAACAAGGCGTCGCAATCCAGACGACTTATGAAAAACTCGCAAACTCTATAACGGAGCCCGATGTGTACATCGGCCTTGTAAGATATATCGACTACGATGAAGATTGGTTTTCACAAGGTGACTTTGTTCCTAATGTTGGGGACAGCCTTATTTACGCTGTTATGCATAAGTGGGATGTATTCGCTTACGAAAGCGAGATCCGAATTGTTAAGACCCTATATGATCCCTCTCAGGAGGTAGTGGAACCCGAGCAACCGCCCGGAATTACTCTGGATTGGAATCTGGAAGAGGTGATTGAGCACATTTACATTCACCCATATGCACCTCTCTTTTACTTCGATGTTGTCAAGGCAATCGTTCGTAAGTTCACTCCTAGTCTGGAGCCGAGAATACAGTGGTCCAAGATAAAGAGAGAACCACTTTACTGACAATGAGTTGATATGTCGCACCGGACCGCGCCAACCACGCATACATTCAGCGTGCCCTGGTCGGCAGTGGTGTCTCTCCGCTCTGGTTGTGGCAAGCATGTCCGTGGGTGGTGAAAGATGTTTGGGCAGGAGACGAACAAGATGCTAACAGAAACGGATCGGCAAATTGTACGCGAATTCCAGCGCCGCTTGGCGGACGTCGTGCCCGTCCTTGACCTGCGTGTGTTTGGCTCGCGGGTCAGGGGCGACGCCGCGCCCGACTCGGACCTGGACGTGTTCATCGAACTGGAAGCATGCACCCCTGAGCTACGTCAACGCATCAGTGAAATTGCCTGGGAGGTAGGTTTCGAGATGGACCGGGTCATCTCTACAGTGGTGACCACCCGGGTCGAACTGGAGCATGGGGCGATGGGAGCCAACCCGCTCGTCTTGAACGTCGAACGAGAAGGAGTCCGACCATGAAACCAGATGAATGGGAAAGATAATCGAGGAGAAGAAGCTATGAAAGATACAACAGCAGAAAGAAAAACCAACACGACCGATTCCACTCCCTCCAACTTTATCCGGGAGATCATTGACGAAGACTTGAGGACGGACAAATACGGTGGTCGCGTGCACACGCGCTTTCCACCGGAGCCGAACGGCTATCTGCACATTGGACACGCCAAATCCATCCGCCTCAATTTCGGCTTGGCCGAAGACTACGGTGGCCTTTACAACCTGCGCTTCGACGATACCAATCCCACCAAAGAGGAAGTGGAATATGTAGAGTCCATCAAGGAAGACGTTCGGTGGCTTGGATTCGATTGGGAGGATCGGGAATACTACGCATCAGACTACTTTGAACAACTGTACCAGTGGGCCGTGGAGTTGATCAAAAAGGGCAAAGCCTACGTCTGCGACTTGAGCGCAGAAGAAGTCCGGGAGTACCGGGGCACCTTGACGGAACCCGGCAAGGAGAGTCCGTATCGCAACCGTTCGGTCGAAGAGAACCTGGACTTGTTCGAGCGCATGCGGGCCGGCGAATTCCCGGACGGGGCCCGCACCCTTCGAGCAAAAATTGACATGGCCTCTCCCAATGTGCTGATGCGAGACCCGGTCATGTACCGCATCTTGCACGAAACGCATCACCGGACAGGCGACGAGTGGTGCATTTACCCGATGTACGACTGGGCCCATGGCCAGTCGGATTCCATCGAGGGGATCACCCACTCCATTTGTACGCTGGAATTTGAAAACAATCGCCAGTTATACAACTGGTATCTCGACGCCTTAGAGATCTACCATCCCCAGCAGATCGAGTTCGCCCGCCTCCATCTCAACTACACCGTGATGAGCAAACGCAAGCTTTTGAAATTGGTGGAACAAGGGGTTGTCAGCGGATGGGACGATCCGCGGATGCCGACCCTATCGGGCTTGCGGAGGCGTGGCTACACGCCAGAGGCTATCCGAAACTTTTGCGATCGCATCGGGGTGGCCAGGGCGAACAGTGTCGTTGATATCGCCATGCTGGAGCACGCCCTCCGAGAAGACTTGAACCAACGCGCTCCACGGGTTTTCGGTGTGCTGCGCCCCCTTCGAGTAGTCATTGACAACTATCCAGAGGACCGGGTAGAAGAGATGGAGTGCATCAACAACCCCGAAGATCCCAGTATGGGGACACGCAAGGTTCCTTTCTCCCGCGTGCTGTATCTGGAACGGGAGGATTTCCGTGAGGACCCGCCCAAAAAGTGGTTCCGTTTGGCTCCCGGTCGAGAGGTGCGGCTACGATACGCCTATTTCGTCACCTGTGTGGATGTGGTCAAGGACGAAACCGGCGAAGTGGTCGAGCTCCACTGTACCTATGATCCGGCGACGCGAGGCGGTGACTCGCCGGACGGGCGCAAGGTCAGGGGAACGTTGCACTGGGTTTCGGCTGCCCACTCGATCCCGGCCGAAGTACGCTTGTACGACCAGCTCTTCCTAAAGCCTGACCCGGAAGATGTGGAGGAGGGTGCTGATTTCACAGCCAACCTGAATCCAAACTCGCTAGAGACGTTGACCTCGTGCCGGGTTGAACCCAGTTTGGCGGGCGCAGTGCCGGGAAGCCGCTACCAGTTCGAGAGACAGGGCTATTTCTGCGTTGACCCGGATTCGTCCGATGGAAAACTGGTGTTCAATCGGACGGTATCGTTACGCGATACATGGGCCAAGATCGAGAAAGCGCAGAAAAGAGAGAAGAAATAGGGGGAGAGAATGACAGTTCGTGTTCGTATGGCACCCAGTCCCACCGGCGAGCCGCACATCGGCAACGTGCGGACGGCGGTTTTCAACTGGCTCTTTGCCCGCAAGATGGGCGGTCAGTTCATCCTGCGCATCGAGGACACCGACCGGACCCGCTACCAGCCAGAGACCGTTATGGTCATCATGGACGGGTTACACTGGCTGGGGCTGGACTGGGATGAGGGGCCAGGGCTGGAGGAGTTGCAGTATCTGGGCCTTGAGAACGCCGGAGAATATGCCGTCGGCGGGCCGTGTGGGCCGTATACTCAGTCGGAGCGGCTGGCGATGTACAAAGAGGTGGCGGAGGAGCTGATCGAGCGAGGCTGGGCCTACCGCTGCAATTGCACGCCGGAGCGCCTGGAGCAGGTGCGAGAGCGCCAGCGGGCCCGCAAGCAGATGCTGATGTACGATCGCCACTGCCGCAACCTGCCGACAGATGCCATCTCTCCCGACGAACCCCACGTCATCCGGCTCAAGGTCCCGCTGGAGGGCCAGACTATCGTCCCCGACACCATCAAGGGAGATGTGGCCTTTGAGAACGAAGGTATAGACGACCAGGTTCTCCTCAAGTCAGATGGTTTCCCTACGTACCACCTGGCGGTGGTGGTGGACGATCATTTTATGGAGATCACCCACATCATCCGTGGCGACGACTGGATCCCCAGTACCCCCAAGCGCATCCTGATCTACCAGGCGATGGGCTGGGAGGTGCCCATCTACTGTCACGTGCCGCTGGTCAACGGCCCCGATGGCAAGAAGCTTTCCAAGCGGCATGGGGCTACCTCCATCACCGAGTTCCGCAACCAGGGATACTTACCGGAGGCGCTGTTCAACTTTCTGGCCCTCCTGGGCTGGGCTCCAGGAGAGGGAGAGGAGCAAGAGATCTTTAGCCGGAAGGAGTTGATCGAGCGGTTCGATCTGTTCCGCGTCAACCGCGCTCCGGCTGCCTTTTCCTACGACAAACTGGACTGGATGGATGGCGTCTACATCCGGGGTCTCTCAGAGGAGGGGTTACTTGAGCGGCTGTTGCCCTTCTGGCAAAAAGCCGGTTTGGTCCCGGACCCGTACCCGGATGAGAAGTGGGAGTGGCTGCGGGGGATCGTTCCACTGGTGCAGGAGCGGCTGAAGCGACTGGAGGAAGTCGTTGAATGGACGGCGTTCCTGTTCCGAGAGATTGAGCCCCCTCTGGCGGAGAAACTGGTGGGGAAGAAAATGACGCCGGAGGAGAGCCTGATGGCCTTGCGCCGGGTGCAAAGTTTGCTGGCCGAGTTGGAGCCTTTTGAGCCGGAGGCTATGGAGCCGCCGATGCGGGCCCTGGCCGAGGAACTGGGGCTCAAAGCCGGGCAACTGTTCGGCGTCGTGCGCTGGGCGGTGACAGGCCAAAAGGTCGCGCCGCCGCTGTTCGGCTCGCTGGCGGTTCTGGGGCGGGAGCAAGTGCTGACCCGGTTGGAGGCCGCTGAGACAGTCCTGGCAGCGTCAATCTAGGGAAGGGAGAAGTGCGTCGCACCTTTGTGACTCTCGAGTCGGCCCCCTGTCACTCACCAGACACTTTCCACTTCTGAACGCGGTGATTGTAGGTATCGGCCACATAGAGATAGCCCCGGCCATCCAGAGCAAGGTCCGTGGGCCGATCAAACTGGCCGGAGCCCTGGCTGCCTTGTCCCCACCTGCCCACCACTTTGCCATCTTTGAAAACCACAAACCGCTGCCGGGATGGTTCAGTGGCATATAAAAGCCCGTCGTCCCCCAAAGCCAGATGGGTGCCATTTACCGACTCTGAGAGGGCTAGGGGCCACGAATCCAGGTAACGCCCCATATCATCAAGACGCTGGATGCGCTGATTGCTCACATCGGCCACGTAGATATCGCCGTTGACGTCAATGGCCAGACCGACTGGCTCCATAAGTTGTCCTTCTCCGCTGCCTTGAGCGCCAAACACCTCCAACTGAATCCCGTCAGGCGAGTACTTGATAATACGGCTGAAACCAGTGTCAGCCACATAGACGTTGTCCTGCCCATCCACAGCCAGTTCGCGGGCATGGAAGAAGCCAGCCAACGGCCCGCCGAAGCGATCCAGATAACGACCTTCAGCATCAAAACGCTGGATCCAATTGGTGTGCGAATCGAGGATCAGAACATCGCCGCGGCTGTCAACGGCGATAGCCAGTGGTTCCACAAAGGCCTCGTTGCCGCCACTCCAGACCTTCAGCAATTGGCCTTCTCCGTCAAAGACCTGTACCCTGTGGTTGCCAGTATCGGCCACGTACACGCGACCCTCGGCATCTACGGCTACGGCGCGTGGTTCGATGAACTGTCCCTTCTGCGAGCCGTAGCCTCCCCACTGCAAGATGAAATCAGCGACAAAGGGGCGTTCTGAGCGATCCTGGGCCGGTGGTTTGGTGACAGTGGACACTGACTCCCAACAAATATCCGGCGGGATGAGCACTTTGCTCGGCACAAGCCGAAGCTCTTCCCCTGGTGGGGCCCAACTCAATTCCAACAGCCGCCAACCACTCAAAAACTCACCCTGCACCCGCAGATCGTGGTAGCCCTGGTCCAGATTAATGCTCCCACTGGTTCGTACGTCCCTTCCCTGGTGCTCATTGTCAACCACCAATTGTCCATCGAGATACACCTGTGAGCTATCCCAGGAATAGGTCTCAAAGGTGTACCTCCCAAATCGGGGTACATGGATGCAGCCTTCCCACTCGACGATGAGGCTTGGACCAGGCCCCTCGAGGTTCCGAAAAGCGATGATGGGATCGAGGCGCTTTAGGAATGGGGTCAAGTCCTCACTTCCACGGACATAGTAGCTGCCCAGCAAGCCATGGATTTCGGAATCGCCAAAGAGCACGTAACGGGGTATGACCTCTTTCCTGCCGTCTGGGGGCGTCCAGTACAGAGCCACCCGGTCATCGGCACTCCTTTGTACAGACCAGACCTCGATAGCATGGGGACCGGCGGGGAGCATCGCCTCTCCCTCGACATAGCTGGCGCCCCCTTCTATCAGCAACTGACCATCCAGGAAAAAACGGGCCTGAGTGCTTGAATCCAGACCAAAAGCGTAACGGCCGTACCGGGGCAGGAAGATGGTGCCCTCCCAGACCACGCTGAAAGGGTAGGAGAGGAGAGATGAGCCTGACGAGGAGACGGGCAGTTCAGCCTCAACCATCGAGCCCGAACGGATGACCTGTGGCTCTCCCTGCCAATTCTCCCCCCGATAGTATCGGCCCACCAGCCCCTGCCTCTCTCTTATCTCCCCGCCGCTCACCCTATAGGAAACGAACATGAGATAGCCGTACACGTGCCTGTGCTCCTCCAGAGTGCCGTTGGGATAATAGTGGCGGATAAAGGACAGTGCATCCAGATGGGAGGGCAGCAAGATAAAGACCACATCCTCTTCGACCTCACTTCGGATGGGAACCTCATCGGCCACGTTGTAGACATCCACGCCCTCCAAGCCTCGAGCGATGAAGCGGATGGAACCGAAGCCAAAGTAGAGATGAGGAGCCCCCAACAGATAGGTCCGGTACTCAGGGCCCAGAGAATGGATGTAGCGGGCCAACTCGGTGGAGCCTGACATGGGCTTCTGTTGCCTGATGTAGCGGTTGAGGTAGGCATCCCCGTTAGTGCAGGCAATCAAAAGCAAAGTGAGCGCGATCGCTGTGGCAAAGTAGCGTTTCCCTTTGGGCTTGAACGCCTGTCTGAGTTGTTCCCAGGTCTTGTCGAGGGCCAGGCCGGCAAAGACAAAGAGAACGGGGATCATGCCGATCAGGCGAGGGGTAAAGGGGGCATCAACGGTCAGGATGCTACCTGCCACAATGGTAGCCCAGAACCAGAGATTGAGAAAGAAATGCTCCCGCCGTCGCCATTGAGAGAGGCTATAAGCCAAGCCAAGGACGAAGAAAACAGAGGTATAGAAATCGAGAATGGGCTCCCGGAAGCCGTATTGTCCACTGGTGTCGCCCCGGTAGTTAAAAACCGAGAGGGTGTGCACAGTCTGAATCCACAGCACCCGCAGCGGGTCACGGGTGTGGTAGACATAGAAGAAGTGGGTCAGGTTAGAGGGGGTGAAAATGAACACCCCTTCCCCTCGTGACATGAGTTGCCGACTGTGCTCAATAAAATAGAGACCCAGAGGGGCAAAAGCGAAAGTGGCAGCGGCGATCATGATCACTATCTCCCGATAATGGCTCCGCAGGAAGCCTTTCTCGGTGATCAGCCTGTAAGCAAGGAACACGGGGATAATGAGAGGAACGAGGCGTGAGGAGTGATAGGTGTAGAGACCAAAGCCAATGGCCAATCCGCTCCAGACAAAATCCAATTCTTTTCTGGAGTGCAGACCTTTCAAAAGAAAGTAGAAAGCCAGGCATTCGAAAAAGGGGGTCAGGACGTTATTCAGGCCCAAGCGGCTGAAGTGGATGTACCAGTGCGAGACAGCTAGGAGGACGGTGGAAATCAAAGCCATCTGTCTCCCGAAAAGGAGCCGGACCAAAAAGTAAAAAGGCACCAGACTCAGGGTACCAAAGATGGCCGAGGCCATGCGCAGGCCAAAGATGCTGATCCCGAAGACCCGCATGGATAGGGCGTAGATGGCAAAGCTGAGCATAGGGAAATCAAACCAACCTATGGTGAAGAGGTCATCCACCCGGCCCTCCATAATCTCGATGGCCTGCAGTCCGGTCTCGGCTTCGTCGCCGTGCAGGCTGGGTGGCAGGAACTCGAGATTGTAGGAGCGCAACAGGAAACCGACAACGACGATAAAGCCCAGAGTAATCAGTTCCCATCGTTGAAAAGCTTCTTGCCCCTCAACAGTTTCTGTACCTGTCTGGCTGATGAAGGCCAGAACAAACGAGACCAGGCTGGCTAGCCACAAAAGG
>SOHZ01000312.1 GCA_004377365.1 Anaerolineales bacterium | reverse complement strand
TCTCGCCCTTCGTGACTTTCGCCCCTTTTCGTGGTTTTCGTGTTTCAGAGTCCCCGCCGACAAGGGACTCTACCAGCAGCAAACCCGGCGTGAGCCTGTCGAACGCTCGAGGCCATGGACCGGCAGATTGACGCGCTGGTATACGAGTTGTATGGGTTGGCGGAGGAGGAGATTGGGATGGTGGAAGGGTCGGAATCACTGAGGCACTGAGAGGAGCGATTACACTGAAAGGGGTTTCAATGAACTCAGAGGTTTCAGTGGGGTCAGTGGTTCAGCGGACACGCGGAGATTGATGTACTGGTGTATGGGTTGGCGGAGGAGGAGACTGAGGTGGTGGAGAGGCCGTAGCTCACCTCCGTTTCAACAGGCAACAAGGGCAGCCCTCTCAGAGAGGAACACCGCGAAACTGTGATACAGAAATTCTTCTGCTACGTTGATGAAACCGGCCAGGATACGCGGGGTGAATTGTTCATCGTCGCTGTTGTCATCGCTGGCCAAGAGAGAAACCAGCTTCGCCAGGCTTGCGAGGACATTGAACGAGACTCCCGCAAAGGACGGAGGAAGTGGGTCAAGACCAAGTACAGCCGGCGGCTGGCCTACATCCGGCAAGTGCTGGAAAGGCCGATCTTTGAGGGAAAGTTGAACTTTGCGGTCTATCGAGATGTGCAGGACTACCCTTCTTCAACTGTCCAGACGATTGCGCGAGCGTTGAGTGCAACGGGTGAAACGGATTACAAGGCCACCATTCTCATTGATGGTCTTCCTCGCTCTCTGGAGCGAGCGGTAGGATTGCAATTGCGCCGGTTAGGGATCCGTGCGAAGAAAGTCAGAGGTCTCAAGGATGAGAACGACGCTCTGATTCGATTGGCAGATGCAGTTTGTGGCCTCGTTCGGGGCGCTACAGAAGGACAGCCAGCCATGCGAGCGTTGTTCGAGCGAGGAATGCAAACAGGGGTTCTCAGAGACTTGTCTGGAGAACAAAAAATGCCCCCGTGATTAGGGGGCACGGCCTAGCCCCAAAGGGGCACCCACCTTACGGGCAGTATTCGGCCGAACTTGAGATTATTATACACGATTAGCTCAGACATGTCAAATTGAATGACCACACCTTCCTAGATTCAGCGGACGCGGAGATTGGCGCGCTGGTGTATGAGTTGTATGGGTTGACGGAGGAGATTGCGGTTGTGGAAGGGCGTTTGAATCACGAATGGCGCGAAAGAAAGCAAAGGGCACGAAAGGGGTGTCTCGTGTTTCGTGACTTTCGCCCCTTTTCGTGGTTTTCGTGTTTCAGAGTCCCCGCCGACAGGGAACTCTACCAGCGGCAAATCGAGGCCACGGACCGGCAGATTGACGCACTGGTGTACGAGTTGTATGGGTTGACGGAGGGAGATTGGGGTGATGGAGGGGCGGAATTACTGAGGCTGGCCCTGATACCCCGGTTGACTTCAGGGGTAATGGTTGGGGTTGTCCACCGCCAGACCCTCGGCGGTGGCGGCGCGGTTCAGACGATCGTCAGCAGAGAGAAAGGTGAGAGGTGGGAGCAGTGACTCACGCGCAATCCTCCCGATCCTCGATGATGATTTCAGAGAGGGGTTTGCCGTGGCTCAACTTTTTTGCCAGGCGTGCGCGTTCCTCGGATGAGACCACCGGAGGTTGCTCCCAAGGCAAATCCTCGATCAAGCCCGCCGCTTTCATCTCACTCACGATTTGAGCGTGTAACTGGCTGGCGCGATTGGCTTTGGGCTTGATGATAATGGCGTGGGGGTGCTGTTCGATTTCGACCTCTTGGATGTCTCCCCAGGCCCTTATGAGAGGACGGGGCACAAGCACTCCCTGGGGGGTAACCTTTACGGCAACTACTTTGGTCATATCGCTGCTCCTTTCCATAGAAAACCGGAGACCTGGATGTTGGTGTCAATCAAACAAACGGCTGCTAACATTATAGCATATTTCCTGCCGAAAGGAAAAGTGTCATGCCCCACGATATCATAGACAACCGCAGCCGGGAGCTGGCTCCCGAAATCAACAACTTTCTGGCCGATAGCATCCGCGCCCACTTTGCCGTCGGCTACTTTTTCCTGTCCGGCTTTCAGGCCATCGCCGAGCATATTCCGCACCTGGATCAACTGCGCCTTCTCATCGGCAACGTCACCAACCGCCAGACTATCGAGCAACTGGCCGAGGGCACCCACCACCTGGCGACCACCCAGCGCGCGGTCCGCCGCGAATGGATGGCCGGCGCCCAGGCCCCTCGCATCCGCGCCGAGACCGCCGACTCTATCCAGACCACCCTGGAACTGATGGACCAGACCGACGACACCCAGGCTTTGGTCCTCTCCCTGGCCGACCTCATCGCCCAGGGCAAGATGCAGGTGCGGGTCTACACCCGCGGCCGCCTCCACGCCAAAGCCTACCTCTTTGACTTTGACCCGGCCCGCATCCGCGCCCAAACCGGCGCGGCCATCGTCGGCAGCTCCAACCTCTCCCTGGGCGGCGTCACCCACAACACCGAACTCAACGTCCGCGTGTTCGGAGACGGCAACCACGCCGACCTGTCCCGTTGGTTCAACGAGCTGTGGGACGAAGCCGAGGACTTTGACGAGAGCCTGATGCACGAACTGCGCCGTTCCTGGGCCACCAGCCAGGTGGCTACCCCGGAAGGTCCCCGGCCCGTCAGCCCCCACGACATCTACCTCAAGACCCTCTACACCCTGGTCAAAGACCGGCTGGAAGGCCGCCGTGAGGCTGAGCTCCTCTGGGAAGCCGAGATGCCCGAGCTGGCCGACTTTCAGCGGGTGGCCGTCCGCCAGGCCATCAAGATCCTGGACACCCACAACGGCGTCTTTGTGGCCGACGTCGTCGGCCTGGGCAAGACCTACATCGGGACCACCCTGCTCAAACACTATGCCCTCTATCGCGGGGCCCGCCCCCTGGTCGTCTGCCCCGCCTCCCTGGTGGAGATGTGGGAGTGGTTCATGGAGCGCTACCAGATTGATGCCCCGGTTATCTCTATGGGTCTCCTCAGCCAGAAGGGCAACGAGCGGATGCTGACCGAAAACTGGCGCTGCCGCGACCGCGACCTGGTGCTGGTGGACGAGAGCCAGAACTTTCGCTACCGCGACACCCAGCGCTACGCTGCCTTGCAACTGTTCACCCAGACGCGGCCCACCATCCTGCTGACCGCTACCCCCCGCGCCACCAGCGCCTGGGACATCTACCATCAGATCAAGCTCTGGCACCCCCAGGACACCACCGCCATCCCCATCAACCCGCCCAACCTGCCCGAGTTCTTCCGCAAGGTGGAGCCGCGTAATGAGGACCCGCCCAGCCGCGACCTGCAAGAGGTTCTCAACCACATTCTCATTCGCCGCACCCGCCGCCACGTCCGCACCTATTACCCCGATGCCCAGATCAACGGCCAGCCCCTGGTCTTCCCCGACCGTGAACTGGAGACCATCACCTACAGCATCGAGGAGACCTATCGTGGCCCGGACGACACGGCGGGAGAGAGCCGCGTCTACAAGCGCCTGCACGACTTGATGGGCCAACTGACCTACGCCCGCTACGCTTTGTTCGACTATGTGTTGGCCGAACATCAGGACGAGCCCCAATACCAGGGACTTCAACGGGCCGGTGCTGCCCTGCGCGGCCTGATGCGGGTCATGCTCTTCAAGCGTTTCGAGTCCAGCGTGCACGCCTTCCGCCAGACCGTCAACCGCCTTAGAGACCTGCAACGCGCCTTCCAGGGCGCTCTGGATCGCGGCCTGGTCCCGGCTGGCGACGAGGCCACCGACATCCTCTACAAATCCGACCTGGACGACGAACCCACCCTCTACGACGCCTTGGAGAAAGCCAGCATCCGCTATCCCATCACCGAGTTTGACGTGCCCCCACTCCAGGCTGCCCTGGACACTGACATCGCCCTCCTGGATGAAATGGCCCGCCTGGTCGAGCCCATCGGCCCTGAGGAGGATAACAAACTCCAGCAGCTTTTGGCCATGATGACTCAAGGCCGCACCCGTTCCAATCGCAGCCCCTTGCCCGGCGACCTGCTCCACAGCAAGGTCCTCATCTTTACCCAGTACGCCGACACGGCCCACTACCTCTACGACAACCTCAAACACCTGGGCCGCATCCGCGCTGTCGAGAGCGACACCAAAGACCGGGGCCGCATCATCCTGCGCTTCGCCCCCAAAGCCAACAACTACCAACTCACCTCTAGCGACGAAGAGCTCCGCATCCTGGTCTCCACCGATGTCCTCAGCGAGGGCCTCAACCTTCAGGACGCCAACCACGTCATCAACTACGACCTGCACTGGAACCCCGTGCGCCTCATCCAGCGCGTAGGCCGCGTGGACCGCATCGGTACCGAGCACAGCACCATCTACGCCTACAATTTTCTTCCCGAGACCGGCCTGGAGCGCGAACTGGGCATCGAACAGCGCCTGAAGCGCCGCATCACCGAGATCCATCGTACCATCGGCGAGGATGCTCCCGTTCTGCACAAGAGCGAGCAGATCAACAAGGAGGCCCTGTACGCCATCTACCGGGGTGACCCCAGCGTCCTGGAAGACGAACCCGAAGCCGACATCTTCAACCTATTGGAAGCTGAAGAGCTCATACGCCAACTGCAGCGCACCGACCCTGACCGCTTTCAACAGATCGCCACCCTGCCCGACGGCGTCCGCAGCGCCCGTCAGGCTGCTGATGACCCTGGCCTGTTCGTCTTCTGCCAGGCCGGCAGCTACCAACGCCTGTACCTCGTTGACGAGGAGGGCCACCGCACCGCAGACCCTCAGCAGGCCATCCGCGCCATCCGCTGCCAAGAAGACGAAGCGACTCTGGCGCTGCCGGATGGCCTCAACGAGCGCATCGCCGCCGTCAAACGCGACTTTGACGCCGAGGTCCGCACCCGCGAGGCCGAGATACGCCACACCGTGGGCAGTGCGTTGGGTCGTGACTATGCCCTCTCAGAACTGCGCCTCGTCTTTGAGGCCGAAGAGGACGCAGAGGAAAAAGATCGCCTGGCCCTACTGTCCGAGATTTTTACCGCTGTCCCCTTGACCGCCCGTGCCCATCGGGAACTCAACACCCTGCGTCGCGGCCACGTCGTCGGCCAGGCCCTGGTCGCACAACTCCTGCATATTGTCCGTGACTACAACCTGGAGGAAGCCTATCGCGTCATTGAGGACCGTGCCGAGGAAGCGCCGCTGATCCCGCGTATTGTTTGCAGCGAGGCGTTGCTTTAACCCCAAGGAGAAGGATGGGGGCCGTCATTGGCCAGACACTCAGCACGAAGCGTCTCCTAACGCCGACTGCCCCCGTGCCACATACTGAGTCTGTCGAGGTATTCCCGCTCTTTCCGCTCATCCGCGGTGATACTTGCTACCCTTTCCGAGCCATGATATAATCCCACTGACCCGGTCTCGTGAGGGAAAGGGACCGGGAATGAAGACAAGAGAGGAGAACACCCATGGAAGCTGTCTTGGATCGCCACATCGAAATTACCCCAGACGTGCGTGGCGGTCGGCCCCGTGTTGCGGGCACGCGCATCACAGTGGCCGACGTCGTCATGATGCATCTGCGCCTGGGTCAATCCCTGGAGGAAATCGCCGGCAAGTATGATCTGGAATTGGCTGACGTGTACGCCGCCATGGCTTACTACTACGACCACCGCTCAGAGATTGATGGGAGCATCGAAGCGGACGAGGCCTTTGCAGAGGCATTTCGCCGCAACAACCCTTCGCTACTTCAGGCAAAGCTGAGGGCGCTGCACAGTGGCTGACCGCATCAAGTTTCACCCTTCGACAGGCTCAGGACACCGCCTGGACGAGCACGTGGATCCAGACATCGCCAGAGCGCTGCGTCGGTACGGGATTGACGTCACCACGACGGTGGATGCCGGTCTACGCACAGGCAACGATCCAGCCCACCTCAACTTTATCCGGCGTGAAGGACGCGTGGTTATGACACACGATGCCGATTTCTTGCGCTATGCCAGCCAGAGCAGCGATCACCCGGGCATCGCCCACTGTCAAATGGGTGCGCACTCGATGGGAGAAATCATTCGCAACCTGATTCTGATCTACGAGGTGCTCACGCCCGATGAGATGGCTGGCTGTGTAGAGTACCTGTGACGGTAGAGATACCCATGCCCGATCCTCTGACCATCGCCCGCCTCCAAGGCCTTAACAACTTCCTAGAGGTAATCTACAACCAGCCGCGCCGACTGAGCGATATCCTTCATAACCAGCACTTCACCGACGACGAAATCACCATCCTCAAACAGGAACACCTGAACGCTTGCCTGACCACCTTCATCGCTGGCCTGCAAGCCATTCTTGAGGAGATGGAGGACCAACGCCTCAAGGGGATCATGACCTGCCGCTACGGCCTGGACAATGGGCAGAGAATGATCTTTCAAGACATCGGACACATCTACGGTGTCAGCCGCGAGCGTATCAGACAGCTCCACAACAAAGCCGTGCGAAAATTGAGAAACCCCAGGAAGAAAGAGCGCCTCGAACGCCTGGCCTCCCGACGCGCGGGGCTTTGAGACCTGGGAGTCCAACCCCGCCGCGACCCTGGCCCTGGGGGAAGCCGCCGCCTACGCCCAGAAGGTGGGCCTGGAGGCCATCTGGCAGCGGGTGCAGGAACTGGCCCACTATCTGCGCCACAGGTTGCGGGAATTGCCGGGAGCAAAGGTGCACGACCGGGGACAGACCCTCTCCGGCATCGTGGCCTTTACCCTGGAGGGCGTTCCGCCTCTCAAGGTGAAGGAGGTACTGAGAGAGCGCAAGATCAACGTCTACACCGTGGGAGCCGAGAACGCACTGCTGGACATGCAGGATTGGGACGTGGGCGAAATCGTGAGGGCCTCGGTGCACTATTTCAACACCGAAGAGGAGATTGATACCGTGGTCCGTGCCCTGGCTGAAGCGCCCTAAGGGGCCTTCTCAGCTTCAGCCGCCGAATTCCATTCGGCGGCTTGAGCAACACGTGTCAGTCGCCCCGGAGACGGGGCTCAGAGCGATAGAGTATTGGAGGTAGTGATTGTGCATTTCGACATCCTGACCCTGTTCCCCGAGTTCTTTGAGAGCCCTCTTAGTCAGAGCATCGTCAAACGCGCCCGCGAGGCGGGCCTGATTTCGATTGCCCTGCACAACATCCGCGACTATACCACGGACAAGCATCACACTGCCGACGACACGCCCTACGGCGGTGGTGGGGGCATGATCATGAAGCCGGAGCCCATTTTCGCCGCCGTCGAGGCGATATTGAAGGATAAGGGACCGGGGGTAGACCACCCCTTGCCGCCTATCATCTTGCTCAGTCCTCAGGGCCGTCTCTTCAACCAGCAGATAGCCAGGGAATTCTCCAAACACCCTCACCTAATTTTCATCTGCGGGCACTACGAGGGGGTGGATGAACGAGTACGACAGGTTCTGGCCACCGACGAGATATCCATCGGCGACTATGTCCTGACGGGAGGCGAGGCGCCGGCCCTGGTCATCGTCGAAGCGGTGACACGCCTTGTGCCCGGTGTGCTGGGCGACCCCGGGGCCACCTTTGAAGACTCTCACGCTGAGGGGCTCCTGGAATATCCGCACTATACACGCCCCCCGGTCTTCCGGGGACACGGAGTGCCTGAGGTGCTCCTCTCTGGAGACCACGCGGAGGTCATACGTTGGCGACGCCAGCAGGCCCTACGCCGTACCTGGGAGCGCCGCCCGGATTTGCTGAGCAAGGCCAGACTGTCGGAAGCCGACAAGGCTTTTCTGCGCCAACTGGAAAAGGAGGGCAGGGAACCCGAATTTGCTAATGAGGACAACTTGTAGTATAATCCGCTGGTAACCACATTCCAACAACCAGCGTTGTGTGATAAGAAACGGTGAGAAAAATGGCAGATTTGATGAAATCAGTTGAAAGAGTCGAGCCCAATCCCAATATCCCGGAACTGAGGTCAGGGGATACGGTGCGCGTGTATAATCGGATCGTTGAGGGCGAGCGGGAACGAGTTCAGGTGTTTCAAGGCACGGTGATGCGCTTGCGCAAGGGAGGCATCCATGCCAATTTCACCGTGCGGCGTATCGCAGCCCATGGCATTGGCGTGGAGAGGACCTTTTTGCTGAACTCACCACGGGTAGAGAAAGTGGAGATTCTGCGTCGTGCCCACGTGAGACGCGCCCAACTCTACTACTTGCGTGGCCGCCGCGGCAAATCAGCCCGTCTGAGAGAGAAGCGATACGTGGGGGAAAGCAAATAGCCGCCCGGCACGGGCTCTGACCAAAGGCTTTGGACAGGAGCAAGGCAGCAAAACTCCCAGGGCGTAGGTTGAGACACTTACGCCTTTTGGTGTTTATGCTCTCTGAAGAGATTACCCACTCGCTGCGAGGTGACTCGATGTCGCTGCTAAAGCCTGACTTGCGAGAAGAAATGGCCCTTTACAGACAAGGCTATCACCGGGTGGCTGGACTGGACGAGGCAGGCCGTGGCTCGTGGGCCGGTCCAGTGGCGGCCGGAGCGGTGATCTTGCCTCTGGGCAATAACGGGTTGAAACAGGCTCTGGATGGAGTGCGCGACTCCAAGACACTCAGCCCATCGCAGCGCGAGCGGCTGTACGATGTCATCCAGACCGAAGCGTTGGCTGTGGGAGTGGGCATGGTGCCTCCCGATCAGATTGACGAACTGGGAATCGTGCCCGCCACCAAAGAGGCCATGGCTCTGGCCATCGCCCGACTGCCCTCCCCGCCCGATTTTCTGCTCATTGACTTCCTCGGCCTGCCTCGGCTGGGCTACCCCCAGAAGAGCATCGTCCACGGCGATGCTTTGTCTCTCTCCATTGCCGCCGCTTCCATCGTGGCCAAGGTGTCGCGGGATCGGCTCATGGTTGAACTGGATGGCCGGTATCCCAGCTACGGTTTCGCCAGCCACAAGGGTTATGGAACCCCCCAGCATCGCACAGCTCTGGATCGTCTGGGCCCGTCCTCCATCCACCGTTTCTCCTACGCGCCCGTCAGAGCGGCGATGCAAGGCCGAAAGCTGAAAGCTGATGATTGAGCTCCTTGACTTCACAAGTTCTTCACAAATGAAGCAAGATTTTGCCTGTCATGCTGAGCCCTTCGACCCTTCGACAGTGCTCAGGACAGGCTACGCTCAGGATAGACTCCACGAAGCATCCCGTTCTTGGCTTGTGGCCTGTACCGCAACAGTGGTGAACGAGATTCTTCGCCGCGGAGTTTATCCTGAGCCTGTCGAAGGGCTCCTCAGAATGACATATTTTCACTTGTTTGAAGCGAAGCGATAGATGGCTACCCTATACGTGGTCGGCACGCCGATTGGCAACCTGGAAGATGTCTCGCTGCGAGCCTTGCGCATCCTCAGGGAGGCGGCCCTCATCGCGGCCGAGGACACCCGCCAGACGCGCAAGCTCCTGACTCGCTACGAAATCACGACGCCCCTGACCAGCTACTACGAGCACAACAAGCTGGCCAAGCTGGACTACATCCTCACCACTTTGGAGGAGAAGGACATAGCCCTGGTCTCCGAGGCAGGGATGCCTGGCATCTCCGACCCCGGCTACGAGTTGATCAAGGCTGCCATCGCCCGTGGTATCCCTGTGGTGCCGGTCCCTGGCCCCTCGGCTCTGGTGACCGCTCTGGCCATCTCCGGCCTGCCCACTGACAGCTTTGTCTACCTGGGCTTCCTGCCACGGCGGCAGGGTGAGCGACGGCGGCTCCTGGGCTCGCTGGCCGGGGAGAGGCGCACCCTGGTGGCCTTTGAGGCTCCCCATCGTTTGCGGAAGAGCCTGGCCGACCTGGTCGATGTGCTGGGAGATAGGCAGATCGCTGTGGCCCGCGAGTTGACCAAAATTCACGAAGAGGTCTGGCGGGGGAGCCTCAGCCAGGCTCTGGAGCACTTTGAGCGCACTCCGCCTCGGGGCGAGTTCACTCTGGTCATCGCCGGGGCTGAGGATGAGGCGCAGGTTGCGTGGGACGAAGAGCAGGTGAGGGCAGCGTTAGCAGAGCTATTGAGCGAGGGCCTGGACAAGAAGGAAGCCATCAAACAGGTGGCAAAGGCTGCCCACTGGCCCCGCCGCCAGGTCTACAAAGTGGCGGTGGATGTACAACGGACAAAAAGAATTTAACGGACAAATCAAGCAAATGACAGGAGGACCCGAAATTGACCGACCTGGACAAACCCCATCTCTTCCGCGAGGCTGACCCCCAGGACATGTTGGCCCGCATCTCAGAGCTACCTCAGCAGTGCCGTGATGCCTGGGCCAATGCCCAGAGCTTACCATTACCGGCCGAGTACCGTCAGGCCAAGGCGGTGGTCATTCTGGGCATGGGCGGCTCGGCCATCGGCGGTGACCTGCTGCGTACCCTGCTGGAAAGCGAGTGTCCGGTGCCCCTCACCGTCAACCGCGACTACACCGTCCCGGCCTTTGTGAACGGGCAGACCCTGGTCATCGCCTCCAGCTACTCGGGCAACACCGAGGAGACCCTGGCTGCTTTCGAGGCGGCCCGGCAGGCAGAGGCCATGCTTCTGGCCATCACCACCGATGGGAAACTGGCCACGCGGGCCCGGGAGCTGAACGTCCCGCTCCTGACGTTTGACTATCACGCTACACCACGCGCTTCTCTGGGCCATTCCATCGTGGCCCTGATAGGCATCGTGTGCCGGTTGGGCCTCGTCAGCGACAAGGCGGCTGATCTGGATGAAGCCATCGCCGTGATGGAGTCGTGGCAGAGGGAGATCAACGAAGCGGTCCCCCTGGCCGAAAATGCGGCCAAGAAACTGGCGGCGAAACTGCACGATCGCCTGTCCGTGGTCTACGGGGCAGGACATCTCTCCGAGGTAGCCCGTCGCTGGAAGGGGCAGTTCAACGAGAACGCCAAGGCCTGGGCCTTTTTTGAGCAGTTGCCGGAGATGAACCACAACGCCCTGGCCGGTGTCGAGTTTCCGGCCGACTTGGCCAAGAAAATCGTCGCCGTCATGCTGACCTCATCGCTGGACCATCCCCGGACCAGGGTGCGCTTCCAGATCACTCAGGAGGTCCTCAGCCAGCACGGAGTCTCCTGTGACGTGGTGGAGGGCCGGGGGGCGAGCCGTCTGGCGCAGATGCTCTCTGCCATCCACTTTGGCGACTATGTCAGTTTCTATCTGGCCATGCTCTATGGTAAAGACCCCACTTCCCTCAAAGTGGTAGACTACCTCAAGCAGCGCCTGGCCGAAATTTAAAAGCTCAGACTGGATAGGGCGATTACATCGAGGAAGGAGCGCAGGTTGAGTAGCCGGAGCGTCAGCGGAGGCGTATGCTTCGACAGGTTCAGCACGGCGTCGAAACCAAGCAAACTTTGCTCAGACGCTCCCTGGGTTTCGATACGGCCTGCGGCCTACTCAACCGGCAGTTGCTTGGCAGACTATGGCTCTGCCACGCCGGGGGGCGAGTGGAAATGACCCAATTGGCTAACTTGGCCAGAAAGAAGCCCCAGCTTTGGGTAGCGACCGGTGTCTTTGGGTTGTGCCTGGCGGTTTACGTCCTCACCTTGGCTCCCGGAGTGCTGGGGGGCGATTCAGGCGAACTTCAGTACATCCCCTACATCCTGGGCGTCGCTCACCCCACCGGCTATCCGCTTTACACCCTCCTGGGCTGGCTGTGGACCCATGGGGTAGTAGTCGGTAACGTGGCTTACCGCATGAATTTGCTCTCGGCGGTCCTGGGAGCCTCGACGGCGGCGGTGCTATACCTGATCGTCCACCACCTCACCTCGCGCCATGTCCCCGCTTTGTTGGGCGCTGTTCTCTTTGCCTTCTCGCCCACTTTCTGGATGCAGGCCATTTTGGCCGAGGTGTACACCCTCAACACCGCCTTTGTGTTCCTGGTGATCTATTTGCTGCTCAGGTGGGAAGCAGCCAGACCGTCTGCCAGAGATCTGCTGCTGGCTGCCTTTGTCTATGGTTTGAGCCTCACCCACCACCGGGGGATCATCATCTTCCTGCCCGCTTTGGCTCTCTTCGTATGGCTGACCGACCGGAAGGTGTTCACCAATGCCAGGCTGTTGTTAAAAATCGTCACACTGGGGCTCTTACCTCTTCTGCTCTATCTCTATGCCCCTCTCAGGATATGGCAGTTGTATCCTCCCATCTTCCACGACCAGATTCTCGACAATCTGTTGGGGACCAGCTTTGGCGTAGAGTTCGAGTGGCCGACAGTGACTGTGGTGGGCAAGTTCTTTGTGCTTCTGGTCCGGCAATACGGTTGGGCCGTCATTCTAGGGACTTGGGGCTTGGTGGCCAGCTTTGTGACTCTGCCTCGCCGATACCGCCCTTGCGCTATTATGCTGCTGGTGGCTGGCCTCCTCACTGCTCTCTTCGGCCTGTTCTACCAGGCTTTCGACGTTGAGGTCTTTCTCCTGCCTTTCTACCTGCTTTTCGCCCTCTGGATCGGCCTGGGCTGGCAGACTTTGGATAAGGCGGTTAGCGCCAGGATCGGCTCTGTCGGGGCTGTGGTTCTGCTCTTGCCTGCTCTGGTCTGGTCCCCCTGGAATGGCTACAACCAGCTAGCCGTGGACAGGATTGATGTGCGGGTCAGGGACATCCCGCCTTTGAGCCGTTCTATAGCCCAGACTGCTGATGAAATGTTCGGCTACCCTTACGAAAGGGATTCCACTATTTTGGTGGACTGGGGTATGGCTTATGCTTTGCAGTATCGTCAGGCAGTGGAGGGTGTGAGGCCAGACCTGGAGATTCTGCCTATTAACCTTTCCCGTCGCTACGATTACGTTTTGCTCGAGGAGATACTGGCCGGGCGTCGGCCTCGCCGCATCTATCACCTGAGTGCCATTGTGCGCTACCCTGTGACGGCCCGCCGTTTCCTCTACGTGATCCGCCAGCCCCTCTCCAATAGCACCCGCACCAAAGCGGACATCAGCCTGACGAAAGAGGCAGAGGGGATTGTGCGAGTCGTGCCTGATGATCCCATCCCCTCCCATCGCTTGAACCGGAATATCAGCTCCAGCGTGGTTCTAGTGGGTTACGAGGTGAGGGGAGAGGAGTTCCACCTCTATTGGCAGGCACGCCAGCCTCTAGATCAGGACTATGGCATCTTTGTTCGTTTCTTTGACGATAGCGGAGAGCCCATCGGCCAGCAGGACAAGCCCGCCGACGACCTGGAGGTGCTGCACATGACCACTTCTGAGTGGGAGGTGGGGCAGACCGTGCGTGATGTCTTTGTCTTACCAGAAGGCACTGCCCGGATAGAGGTAGGGATGCACCGCCTGGAGGGAGAGGGCATCGTGCTTTACGAGGAAACTATCAGCGTAGAGCTTGACTCTGCTTCGAGTTTCAAAAATCGGGAAAATGTGGTATATTTATAGATAGATTGAGCCTCAATGCTGGAGGATGTGATTGACAATGGTAGAGAAAGAAGACGTTCTGATAGAGTCATCGGATGATGATATGGACGATGAAATAATGAGAGAGACAGATTGGCTGGAGTACCCTTTGCTGCCCGTGCGTGACACGGTCGTCTTCCCCCACATAGTGACTCCCCTTTTTGTGGGACGGGATCGTTCCATCAAGGCCGTGGAGTCGGCCACAGACAGCGATAGCACCATCGTCGTCGTAACTCAGAAAGAACCTGAAATCCAGGATCCGACCATCGAGGACCTTTACACCATCGGCACCGAAGTGGTCATTGGCCGTACACTGCGCATGCCTGACGGCACCATTAGCATTCTGGGCCAGGGCAAGCAGCGGGTCAGGATCGCCAAGTTTGTGCAAACCGATCCCTACATCAAAGTCGAAGTAAAGGCCATTTACGAGTCGACCGAGAAGTCTCTTCCCACCGAGGCCCTGATGCGTGCTGTCCTGGCTCTCTTCGAGAAATGCGTGCAATTGAATCGCAACCTTCCTGAAGACGCTTACGTCGCCGCTATGAACATTGACGAGCCTGGCTGGTTAGCCGACCTGGTGACTTCCACCCTCAACCTGGAGATGAAAAAGCGCCAGGAGATGCTGGAGACCATTGATGCAACGTTGCGCTTACAGCGGTTGAGCGTCGTTCTGGCTCAGGAGTTGGATGTCCTGGAGCTAGAAAACCGCATTCAGAGCAAGGTGCAGGAAGAGGTAGATAAAACGCAGCGTGAGTATTTCCTGCGGGAGCAGATTAAGGTCATGCAGGGGGAACTGGGTGAGGCGGACGCTCAAACCCAGGAGATCAACGAACTCCGGGAGAAAATCGCTGCCACGGAGATGCCCGATGAGGTGCGCGAGAAAGCCGAGAAGGAGCTCAAAAGGTTGGCAGCCATGCCTCCCATCGCCCCTGAAGCGCCTATCATCCGCACCTACATTGACTGGCTGGTTGAACTGCCCTGGAGTCAGGCTACTGAGGACAACATGGACATCGCCCACGCGGCCAAAATCCTGGATGCCAAACACTATGGCCTTCCTAAAGCAAAGGAACGCATTCTGGAATACATCGCCGTGCGGCAATTGGCCGCCGACAAAATGCGCAGTCCCATCCTATGCTTCGTGGGTCCGCCAGGCACTGGCAAGACCTCGCTGGGCAAGTCCATCGCCGAGGCCCTGGAGAGGAAATTCGTGCGCATCAGCCTGGGTGGCATCCGCGACGAAGCAGAGATCAGAGGCCACCGTCGCACCTATATTGGTGCGCTGCCGGGGCGTATCATTCAGACCATGCGCCGGGCTGAGACCATCAACCCTCTCTTCATGCTGGACGAGATTGACAAGCTGGGCATGGACTTCCGGGGCGACCCTTCGGCTGCTCTCCTGGAGGTGTTGGACCCTGAGCAGAACCACGCCTTCTCTGACCATTACCTGGATGTGCCTTACAATCTGTCCCAGGTCATGTTCATCACCACGGCCAACATTCTAGATCCTGTGCCGCCAGCCCTGCGCGACCGTCTGGAGGTCATCTACTTCCCCGGCTACATTGAAGAGGAAAAACTCCACATCGCCAAACAGTTCCTCATCCCAAGACAGTTGGAAGAGAATGGTCTTACCCCGGAGAGGCTTAGGTTTTCGGAAGAGGCTATTCGTCACATCATCCGCGAATACACCTACGAGGCCGGAGTGCGCAACCTGGAGCGAGAAATCGCCAACATCTGCCGCAAGGTGGTCAGACGAATAGCCGAGGAGAAGAAAGCTCCCCGTCACGTCACCAGCCAATCATTGGTCAGGTACCTGGGCCCACCCCAGTTCACCTTCGGTCTGGCTGAAAAGGAAGATGAGATAGGGGTGGCCACGGGCATCGCCTGGACCGAAGCTGGCGGCGACCTTCTCAACGTGGAAGTGACCTTGATGGAAGGTAAAGGGGGGCTCATTTTGACCGGCCAACTGGGCGAGGTGATGCAAGAATCAGCCCAAGCTGCCCTCAGTTACGCCCGCTCTCATGCCAAAGAGTTGGGCATCACAAATTACAAATTTGATAAGCTGGACATACACGTCCACGTGCCCGAGGGGGCCATCCCTAAAGACGGACCATCGGCTGGCATCACCATCGCCACGGCTCTCATCTCGGCCCTGGCCCGCCGGCCTGTGCACCACGAAGTGTGCATGACTGGTGAGATCACCCTGCGCGGGAAGGTGTTGCCCATTGGAGGATTCAAAGAAAAAGTGCTGGCTGCCCACCGGGCTGGTCTGAAGACGATCCTGATACCCAAAAAGAACGAGAAAGACATGATCGAGGTCCCCAAAAAAGTCAAGCGGGATTTGAACTTTGTTTTCGTAGAGAGAATGGATGAGGTCTTGCCGGTCGCTTTGAGCCAAAAACCTTCCGACAAGCAAAGTTGAAAAGAGGTCGGATGCCATGTCAACCCCGATGTCACTCTTGAGAAAGCTGTCGCCCCTTCTGTGGATAGTGCTCAGTCTGGTGGCGGCTGGCTGCGGCCCGCTGCGCGAGCCGGACAAGACGCTGGACTTTACCAAGATCCTGCCCGAGACCAAACGCCCTCAAGAGGTGCAACTCCTCGATGCCGATGGCGATGGCAAGGACGAGTGGATCGTCTTCTATAGGTTCGACCTGGTCGAAGGGGCCACCGGGCGCCAATTCAGCCCCATCGGTGCCGCCGTCTACAACGAAGATCATGGTGATCCTCCCGTGGTCTTTCCTTACGAGTTGCATCCCCCTGATAGGACCTACCTTGGTGAACAGAACTGTGTCGCAGAGGTGAGAGATCTCATCACAACCAACGCGGGGCTGGAACTGCTGGTGCGCAATTTTGCCGAAGAGGACCTGGTAGTGGATTTGGGCGTCTTTCATTGGTACGACCACGACCAGGACGATTTGTCGAAAAACCCTAGCGACGAACAGCAAGGCTACGAGTGCCTGGGTTTCTTCCACGGCAGCGGCGGGATAACATTTGCTGAGTCCAAGGTCATCGTCAAAGAGCGCACCGAAGAGCGCAGCCAGTTGTCTGTCAAAAAAGTCTACGATGTCAGGGAGGGCAGCTACTTCCAGCCAGGGGGAAAGGAGCTGCGGCCGCCTGTGGAAACCAGCATCGAATTTACCTTCGGCGTGCCCGAGAATGTGGCCCAATCTCCCTATCCCGAAAAAGTGGTCCTGGCCTTCTACCTGGCCCTGGGCCAAAACAATCCCCTGGCCCAGACCTACCTGAGCGAGGCCAGCGGGCTGAAGGATCTAGTGGGGTCCGACAGCTTTGGAACCGCAGCTAGCGGTGATCAGATTCAGAAGGTTCTGGTCAAGCGCATCGTCTATATGCCTGACAGGGAAAAAGAAGAAAAGCATGAACCGATCCAGATCACCGTTTCCGTGGCCAGCGTGACCAGTGCTGGCGAGGATCCACCCCGCGATGTAACCTGGGAAGTGGTCTGGGAGCTTCCACGCGAAGGCGTGGCGAAACCCGGCTGGAAACTGCACCGTATCGTAACACCCAGCAGCTAATCTGCTACGGTGGAGGATTGCCTCTCGGCATTGTTGCGCCATTTACAATCTTCCCCGACTCTATAAGATGACAACATTTCGAAAGGAGCCTCATTCATGAACTGCCCACACTGTAGTAACCCAATATCGCCCACTGATCGCTTCTGCCCTAACTGCAGAGCGGACCTTGGAGTAGGAGAGACCATCATCAGCCGGATGCCGCCCCCGACACAGCCACCTCCACCCTCAGATGAAACCATCATCAGCCAGGCACCGCCTCTGATGGAGCCACCTCCGCCAGCTTACGAGCCCCCTCCTGCTCCACCGACCTACCCCACTGCGCCGCCCCCGGAGGATGAAAGGGGCGGCCGTAACACCGTGCTCATTGTAGCTGTGGCGCTCATTCTACTTTGCTGCTGTTGCCTGATAGCCGTTCTGGCAGCCTACATGCTGCTCGGCGAGGACATTTTGAGTGGGATATCGCTGGCGCTTTCGTTGGTTTAGTGAGGTGAAGAGCCTTGACGGAAGACGAAGTACGGGCCATCTACGAGCGAGGCAAGGGTCAGGAGACAGACTTTAAATCAGAGAGCACAACCCCGGCCAAATTGGCTCAATCCCTCGTCGCCCTGGCCAACAGCACCGGGGGTACGGTCCTGCTGGGCGTGGGGCCCAGGTCAGCCAAGCTAATGGGGCTCACGGACCCTGAGGCGGCACGGGACAAGGCTCTGAAAGCTGCCCTTCTGGCCGATCCGCCCCTCATTATCCCTCTGCCCGAATTAGTCAACCTGGATGGGGCGGAAATCCTGGTCATCACCGTCCCGCCGGGGTTGCCCCACGTCTATAGTCTGAAGGGCCGCTACCTGATGCGCGACGGCCCACGTGACACGCCCATGACCTCCCGCCAGGTGCGGCAACTGATGATGGAGCGCGGCGAGGTCAGCTTTGAGTCGCTGGCTACCCCGGGCGCTACTCTGGAAGACGTGGACTGGGAAAAAGTGGAGAAATACCTTGTCCCCCTGGAAAGCATCCCTGGCCAGACGGCTAAAGAGGCTCTATACAAGCGTGGCTGCTTGACGAAAAAGGGCAACCGCTATCGGCCAACCAACGCCGGCCTCCTCCTTTTTGGTCAGGAACCGGAGCGCTTCTTTCGTTCCAATGAGATCATCGTGGTGCGCTACGCCGGGCGGGAGATGAGCGACGAGTTTCTGCGTGAGGACATCCACGATACCCTGCCCGAGCAAATCCGCCGGGCTGAAAGTTTCCTGGTCAACAACATGAGCAAAGGGGTTCGCCTGGTGAGGCTGGAGCGCGAAGAACGGACAGAGTACCCGGTCGAAGCCGTGCGCGAGGCCATCGTCAACGCCGTGGCCCACCGTGACTACAGCATCCGGGGCGAGGGCATCCGCATCCTCATGTTCAGCGACCGCATCGAATTCTACAGCCCCGGCCGACTGCCCGGTCACGTCACCCTGGATAACATTGTAAACGAACGGTTCTCCCGCAACGAGGTCATCGTGCAGGTTCTGGCCGACATGGGTTTCATCGAACGGCTGGGCTATGGCGTGGACCGTATGATCCAGTTGATGCTCGACCACGGGTTGCCGGCCCCCGTCTTCCAGGAGACAGCCAAAGGTTTCCAGGTGACTCTCTACGGCCATGGGGAGGCTCTGATCAGCGATGAGGTGGACGCCCGTCGCTGGCGCCACCTGCATCTGAACGAACGCCAGGAAAAGGCCTTGGCTTACCTGGCCGAGCGGAAGCGCATCACCAACCGCGAATATCAGGAGCTATGCCCTGACGTCAGCGCCGAGACCATCCGCCGTGACCTGGCCGACCTGGTGGACAAAAACCTGCTGTTAAAGATCGGGGACAAAAGAGCAACGTATTACATCTTCAAGTAGGTCTGTCTTTTTGAGCTCCTGAATACCGATTCGTCAATTATCCCACATTGAATCTCAATATCCCACAGTATCCCACATCATCTTGAGACGTAAAATTCCTTCGAAGCGGTCCGTTCTCACAAGGAGAGCAGAGCGCTTCTTGCATTTCTGCGCAAAATAGAGTAAAGAAACCCGGTTTTTCCCCGCAAGAGGAACCATTGTAGTCACCGACAGATACCGGAAGCCGGTGTCATTGGCTTGTGGAGCGCCAAAAACCGGGTTTCTGATCTGCCCCCTCGATGCTTACCAAGCAGGTTGACATTGGTTCCCATCTGTGTTATATTGATTATAGGTGCCCAAGCAGGCCAGGCGGTCGCGGGTGGCGCAAGCCATCCGAGGAAAGTCCGAGCTCCGCAGAGCACGGTGCTGGGTAACACCCAGGCGGGGTGACCCGACGGAACAGTGCAACAGAAAGCAGACTGCTGGCTTCGGCCAGTGAGGGTGCAACGGTAGTGTAAGAGACTACCAGCGGCTCCAGTGATGGGGTCGGCTGGGCAAACCCCACCGGGAGCAAGGCCAAGCAGGAGGGAAGGCGCTAAGCGCCGGGAGGCGGCTCGTCTCCCTGGACCTTCGGGTAGGCTGCTTGAGGCGGCGGGTAACCGCCGTCCCAGATAGATGACCGCCACCCTGGTTCGCCAGGGGACAGAACTCGGCTTATCGGCTCGCTTGGGCACCAAACAAAAACGGGTGGTTGTACATAGAGCTTGAAAGAGGGCAGGAGGTGATGATATGGCTGTACAAACTTTCAGCGCAGTTCTCCACAAAGAGGGAGACCTGTACGTCGCAGAATGTCCCGAAGTGGGTACAGTCAGTCAAGGATACACCATCGAAGAAGCTGTGGCCAATTTGAAGGAAGCCACCGAACTCTATCTGGAGGAATTTCCACTGTCTGATGTCAGTCGGCCATTGCTGACCACCTTTGAGGCGACTTGTGCCTAAACTGAGCCGAGTCTCAGGAGAAAAGGCCATTCGGGCATTGGAGCAGTTGGGCTTTGTGCAAGTTAGGCAACGTGGCAGTCACGTTGTACTCAAGAGACAGACACCTGAAGGTGAGGTGGGCTGTGTCGTGCCACTACACCGTGAACTGGCAATTGGCACGCTGCGCGGTATCTTGCGACAGGCTAGAGTTACGCCCGACGAGTTTATGGAGAATCTCAGGTGAAGAAAAGCCCCACATTCGTATCAACCGTTAGTGGTGCCCAAACAGATAGTTCGGCTTATCGGTCCGCTTGGGCACCAAAGAAAAACCGGTGGTTGTACATAGAGAGCTTGAAAGAGGGCAGGAGGTGATGAGCTATGTCTACCGCAACTCTGACCATCGTTTCCGACGACCCAGCACTAAAGGATCTGGGAGAGCGTGAGGTGGTACTGGTACCCCTGGACAAATACAATGCCCTGCTGGACTGGCTGGAGGACCTGGAGGATATGGTAGATATGCTGGAGGCCCTGAAAGAGCCACGCCGCCCTCTGGCCGAGTACCTGGCCGAAGCGGGGATAAAGGCCGATGAAAGAAAAGCCCCGAACTAGGATCCCTCCGCCTATATGCCTTGTGCAAACCCGGATCCCCATTGCCAGACACCAGCCCCCAGCTCTCACGAGGTTGGGGGCTTTTGATTGTAAAAGCGCCCCACTGACCCAGGCCCACAGGTCGCCCCCGGCCTTCCAAAAGTCGGTCACGTCGTTTCCCTGGGGAGGGCTCAATCGCCGGGCTCGCTTTGTGCGCTTCATCGGGTAGGCGGCTGCCCTCCACCAAACATATTATATCAGGAGGTATGAGGCAAGATGCCTGCCTTAACCAGTAACGTCGTCATCTGTGGCGCTGGAATTGCCGGGATCAGCGCTGCCTATCACTTGGCCGTACGGCACGGCGTCAAAGATTTGATCCTGATAGACGAACGTCCCCCGCTCACCCTGACGAGTGAAAAATCTACTGAATGCTACCGCAACTGGTGGCCCGGACCCGGGGACGCCATGGTCAGCCTGATGAACCGTAGCATTGACATCTTGGAAGAGCTAGCTCACGAAAGCAACAACGCTTTCCACCTCAGTCGGCGGGGCTATCTCTTCGTCACCGCTGACCCAGCCCGCATCCCGGACTTTGAGCGGGCCGCAGAGGAGCCATGCTCACTGGGGGCTGGCCCCCTGCGCACCCATACTGGCCAGCCAGGCGATCCGGTCTACGTCCCGGCCCCTGCCCAGGGCTTTGAGGGTCTACCTACCGGCGCGGACTTTTTTCTCGATCCAGCCTTGATTCACAAGCATTTCCCCTTCCTTTCCGAGCACGTGGTCGCCGCGCTGCACACCCGGCGATGTGGTCGGATGAGCGCGCAACAGTTGGGCATGTATATGCTGGAACAGGCGCGGGAGCATGGTGCCAGACTCCTGCGCGCTCGCGTGGAGGGGGTGGACGTGCGCGGTGGACGGGTGCAGGCGGTGCGCCTGAGCGGGGAGGCAGGTTCGCAGATGATCTCGACAGACAACTTTGTCAACGCCGCTGGCCCCTTCGTGAAACAGGTTGGGGAGATGATGGGCATTGACCTGCCTGTCTCTTGCGAACTGCATGCCAAAATCGCCTTCAATGACTACCTGGGAGTGGTGCCGCGCTATGCGCCTTTGTACTACTGGGCCGATGCCCAGATGCTCCCCTGGTCGGAAGAGGAGCGCGCCCTGCTGGCCGAGTCGGAAGAGACACAATGGCTGCTGGAACCGTTCCCGCCCGGCCCCCACGGCCTCCCCGAAGGCAGCCTTGCCAGCCGTACCCAGCTCATACTATGGACCTACGACATCGAGACGGTGGAACCCGTCGTGCCGCTGCCTCCGTTCGATCCACACTACTTCGAGGTCGTTCTGCGAGGCCTTTCCAGGATGATCCCTGGCCTGCGGGCTTATTTCGAAAAGCTTCCCCGCCCTGTGGTTGACGGCGGCTACTACGTCAAGACCCGCGAGAATCGGCCCTTGATCGGGCCATTGCCTGTCGAAGGCGCTTACATCATGGGAGCGCTTTCTGGCTTTGGCATCATGGCTGCCTGTGCCTCAGGGGAGCTATTGGCTACCCACGTGACAGACAACCAGTTACCGCCCTATGCTCCGTGGTTCTTACTAGAGCGATACGAGAATCCAGAGTATCAGGAGTTGCTGAAAAATTGGGACGACTCGGGGCAGTTGTAAGACTCTAAGGCTGATCAGGGTCTGTAGGGACCTGGTGAATTTCAAACCAAACTCTAACTCTTTTCTAACTCTTGACTAACAAAATCATGCTATACTATAACCAAGGCCACAAGTCACTTTTCGCCGTCCGCGCTGCGGCTGTCTATCTGACACACCGTAGCGGGTGGTAGGCTGGAAGAACAGCGAGACAACTTATGTCAACTTGCGATACCCTCGCAAAAACAAGCGCCGATCACACCGTATCACGGACCCGCGCCATGCGCATGGTCACCAACGCGGTCATCCTCGGTCTGTGGCTCTGGCTCTACCGGCCGGTGTTGGACTATCTGGCCATCATCTTCTCGCGCGAGGACTTTCGCACCAACCAGTTGGTGCTCGTCGGCGTGCTCGTGCTGATCGCCATCCAGGTGCGCAAAGGGCACCTACGTCCGCGGTTCGACGCAGCGCCACAGTTATACGTCCCAGCACTCATCCTCGCCCTCGGCGGCTCGGCACTCTACCTGGCTGTCGAGCGTTTTCTCGACATCAACACCGTCTCGGCGAGCCTGTTCGGGCTGGCGAGCTACGGGCTGCTCGGGCTGTGGATGCAACCGCGGCGCTGGCGACAGGGGCTGCCCGCGGCGCTGCTGCTCATCGGCGCCCTGCCATTCGGCGAGCACATGCAGACCTTCGTCGGCTATCCGATGCGCCTCCTCACCGCCGCCATTGTACGCGATGGGCTGACAGCCGCTGGCGTCTCCTCCATTGGCATTGACACGATCCTCGTGCTCGAAAACGGGGTGTCGCAGGTTGACCTGCCATGTAGCGGGGTCAAGAGCCTGTGGACCGGCATGCTGTTCCTCATCGCTGCAACGTGGATCGAGCGCCGAAGGTTTAATCTCCGTTGGCTCCTGATCGCGCTCGTCTTCGCCAGCCTCCTGTTCACTGCCAATCTGGCCCGCGTCGGCGTGCTGGTCGTCGTCGGGCAGGTGGCTGGCTGGTGGCTGGTCGCCGAGATGCTCCATGTTCCGCTCGGCGTGCTCGGTTTCGTTGGGGCCTGCGCGGCGGCGGTCGCCCTTCTGCGGCTACAACGGCCCATCGCACAGGACACCTGGGACGCACACGACGAGTTCGGCGCTACAGGCGCGGAGGGTCGGCGCACCGACGATGCGCTCCCAGCGCTCGCCCATCCGATCTGGCTGGCGCCCGCCCTGGCGACGGCCATCTTAGGGATGGCGTTCGTCTATACCCCGCGGCCGCAGACCGGACTGGCGCAGCCGCCACCGACCTGGGAATTTCCGGCCAGCCTCGTCACCAAGCCTATGCCGCTCAAGCCCGACGAGATCGCATGGATGACCCGCGGCGGCGCCGAGTCGGCTGATCGGCGGCGCTTCCAATGGCGTGGCATCACCGGCTCGATGATCCTCGTCACCAGCACGACCTGGCGCGCTCACCATCGCCCGGAGCGTTGCTTCGAAGTCTACGGGCTGTCGCTCAATGACTCGCGTACCCATCTTGTCACTCCCGCTTTCCCGGTGCGCTTCGTCTCCCTGGGCGACGACGACGGCTACGTCCTGTTGTCGGCGACGTACTGGTTCCAGTCGGCTGACCGTACCACCGACGACTATGCAACGCGCATCTGGGCCGACCTGGCACCCGAGCGCGAGCGATGGGTCCTGGTCACGATCTTGTTCGACGGCGTGCACGATCCGCACGCGACTGACATCCAAGCATTCTATATTGCGCTGCACGATGCTGTGGCGCACAATCTGGAAGGAGGTCCGTCATCATGAAAAAACAAATGCAAACATACGTCCGCAAGGTTGCCAGACCGCGCGGCTGGGCTTACGGCCTGTTCTGGTCGTGGAATCTCATCTTCCTGGCGTTCATGTTCCTGGGCTTTGCTCCACGAGTACTACCGGAGATGGTTACCGCGGTCCGCACGGGTGTAATCCCAACGGCGTTCCTAGTCTACGCTGCGATCCTGACCGCCATCCCGGCAGTGGCGGTCATCCTCGGCCTCACCGTCCTGCGCCGGTCGCCCGGCCGTCTCCTCACGCTCGGCTACGGAGTCGAGGGGCCATTAATGCTCATGGTGGCCATCCGGTTCTTCGTGGTGCGGGAGACGACGCCGGCCGTCGCCCTGCTCCTATCCATCGCGGGCCTGGGCATGGCGACCCTACTGTGGCAACTTCTCGATCAGGACATCAATGCACGCGGGCCGCTGCTGGCTCACCTGCGTGCGATCGGGCTAACGCTCTTGCTCCTCATCGGCCTGTACGCTGGCGTCTGGATCGCCTTCTACACCGTGCCCCTCACCGTCCAAGGATGGGAGATCGTTACCGAGCTCCCGCGCAATATATGGAGCGCGCTCAGAGAAATCGAGTGGCGTCAGGTGCCGTTCTCGATTCTCGGTATCATCTTGGCCATTTACACGGCGACGTTGTTCGTCGCGATGCCGATTGCCGTGCCGATTCTCTACATCCGGGCGTGGTGGCGTGGCGTGCGCGCGCTCGTCGCAGGCTATGGCCGGCCACGCGCCATCGCGCTCACAGCGACCGCACTGGCCGCGTGCGCCGTGCTGTTCGTGCAGACCAACCGGCAACCGCAGCACCTGGCGTTCGCACTGCTCGAGACCCCACCAGCCACTCCGGACGAGGCCCAAGCACTCCTGGATCGGCAAGAAACGATCCGCGCCGGTCTTCTCAACGCCTATCTCGCCCCCGTCCGTTACGTCAGCGCTGTGGGCGAGGTGCGCCACGTGAGCGATATGTACGAGTGGACGCTCGACATGTCGCCGGAGCAGGCCAGGCGCGTCCAGCAGCTCTATGAAGGGATCGCGCGCCCAGTGCTCTACGTGCCGGTCAACATGCCCGAGCCCGGCCTCAGAGTGGACAATCGTGCGCTACGTGAGGAGCCCATCGAGGCTGCCAAGCTGTACCAGACCTTCTTCGACCAGACGATCATTGAGGGCGAGCGCGATACCATCGTCCGCGCCGTGCGCTCGACCTGGTCGCTCGATCAGGCGCAGGCCGCCTGGCAGGCTGTGGACGACCGCGAGGTTCACCTCACGCACCAAGAGATCACCATCACCGAGAACGACGACTGGGCCGAAGTCGAGCTGTACGAGGTCTATCAGAACCAGACGGGCCAACGCCAGGAAGTCGTCTACTACTTCAGCCTGCCCGAGTCGGCCGTCATCACCGGGGTATGGCTCGGCAACAGTTCGGACCGCGACGCGCGCTTTGCCTATCGGGTTTCCCCACGCGGCGCGGCACAGGCGGTCTACCGCAACGAGGTGCGGCGTAATCTGGATCCGGCGTTGGTCGAGCAGATCGGGCCACGCCAGTACCGGCTGCGGGCCTTCCCGGTCGAACCGCAGCGCCGACACTGGGATAGAGACTCGAACCGCTCGACCATCGAGGAGGGGCCGCCGCTGCACATGTGGCTGACGTGGCGCGTGCTCGCCAGCGACAACACGTGGCCTCTGCCCCGTCTGGCCGAGAAGCGCAGCGTCTATTGGGATGCCGCGTCGGTGCGGTTGGTAAACGGCGAGGCGATGGCGGCTGGCGAGGATACCTGGCTGCCCGTGTCTGCGCCCGCCACATCGCCCGTGGAGCCGGTCGCCCATCGCGTCAACTTCCCGAGTGGCGAGACCGTCGTGGCCCGTCCCGTGTCGGACGGTGACCTACCCGAACCGCCCAGCAACCTCCGTCTCGCGGTGGTCCTCGACCGCTCGCACAGCATGGTCGAGCAAGCAGACAACGTGAAGGCGGCGCTAGCGCGGCTGGCCGAAGCAGCGGACTCGGGCGCAGGCGTGGACGTCTACCTCACGGCCTCGAAGTACCGAGGCGAGGATCCGTCGCGGGTCAGCCTGGCCGAGCTCGATCCCAATGGCATCATGTATTATGGCGGACAGAACGCGGCCGAGCTGTTGGCGCAGTTCGACGCACTCCACACCGGACGGGATTACGACGCGATCTTTGTCCTCACCGACGGCAGCGGCTACGAGTTAGGCGCCAGCGACATCGAGGTCCCAGTGCTCGACGCGCCGGTGTGGATGGTTCACCTCGGTGGCAACTTTCCGCTGGGCTATGACGACGCGACGCTGGAAGCGATCCAGGCCAGCGGCGGAGGGGTGGCCGGTGACATCGAGGAAGCACTGACCCGGTTGACGGTCGCGCTTGAAGCTGAACAGAGCATTTCGTCTTCTGATGTAGTAGATGGCTACGAGTGGTTGACCGTCCCGACGGAGGCGGCCGAGACCAGCGACGCGGTCGTAGTCCATGCCGCCAGTGATGGCTTTGCGGCCTTTGCGGCCCGCCGGCTCATCCTGGCCGCGATGCACCGTCAGCGCGGCGCGCTGGACCAACTGGACACGCTCGACCACCTGCACGCCATCGCCATCGAGCACAGTGTCGTCACGCCCTATTCTTCGATGATTGTGCTCGTTGACCAACGTCAGAAGAACCTGCTCGATCAGCTCGAGGCACGCGGCGACCGCTTCCAGCGCGAGTACGAGGAGGTTGGCGAGACCACCCCGCAAAACCCGTTCAGCGTGACAGGTGTCCCGGAGCCCGAGGAGTGGCTGTTGCTCGCGCTGGCGGCGGCGATGCTGATCTGGTACGTCTACACGATGCGGCGCGCGCCACGTCGCGAACACATCCACTGAGCGGAAGCGAGGTGTTGGCAAGGGGCTAACTACGGTTGCCCCTTTTTCTTTCGCACCTACGCTGTCCCGACGTCGCCTAGAAGACACAGAAAGCCCCAGGAGTTCCGTGGGGCTTTTTTTCCCTACTCGCATTACAGGCAGTTATTTCTTGCCAGATTGCAGGTTGTCTAGTACAATACGAACGGTGAGGCTCATGGGCATTTGTCCATTGTGTCCATCACTACAGAAAGTCCTGACCAGCAATGGAGGCCAAGTTCATGAACAGGAGGCCAGACAGTTATCAAAGCCATCATCTGCGCCGTAAACGGCGAAAGACGAAGCGAAGTACAACTTTACTGGTCCAAGGGTTTTTCATCGTTACCCTGGCTTTCGCCCTCACCTTCTTCGTCAGCCTCAGCTTGGCCATCGCTGGCTATTCTTATATTGCAGCCAGCCTCCCTGCGCCAGAGGAGCTACAGACCCGCTCCCTCTCCTTTGTTAGCACCAAAATCTACGACCGCAACGGTGGACTACTCTACGAAGTCTTTGACCCCCAGGGTGGGCGGCGCACCCTGGTGCCCCTGGCGCACATCTCGCCCTATCTGCGTCAAGCCACCATCGCCACCGAGGACAAGTACTTCTACCAGCACCCCGGGGTGGACCCCATCGGCATCGCTCGCGCCGTCTGGCAGAACGTGACCGAGAGAGGCATCGTATCCGGGGCCAGCACCATCCCCCAGCAATTATCCCGCACCGTCTTCCTCTCCCCTGAGGAACGGGCCCAGCGTACCCTGTCCCGCAAGATCAAAGAAGCGGTCCTGGCCACCGAGATCACCCGCCGCTACTCCAAGGACGCCATCCTGGAGATCTACCTCAACACCATCTATTACGGCAATCTGGCCTATGGCATCGAGGCCGCCGCCGAGACCTACTTTGACAAGACGGCAGCCGAGCTGAGCCTGGTCGAGGCAGCTCTGCTGGCCGGACTCCCTCAGTCGCCAGCCATCTACGATCCCTTCACCAACCCCGATGCGGCTCAAGTCCGTCAGTCCATCGTCTTGGGCCTCATGGCCGAGGAGGGTTACATCACCCCCACTCAGGCTGAGGCTGCCCGCTCCGAGGAGATTCAGTTCGTCGCGCAGCGCACCGACATCCGGGCTCCCCACTTTGTGACCTACATCCGCCAACTGCTGGAGCAGGAATACGACAGCGCCGTCCTCTACCAAGGAGGCTTGCAGGTCTACACTACCCTGGACCCCCATCTGCAAGGACTCGCCGAGCGAGTGGCCAGGGAGCAGGTCGCCACTCTGGCCGGCAAGGACGTCACCAACGCAGCCCTGGTGGCCATGCGGCCCGGTAGCGGCGAGATTCTGGCCATGCTGGGCAGCGTTGACTTTTTCAATCCTGAGATTGACGGCCAGGTCAACGTGGCCCTGCGCCTGCGCCAACCAGGCTCGGCGATAAAGCCTGTCACCTACGTGACCGTCTTCGAGAAGGGCTGGACGCCAGCCACTCTGATCATGGACGTGCCCACCGAGTTCCCCGACGGGGCCAACCCACCCTACAAACCGACCAACTACGACGAAAAGTTTCACGGCCCAGTCTTGATGCGCACGGCCCTGGGTAGCTCGTACAACATCCCGGCCGTAAAAACGTTGCAATACGTAGGCCTGCCTACCTTCCTGGAAATGGCCCATCGCCTGGGCATCAACTCCCTCAACCGCCCTGACTACGGCTTGTCGTTGACCTTAGGTGGGGGCGATGTGACCCTTCTGGAGTTAACCAGCGCCTACGCTATCTTTGCCAATGGTGGGAAACGGGTGCCAGCGGTGGCTGTCCTGCGCATCATGGACAACTATGGGCAGGTGATCGAGGAATATCATCCCCCAGAAGGCCAACAGGAAAGCCAGCCGACCATCTCCCCTCAGCACGCCTACCTCATCACCAGCATCCTGTCCGACAATAAAGCCCGCATCCCGGCCTTTGGCCCCAACAGCGTCCTCAAGCTCTCCCGGCCGGCTGCAGTCAAAACAGGCACCACCAACGATTGGCGCGACAACTGGACCGTCGGCTACACACCTGATCTGGTAACCGGGGTCTGGGTGGGTAACTCGGACAACACTCCCATGGCCCACATTTCCGGCGTGACAGGAGCAGGACCTATCTGGCACAACTTTATGGAGGAGGCCCTGGCTGACACCCCGCCTCGGGAGTTCACCAGACCGGAAGGCATCGAGACCATTGAGATCTGCGCCGATTCAGGTACGATCCCCAGCCAAGTCTGCCCACGCAAAAAGTTGGAGATTTTCGCCGCCGGCCAGGGCCCTCTCGGCCCCGAGCACGACATCCACCAGATGGTCAGGATTGACCGCACCACCGGCCAACTGGCCACCGAGTTCTGCCCCGAAAACCTGGTCGAGGAGAAGTATTTCCAGGTCTATCCACCCGATGGCCAGGAGTGGGTCAAACAGCACGACATCCCCCAGCCGCCGACGGCGACCTGTACCCTGCACGCTGGCCCGGCGCAGGTGGCCATTTTCCAGCCTCTGGAGGGGGAACAGGTAGAGGGTATTGTGCCCGTGGTTGGCCGGGCAAACATGCCCGACTTCTCGCACTATGTCGTCGAGTATGGAGTCACTCATGACCCCGGGGGGTGGGGACCAGTGAGCGGTCCCAACAACACGCCGATGGAGAGCGGGCTCCTGGCCCAGTGGGACACGCGGGGCTTGCACAACATGGAGCACACCCTGCGGGTGCTGGTCTTCGACCACCAGGGCACCGTGGTCGAGGCCCGGGTACACATCGTGGTGGCTAACCCCACGCCCACGCCAGCCCCCACGCCGTTGCCTACCAGTACACCCCTTCCCACCCCGACACCGACCGCCACAGCCACGCCTACGACCATCCTTCCCACGGCAACGCCGACCGGGACCCCAGTCGCCACTTTCACCCCAACGGCGACCTCCACTGAAGTGCCGACGGAGACTCCCACTGCCCCCTCCACCCCGACAGCCACGCCGACGGAGGTCCCCACTGAGACTCCAACGGACACTCCTACGGCTACCGGGGAACCCATTGCGACGGCCACCGAGACCCCGACCGAAACACCCGCGTCGGAAACCAACCCCACGCCGCAGTAGGATCAGAGACCCAGGGTCACCTCCACGTGGTAGGGCTAGGGGCGAGAGCTCCAGGCAGTGGGTCTTGAGGGGTGTGCCCCTTTGACAAGCCTCCTCCCTCGACGTTATGCAAGCATCTGGGTTAACTCCCGCACCTTCGGCACTTCCTCAAAGTGCCGGGGCATTTCTACCACCTCGTTGACGCAGGCTTTATCCAGCACAGGCCTGGTCAGCCATCGAAACTTTTCTTCAACCCGATGCTCATCCCAATCCTGCTGGGGATAATTGATGTCTCCCGTTACTATCCCAGAGTTGAACGTCTTTCCGTCGTTCAGCGAGATGATCATCACGCTGGCGTACTTGCCTCGAGGGTCACCGCTTGCTGCCAGGCGGTAGAGTTCGTTCAACTCGTCTGTCTCCACCAGTTCGATCTTCTCCGCCAGGTCACGTATCCTCTGGTCACCAAACCGGTGCTCCAGCATCTGATCCGGCCCGACCTCTCCATCTACCACCAGGGCTGCCAGGGGCCAGGCTACGCTGAACTGAGCTTCCTCAGTCGTGATGGGGAGTTCCGTACCCAACCGGACGGTGTCGTACGGGGCCTCCACCCGGATGTGGGCGATCTCTTCCGCCCGGATGCTGCGCGCCTTCGCCAGCCCCTCAGCCCCTTTCAGGGCCGCGTGGACCCAGGCGCAGCAGGCATACTTTTTCCAGGCTATACCATCCACCATGATGTAGTGTTGTCCGATGTCACTCACACAGTCCCGGTATTCCCCGAAATTCAGGAGGCTGGGGATGCCGGTGAACCCTCGCGCGGCCAACTGGGCAGCGGTGATGCCGGTCATCGCGCCCCAGCCGATGCCATGCTTGACCATGGCCGGATGGTCAATATCGCGCATCATGGGCAGGTTGGGAGCGTGATACTCGGCAATGCCCAGGGCGTGCCACGTTTGTTCGGGAGTGAGCCGCATCAAGTGGGCTGCAACCGCCGCGCAGGTCACCGATCCCCACGAGCCGCAAGCCTGATAGACCTCGTGCGTGGCGTGCCAGATGCGAGCGACACGGTGAGCCACCTCATAGCCGACGACCATGCTAGTCAGCATCTCCGCGCCGCCCAGCCCCAGCGATTCGGCCAGCCCGAGCGCCGTGGGAAAAATCTGTGCGCCGGGGTGGCCACGGGTGTAGAGGGCGCAGTCGTCAATGTCCAAGCCGTTGGCCGCGTACCCGTTGGCAAAGGCCGCCCCGACGGCCAAGGCCCGTTGGCCGTGCCGCAGGATCGTCGCTTCGTCGCTGGGCCAGGTCTCCACCGCATAATCGGCGGCGATGCGGCTGACAGGCGTCAGGGTGCCAGCCACAGCCGCGCCCAGGGTATCCAACAGGGCCATGCGGACCTTGCGCTGAACTGCCGGGGGTAGCTTTTCCCAGGCAATATGGGTGATAAAGCTAGAAACGACGTCGTTTCCGTTCATTTCCTTCCCTCGATGGGCGAAGGTCTCCGACCGAGCCCGCTCTCGGCAGCGGTCAGGAGACCTTGCCGAACGTGTGGAAAACTACCCCCTCTGCAAGATATAGTCAATCTCTTCATGCACGTTATTGGGCAACGGTTCCGGCTGGTGTTCTTCGATGATGCTTACTGTCTTCTCCTGCAGCCGCTGGCCCAGCCGCTTGCTGCCTGTGGCAGTTCTGGAATCTTGATCCGGCTCTGTCCTGAGCTTTGTCCTGAGCCTGTCGAAGGGCTTGTCGGGGGGCCCTTGGACTCCCAGGCCCCAGCGTCGAGAAGCAACCGTCGTCCGGTCTCGTTCTTCATCACGATGCCCGTCCCGGACAGGATGTCCAGACTGGTGTGGTGAATGGCCTGAATCTGTTCGTCGGAGAGCATCCGTATGGTGGGATGCAGGGTTTCTACAGGAATTTGCTCAGTCAAGAGTGAACCTCCTGAAAACAAACGTGGAACGCAATGCCTAATACGTGACCTCACGTTTCATGCATTACACATTACGCACTCTATCCTACCAGATCCCGGGCCACATCCACGGCTGTCGCTGCATCGGGCGCGTAGGCATCGGCCCCGATCTCCTCGGCAAAGGCCGCCGTCACCGGCGCGCCGCCGATCATGATCTTGACCGAGTCGCGCAGTCCGGCCTCCTCCAAGGCTTCGATGGTGGTCTTCATCGCCGGCATCGT
>SOHZ01000637.1 GCA_004377365.1 Anaerolineales bacterium | reverse complement strand
AAAGCCTCGACTCCAAAGGACCCGGATAGGAATTTCATGGGTGCGAAATGTAGGTAAACATGTTATCCAATATCCCAACTGCTCCCGCCGGATTTGCAATCCGGCGGTCCTGCAGCTGGATTACAAATCCAGCCAGGGCAAATCAGAAAGTTATGTTCTTGTAAGCCCGAGAATCCCAGGACTCACCGCGCCGCCGCCCGCGCCTGGGCCAGGGCTTCGGCACCACCGGCGATGTCCATGATCTCACTGGTGATGGCTTGCTGGCGGGCCTTGTTAAAGCTCAAGGTCAGTTCGTCCACCAACTCTGCAGCACTCTCGGTAGCGTTGCGCATGGCCACCATACGGGCACTGTGTTCACTGGCGATGGACTCTAACACGGCCTGATAGACCTGAAGCTCAGTGAAACGCGGCAACACCTCATCCAAGATTGTGCGCGGATCGGGTTCGTAGATGTACTCGCTGACCATGGTCGGCCTGACGTCTTCGACGTACTCGGCCATGGCCTGGGTCTCCAGATCCGTAGGCTGGATGGGCAGCAGCCGCTTGATAGCCGGCCGCTGAGTGAGGGTAGTGATGAAATCGGTGTAAGCCAGGTAGACCAGGTCAAACTGCCCCTCCAGGAAACCGTCAATGGCCACCCGGGCGATAGGACTGACGTCAACCAAACTGGGGCTGGTGGGCAGATCAGAGAACTCGGCCACGATGGGCTGGCCGACGCGCAGCATAAAGTTCCGCCCTATGCGGCCCACAGTGATCAGTTGGACCGTCGCCTCCCCTGCAGCCCTGATATACTCCAAAGCCTGGCGGATCATGTTATGGTTAAAGGCACCGCACAGCCCCCGATCGGAGGTCATGAACACCAAACCCATGGTGCTCACAGGACGAATCTGAAGCAGGGGATGCATGGCCTCATCCGCAGCCTGTTGGCTGGCCAGATGGGTAAGCACTTCCCAGGCCTTCTGAGCATAGGCCCTGGTGCCCAACACCTGATCCTGGGCCCGCTTCATTTTAGAGGCAGCCACAGCCTCCATGGCCCGGGTGATCTGCCCAATGTTATCCACACTACGAATGCGTCTCTTTATCTCACGAGCGGTAGCCACTCTTTCACCTCACTGTTATTCTTCAGCCTCTGGAACCCGGACCCGAGATTCATTGAACTCTTCGATAGCCGCTCGCAGGACTGCCTCGGTTTCTTCAGAGACCTCTTTCGTCTCAGCGATGCCCTGCCCGATCTCGGGATGGTGCTCAGCCATCCAGTCGTGGAAGGCATACTCCCAGGTTTTGACCTCGGCGACGGGCACATCATCCAGGTAGCCGTTGGTGACAGCGTAGATGATCATGATCTGCTGTTCCAGGGACATGGGCACATACTGGGGCTGCTTGAGGACCTCAGTGATGCGCTGCCCCTGCTCCAACTGATCCCGCGTCGCTTTGTCCAAATCGGCCCCAAACTGGGCAAAGGCGGCCAACTCTTGGAACTGGGCCATATCCAGCTTGAGCTTGCCGGCCACCTGCTTCATGGCCTTGGTCTGGGCCGCGCCCCCGACCCGGGAGACAGAGATACCGACGTTGAGAGCCGGCCGGATGCCAGCATAGAACAGGTCGCTCTCCAGGTAAATCTGGCCGTCGGTGATAGAGATCACGTTGGTGGGAATGTAGGTCGTGATGTCGCCCAACTGGGTCTCGATGATGGGCAGCGCGGTCAGGGAGCCGCCGCCGAATTCTGGAGCCAGCTTGGCCGCCCGCTCCAGCAGACGGGAGTGGAGATAAAAGATGTCGCCCGGATAGGCCTCGCGGCCTGGAGGGCGTCGCAGCAGCAAACAGACCTGGCGGTAAGCCCAGGCGTGCTTGGTCAGGTCGTCGTACACAATGAGGGCCTCTTTGCCCTGCTCCACGAAATCCTCGCCCATGGCGCAACCGGCGTAAGGAGCAATGTACTGCAAGGTCGCCGGATCGGAAGCCGAGGCCACCACCACAATGGTATGCTCCATGGCCCCGTACCGCTCCAGGGTAGCCACCACTTGAGCGATGTTGGACAGCTTTTGCCCGATGGCCACATAGATGCATATCAGGTCCTTGCCCTTCTGATTGATGATGGTGTCAATGGCCAGGGCCGTCTTGCCTGTCTGGCGGTCGCCGATGATCAGCTCTCGCTGGCCCCGTCCGATGGGGATCATGGAGTCAATGGCCTTGATACCGGTCTGAACCGGGGTGTCCACGCGCTTACGGAGCACCACGCCGGGAGCGATGCGCTCGATGTTGCGGTACTTGTCGGTCTGGATAGAGCCTTTACCATCCACCGGTTGGCCCAGGGCGTTGACCACCCGGCCGATGAGGGCCTCACCGACCGGCACAGAGACAATACGGCCGGTGCGGTATACCGTGTCACCCTCCTCGATATCAGTGTACTCCCCCATGATGATGACGCCCACGTTGTCCGCCTCCAGGTTGAAAGCGATGCCCATGACACCTTCGGGGCGTCCTGGCTTGCGCGGGAATTCCACCAACTCGCTGACCATGACCCCAGGCAGGCCCGTAAGGCGAGCGATCCCATCACCCACCTCGGTCACCGTCCCCACCTCCACCGCTTTAGGGGGGGCTTCAAAAGCCTCTATCTGCTCCTTGATAAGGGCTGCAATATCTTCTCCGACCGATGCCACGGATTCCTCCTTATGTCAATTCTAATGCTCCCAGCAACGGGCATATGATACACCAAAATCGAGATCTTGTCCAGTTTTTCACATTCTATGGGCGTTATTCTTGCTCGTAAGCGTTCAGGCCTTCTTCAATCTAGCACCCTGAGTAGCGCGGAACCCCGCCTTGAGCGGGACGAAAGGCAACGTGGAGCGCGTATCGAAGGGTGCGGCGAACATGGTGAGTCAGGGCAGACCCGCACCCTTCGATACGGCCTCCACTACGTTTCGGCCTACTCAGGATGCTTTATCGTTATCCCCCGGACGGTTACCTCGCTCAACGAGGACGCGCGCGCCATCCGCAACCGCTTTGAAAACGGTCGGATCACCCAGCACCCGCCCAAAGACGGTAACCGGGCTGGCCGGGCGGATCTCGTCGCCACGGCTCATGGGCGTGGGGCCGAAGAAGATACAAAGAGCGGTGCCAGGCGCCCAGTAGCCCAGATCGCCCAGCTCTACCGTAGCCTGGCCCTTCTCCGTCTCCAGTTTCACAGGGATAGAGAAATAGATCTCGTCGCCCCAGGTATCGGCCCGGCCCTCGATGGGCAGCGCCTCCCAGATGGCCCTGGCCGTCTCGGTCTCGTTTAGCTCGGCCTGGGCTGAGACATCGCCGGCTGTGATCTTGATTTGTTGAGCCACTTCCCACCTCCTGAATGGCTGATAGCTGATGGTTGATTGCTGACTGCTGAACGCTACGATAGTATACCATGCCTTGCTGGTAAGGGCAAGGCCCCAGACCTGACAGGTTTTGGTCTAAACCTGTCAGGTCTTGGCCCTCGAACCCGCATTGACCCCAAACTGAAAATCTGATATACTTCTGATAGGACTGACATCGGCCCTCTCCCTCCCCCCAGCCCCCTCCCTCTCTAGCCCCCACCCCGGCCCTCCCCCAACCCTTCGACCTTGCTCAGGGCAAGCTTTGGGGGAGGGAGCACGGGAGAGGGAGGGGGTGGGTGAGGGCAAGCTCCCCCTGCGGAGGTGATCCCATGACAGAACAGGCCGATCCCACTGGCAAAACATTTGAAGCCCGCGTCCGGGGGCTTTTAGAACTCCTGGGCTACCGCATTCAGCATGACCGTCTCGTGGCTGGCCGCCAGACCGATCTGGTGGCTGTGAAAGACGTCTTCCCCATTCGTTTGCTCTACGTCGTAGAATGTAAAGACTACAGCCGGCCGGTGGGAGTAGACGTGATCAATGATGTAGAGAATCGGCTGAAAGCAGCGGCGCGGGAAGGTAAGTATCCCAATGCCCAAGGCTGGGTCGTGGCCCGCAGCGGCTTCACCTCGGAGGCCCGTGACTATGCCGAGTCCCTGCGCATCGTGTGTTCTACCCCCGATGACCTGGTCCGCTCCCTCATTGACTTTACCTCCTATCTGAATGACCTGGTCCATGATTTCCAGGGCTTTGTCGTTGATAAAGAGCGCGGACTCGAGCTGCCACAACTGTACGTGGAACCGGATGCCTTTCACGATCCACAGAAAATACAGCCTTTACAGACATTAGTAGACGAGTGGCTGGCCGACCCCGAACTCAACCAGCTCACCCTGCTGGGCGACTATGGCACCGGCAAGACGATCTTTACCCTTAAGCTGGCCCATGACCTGGCGCAGACTTACCTCGACGGCCGGGGGGTGCTGATCCCGGTGCGCATCCCCCTCAAGGAGTTTGACCCCAAACAGGAGGTGGACGACTTGGTGATGAACCACCTGCGCCGCCATGGCCTCGAAGGCTCACCCTATGCGGCTTTCCGATACCTCCTGCGCCAGGGGATGTTGCTGCTCATCCTCGACGGCTTTGACGAGGTCACCGCCCAGGTGACGCCAGAGCTGACCCGCCGCAACTTTGACAAACTGGACGCCCTGGTGAACGAGCGGGCGCGGGTGCTTCTCACCTGTCGCACCCACTACTTCCGCGACCGGCCTGAGGTGGAGGCGTTGCTGGAGCACCGGGCGGGCCTGCCCCAGATGGAAACCCGGCAGGGGACGGAACTCTACCAGGCCATCGTCGGCCGGCCCAACTACCGCATCCTTTACCTGCGCGAGTTCGACGAGCACAAGATTGTCGAGTACCTGCAAAAAGCGTGTGGCGACCAGTGGGAAAGAGATCGGGAGACCATCCGGAGCATCTACAATTTGGAGGATCTGGTCCGGCGGCCGGTGCTGCTGGACATGGTGGTCAAGAGCCTGCCCAAATTGCGGGAGCGGAAGGGCGAGGTGACGGCGGCCGGGTTGTACGACGTCTATACTGGCTACTGGATCCACCGGGACGACTGGCGGGCCATCATGACCGCGGCGGGCAAGGCGGCCTTCACCGAGGAGCTGGCCTGGCGGCTGTGGACCGCCGACCGGGAACGGCTGCACTACGCGGAATTGACTGACCTGGCACAGGAACTTTTGCGCGGTGACCACTTCAAGCCGGGCGCCGTCAGCGCCACGACCCTTTAGCAGGCCGACATTGAGTACGCGGCCCACGAGGTGCGCACCGCCGCCTTCCTGACCCGAGACGCGACAGGCAACTATGGTTTCGCCCACCGGTCCTTCATGGAGTTCTTTGTGGCCCGACGGTTGGCGCGGGGGCTGCTGGACGGCAGCGCGCCGGAAGTGACCATCAGCAAGGAAATCCAGGGCTTCATCAACCAGTTGCTCGCTGGGCCGTTGGCGCGCGGGCTGCTGGATGGCAGCGCGCCAGAGATGACCATCAACGAAGAAATCCGGGGCTTTATCTACCAGATGCTTGAGGGGCGGATGCCGGAGTACGAGGCTGTGGAAGCACCTGAAGACATGGTCTATGTGCCGCCGGGGCCGTTCATCATGGGGGCTAAGGATGTAGAGGGCGGTACGCGGATCGCCCGGTTGGAGGAGGGCTTCTTCATCGGCCGCTACTCGGTCACCAATGCTGAGTATCGCCGTTTTGTGGAAGCCGGAGGCTACGAGGAACGGGAGTACTGGAGCGACGAAGGCTGGCAGCGGAAGCAGAGGGAAAAGTGGACTGAGCCCAGATACTGGCGGAACTCCAAATGGAACCAACCCGACCAGCCGGTGGTGGGGGTCTCCTGGTACGAGGCGGTAGCCTACGCCCGCTGGGCAGGAGGGCGTCTGCCCACCGAGGTGGAATGGGAGAAGGCGGCGCGGGGGATAGATGGACGCCAGTACCCCTGGGGCGACGGGTCTGACCCGAGCAGGTGCAACACCGGCGAATCAGGTATAGGCAAGACCACGCCGGTGGGTAAGTATTCCCTCGACGGTGACAGTCCCTACGGGGTAGCCGATATGGCCGGCAATGTCTGGGAATGGTGCGCCGACTGGTACGATAAGGACAAGACGTACAAGGTGCTGCGTGGCGGCTCGTGGGACAACTCTCAGAGGAACGCCCGCTGCATTGCCCGCCACTGGGACTACCCCAGGCTCAGGTACAACCTCGCGGGGTTCCGTTGCGCTAGGGGTTCTCTATGAAATGCCATCTGTCCACTGTCACCTGCTAACTGCTAACTGACGTTTAATCCCGCCGACCTGTCCTGAGCGAAGTCGAAGGGCGTAGTCGAAGGGAGGCGGGTCGCGCGCGGCGGGGGCAGCGCGGGGCTGAACCCCCGCGCTGAGAGAGCGAAGCCCCTGCGGGGCTAAGGGACACCAGCCCGAAGGGCTTTGCTCTTTCAGCCCGATGGCTTCAGCCTCGGGCGCTGCAAAGGGTTGACTTCCGCGCCAGGTTAGGTTATACTGAATATGCACTAAGCAAGTGAAATCAGAGCAGACTCTTGCGGGGTGATAAAATGAACCAAGTAATCGAAGTATCGTTAGACGATCTAGGTCGTATCCTGATACCAGCGGCACTCCAGAGCCATTTGGGCCTGTCGCCAGGGATGACTTTGGTTGTCGAAAAAGGGGATAAGGGCGGTGTGCGTCTACGCCTCCAGTCAGAGCCGCCTATGCTGGTTGACAGGGGGGGGGTGTTGGTTGTCAGAGCCGAGCCGCTCAGTGACCTGGACAACATCACCCGGCACGAACGTGATCGTCGCGTGTTTGATCTCTTGCAGCGAGTGGGCCTGTGAAAATCCTACTTGATACTTCAGTGTTGGTGGCCGCGATGGTCGAATCACATCCGGCCCACACACGGGCTTTGCCCTGGCTCCAAAAAGTAAAAGGCGGAACAGATACAGGGCTGGTCGCAGCCCATTCTCTGGCCGAACTGTACGCCATTCTCACGACTTTACCCGTTCGACCTCGCATCCTCCCTACGGTCGCTCAACAGTTGATCAAGTATAATGTCCTCGACGTGCTCAAGGTGGTGTTTCTGTCCGACAAAGACTATGCAGCCGTCATAGACCATTTGGCTGATCTGAGGATTGTCGGCGGCGCAACCTATGACGCATTGATCCTGCACGCCGCTTCGAAAGCAAACGTTGATCAAGTGGTGACACTTAACGAGAAAGACTTTCAAAGAGTGTACCCCCATCTTGCCGATAAGATTGTCTCCCCATGAACGGTGTCTAAAGCCTTGGCAAACACCTGGCTGGTGCACACGTGGTGATCTCCCTCACCTCTTCCCTCCCCTGCACTTTGTATTCTCTGAAGAAAAGGGCATACTTCTATCATCTGTAACTGCTCACCCCGTCATTGCGAGCGACCGAAGGGAGCGAAGCAATCTCTGGGCAACAATGAGATTGCTTCGCTGCGCTCGCAATGACATCTGCCCAGGGTTATCCCGAGAGTGAGCAGGCTACTTTTCAGACGTGCCCTGAGCAGTTACAAGGCCTGATACTCTAAAGATTTCCTTCGGAGTAGCGAAACTCGTTTCGCGCTCGGCTTGCGCAGAACAAGTTCTGCTACTCCACCAGCGGACCAACTTCTGGAGGAGCAGGACTTGTTTGGGTCTGACTAGAACAACAGTTGGGCCTCAAGGTGAGCAGGCAGCCTCGTTGCTGGCGGGGGGCTGTCAACGGATTTCTATAACGGATTGAACGGATAATCACTCCTACGGCAAGATTTCTCCCGTTTGATCTTGGCCTGAATCCGTTCAATCCGCTCTCTGAATCCGTTGACAGCGTTCCAAGCCTCCAACTTGTTTCGCGCTCGGCTGGCGCAGAACAAGGCTCCGGTGAGCCCAGCCGAACCGTTCTGCTACTCCGCCAGCGGGCCACGCGGCCCTGTGCCCATAAGCGCTATGTGCCTCTGTGGGAACTTGCGCAGAAGCCAAAAATGACTATAATTATAGTCAGAAATCATGGCGTCAAAACAGTCCTTTGAACTCATCTACGATCCCAAAGTTGCGCAACATCTGAAAAAAATTGACCGCAAGTATCACTCGCTGATTCAGCGCACCATCGAGGAACAATTGCGTTATGAACCGGAGGTTGAGACACGCAATCGTAAACCTTTGCTTCGACCCTCGGCGTTTGGTACAGCATGGGAGATACGCTTCGGCCCAAATAACCGGTTTTGTGTGTTTTATCGCACTGCCCCCTCAATCCGTAAAGTTCACATCCTGGCGATTGGGATCAAAGTGGGTAATCGGCTATTCATAGGCGGAGAGGAGTTCGAGTTATGAAAATCGCACCTGTAGCAGAAGTGAAAGCTCGTTTCAGTGCTTACCTGAAACAATGTCAAGACGGGCCGGTTATCGTCACGAAAAATGGCCGGCCTGTGGCCGTACTGATTTCAGTTCTAGAAGATGACGAACTGGAACGCCTTGTATTGGCATATACACCCAAGTTCCGTCGCCTGTTGGACGCCGCCGAGCAACGTATCCAACAAACGGGTGGCATCAGGCACGAGGACTTTTGGGAGACGCTTGATACGGATGCATAATGAATTGGGCCAGACCCCAGGGGTTCTAAGGAAAACCCCCTGGGGTCTCAAAGGGGAACCCATGACCCATAGCCCTTCAAACGAAGTGCCAAGCAGATACCGCGATGCCTTCGCCAAGGCCGCCCAGGAATGGCAAGAAAGCGATCCCTCTGTCCAGGCTCAGCGCAGCGGTTGCCCGCTGGAGCCTGTGGAGCCCTCAACCTATCGGGTGACGGTCTCCTTCTACGGCACGGCCTACGTTGTCGAGCATCCCACCACCAGGGTTTGGGTCCAGGAGACGGGCAAGATGCCGTCCTATGGCTTGCAGACCCTGTTTCTGCACTACCTGCTGACCGCCAATGGCCGTCCCGTGAGCGGAGAATGGGTCAGCTTCCGTGAGCTGCCCGACGGGATGTTTTACCAGCATGCCTTTCGCCAACGCTCCCTCCTTCCGCTGGAAAGTAAATTCGGTCACGACCAGCCAGCTTTTGAGAGGGCAGCCACGGCGCTGAGAGGCGAGAAACTGGACCTGGCCGACAGCAGTTTCCGCTTCCATGCTCTGCCCCGTGTGCCCCTGGCGGCCCTGCTGTGGACAGGCGACGAGGAATTCCCGCCCTCGGTCCAAATCCTGTTCGATGCTTCGGCGGGTGGATACCTGCCGACGGAGGACCTGGCAATGGTGGGAGGGATGCTCAACGGATCACTTTTGCGTTACACGGAGAAACCATGACCAAGACCATTGCTGTGGCCGGTAAAGGCGGGACGGGCAAGACGACGATCACTGCCCTCCTGATAAAATACCTGGTGGAGAACAAGAAAGGCTCGGTGTTGGCCATTGACGCCGACCCCAGCACCAACCTGAACCTGGCCCTGGGTGTGCCGCTGGAGGAAACAGTGGGGGACATCCGCGAGGAGACGTTGCAGGAGGTGAAAGGCGGCAGCTCCCTGAGCGGGATGAGCAAGCCCGATTACCTGGAATTGCGCGTCAACCGGGCGTTGGTGGAAGAGGACGGGTTTGACCTGCTGGCTATGGGCCGGCCCGAAGGGCCGGGCTGCTACTGCGCGGCCAACAACATGCTGCGCGTCTGCGTGGACCACCTTTCCAAAGCCTACGACTATGTGGTCATTGACAACGAGGCCGGGCTGGAGCACCTCAGCCGGCGCACCACCCGCGACGTTGACCTTTTGCTCATCGTCTCTGATCCCACCACACGCGGCCTCATCGCCGCCGCACGGGTGGCCGAGTTGATCAAGGAGCTACACACCCACGCCGGGCGGGTGGGGCTGGTGGTCAACCGGGTAATGAGCGGCAATGGGGACGAGCCACAACTGGCTCAGCCCCTGCAGCAGATCATCTCCGATAACGAACTGCAACTGCTCGGCCTCATCCCCCAGGACCCCACGGTGACCGAGTTCGACGCCCTGGGCAAACCCCTGGCCGAAATGCCGCCGGACACGCCTGTCCGCAAGCGGTTGGAAGAGATCATTACCTCCATTGACGGACTTTGATTAGAGGGCCGTACTCGCCGGGCGGGGACCGACGTTGCGAAAAGGCAATGGAGGAGATTGCATCGTTAGTTAAAAAATTGGGGCAAAACTTTAAGGTTTCTGCGGAGCCGCAGGGCTTGACAAATCCGATTTTTGTATTATAATATGTTTGATATGGTTTCAAGCTGAAAAATTACTGCGGAGGTTTGCATAGCAGATAAGAGCCCTTCTGACGCCGAACGTAGAAGTACGGATAGGCCAGAGGTATAAATTAGCGTAATATCATAACAACAGGATACACACAAAAGCTTCCCCCCATGCAGACATACAAACACGGGATTACAAAGTTGCAATACGTTGAAGTCTGGTGCCGTGGATAGACAGCCGAGTTGTTGTAGGTTAATCCCTTCACGTAGTTCGGCTATTTTATTTGAGCAACTCGGAAATTCTTCATTTCACGCGTGACGGAGAGTATTCTGACCATGAGAAAAAAGCCAGCTATTACCTTCCTTAGAACTAGAGTATAGGTTGGGAGTAAAAGCTGGCTTTTTGCTTGGGTGCCTGACAGTGAATTGAGGGTAGGCTAAGACCCTCAATCTCCACCAAAATATGCTGCTGGAGAAGACAAAACGAGTGGTTGTCCTGCAATACATCTTGGTAACCTTGATCGGCTATCTTCTAGGGGCTATCCCTGTCGGCTATCTCGCTGGTAAAACGCAAGGCATTGACGTGCGCCAGTATGGCAGTGGCCGCACGGGGGGCACTAATGTCTTGCGTGCCCTTGGGCTTGGACCAGTCTTCTTCACCGTCCTGGGCGATGCCCTGAAGGGAATGATCGCCGTCTTGGTAGCGAGGGCCATTATGTCCACTCCCCTACCCCTAGCTGAGGTCTTGGCTGGTTTAGGGGCCGTGGGGGGACATAACTGGTCCGTTTTTATCAGCTTCAGGGGGAGCTGGCACCATAACGGTTCTGGGCGCGCTTCTCCTTTTTTCGTCTGAGACTCTGTTCGTTGTAACGCCTCTCGATTTGCTGGCGCTCTTGCTATCCCGCTACGCCTCGGTGGGTTCGCTTGTCGTTTCCTCTGCAATGCCTTTGACCCTGTTGGAGTTTATGGCGGCCGGGTATCAGCCCTTAGCCCATTTGGTTTATGGGGCAGGAGTGGCAGCGATGATTATCTTTTCCCTGCAGGGCAATATTCAATGCCTACGAACTGGCACTGAGCGCCGCATAGGCGAGAAACCTAAACGGAGGGATTTTGAAGCGAAATCGTGAATCAGTGGAACCCCAGTTTCCGCTAACTTGTTTAGCTACTATGATAGAGTGGGTTCGGTTTGAATGAAACCTCTACAATAGTAAGCTATGCGGCGCAAAGTAGCCTAAAATGGCTCAAAATCCCACGTGGCGGAGCAGGTGGAGAGGAGGTGATTGTTATAGACAGATAACAGAATCAGCGTTGGTGCTTGTAAGTACCGTTCGTCCAAACACAATAGAATTATGATGCGAAAGGAGAGAGAATAAACAATGAATGTCTTCTTAAGCGAGTTGATTGGCACAATGATCCTGATCATTTTGGGGGATGGCGTTGTAGCCAACGTTCTGTTGAACAAGTCTAAAGGCCAGAATTCCGGCTGGATTGTCATCACTGCTGGCTGGGGTTTTGCGGTGGCTATGGCCGTGTACGCAGTGGGTTTCATCGCTGGCGCCCATATTAATCCAGCCGTAACACTTGGCTTCGCCATTACCGGAATCACCCCCTGGGCCGATGTACCGCTCTACCTGGCTGGCCAATTCGTCGGGGCTTTCATCGGCGGGGTGCTGGTCTGGTTAGCCTATCTGCCGCACTGGGCCGAAACCGAAGAGACAGGCCTCAAGCTGGCGGTCTTTTGCACCGGTCCGGCGATCCGCAACACCGGCGCCAACCTGCTCTGCGAGATCATCGGCACGGCTGTGCTGTTAATAGGCGTGTTTGGGATTTTCAACGCCAATAACGGGATTGCGGCCGGTGTAGGCCCGTACGCTGTCGGTATCCTGGTCTTCGCCATCGGTCTGTCACTGGGTGGTCCGACCGGCTATGCCATCAACCCAGCCCGTGACCTGGGCCCGCGCATCGCCCACGCCGTGCTGCCCATTGCCGGTAAAGGAAACTCTGACTGGGGGTATTCCTGGATTCCAGTGGTTGGACCGATCATCGGCGGCATCGTGGGGGCTATACTGTATCAAGCGCTTTTTGGAGTCATGGGTTTTGCCTGGTGAGA
>SOHZ01000402.1 GCA_004377365.1 Anaerolineales bacterium | reverse complement strand
GCCGGAGGAAATGTCCCCCCAGCAAACTTGACAAAGGTGACATTTGGCACTATTCCCGTTGTTGGCAAACGACAGTTGGGCTCTGCGAGGAGCGAGACCCTTCGCCTTCGGCTCAGGGTGACTGTAAAATCGGTACTCCTGCTGGTTTGACTGGCTCGCTTTTCTCTGAGATGGCAATTAGCCAAATTAGGCTGATCGTCCGCTCCTTCATCCCTTTGCCATGGACAAAGAGCCTCCACGTGTCTGCGGGGTCTCTTGAGACCCTTTTCGGCAGGTCTACATCATCCAGCGTCAGCCTTGCCAGTTCCTACTTACCGGAAGCGAACTTGTCTCCATCTGCCCCACGTATGCTCGGTTCCCCGCACAGGCGTTTTGCCTTAAATCCCAAATGCGTGTACAATATATAAAGCCCGGCTTAGTTCAACTCTGGATTATGTGGCGGCTTCGCGCCACATAATCCTTATACGTTAGCCACCCGTTTCAAATTCCAGCTCCGCGCATTCGTGAGTTGAGGTAGAATAGAATCCAACACAATTGCTCAGTGCAGGAGGCTACGATGGTTATTACCGAGAGAATCCAACAGTATGTTCAAAGACTACCCACATCTTTTCAAGTAGAAGTGCTTGACTTCGTGGAGTACCTTCTGGCAAAGGCAGAGCGCGAAGAAGCTCGGCAGGAAGAGAAGGCTTGGTCAGATTTATCCCTGTCCTTCGCTATGCGCGGGATGGAAGACGAAGATACCCCGACGTACACCACTGGTGACTTGAAGGTGGTGTTTTCATGAAAGACCCCACCGCATCAAGAGCCGCTTAGCGGAGTGGCTTGCGGGGCCATAGCAGCATAGACTTATCTACCCCTACCCTCCAGGTGGAGGAGTGACAGCGCTACCGTATCGGCCAACTTGGCCGCTTTTTTCAGCCCGGCGACCCTTCGGCTTCGCCCTTCGACTTCGCTCAGGACAGGCTCAGGGCAGGCTTTGCTGCTTGCCCTCGACGATGACGTACGTTGGCCGAAAGTCGTTATCCACATCCACGCCCATCTCGTGGGGCGGGAGATCACGGATGTGTCCCACGGAGGCTTTGACGGTGTAGTCTTTGCTAAGAAAGTTGCCGAGTGTCCTCGCTTTGGCCGGGCTCTCCACGATGATTAACGTCCTCATGCTCTTCTCCTCTCAGGTCGTAGTCGGCGCTTTGTGGTGACACCGGGAGCTGGGCCTGGTCAGCTCCTGGAAGAGAATGTCGTCGGTGGCGGAGAAGGTGGTCCCTCCGCCGTCTTTGATCTTGGCAACAGTTTTCATGTCTTGACTTTACCCACAAATTAGAAGTCAAGTTGCGAGCAGCATTCCCGACACTCACTCCCAGGCGTCTGACGCCTTCATCGACACGGAATTCATGATCTGGACGCCCCAATGAGCTCATGTGAGGCTGCTCGACGGCCATTTTACAGCCAGCAAGGTGCTAGTTTTCGAGGGTTTGACGACTCTCTGGGCTATTCGGTGACACTTTGAGGGCCTTTTAGATATCCGCGGCTGTCTCAGAAACGTCACTTCATACCCCCTGGTCGAGATGTGGGTAAAGTCAAGTTCATGTGAGTTGACATTTGGCTAATTGTGTAGTATAATAACATGAGCATTGATCAATATTCGCCATCATCGTTGCTCTCGTCGCAGACAGTAGTCTAATGTGAGAGGTGAGAGAGTATGAGACATTGAGAGCCGATCTTCTCTGTAAGTCAGGAGGGGGTTGGCTTTTGTTGTCTCTGCATAATAGCCGTTTTGCCAACATTTCTGCATAAGGGATTATGTCGCGGCTTCGCGCCACATGACTCCTTAATACGTTAGACAGCACAGCACGGTACCATTGAATTGAACGAAAGGAGTGAGTGAATGAAAAGATTGAGATTGGTCCAGTCGAACCAGTGGCGACGAGCTTTGCAGCTAGGCGGGGCGGTTGCACTGGCAACTTTATTGTTATTGGCTGCTTTGTCATGGGCCAAGGTCAACAAAGCACCCACAGTACTGGCGGCACCCGCCAATCAGGCAAGTTCCGTGATTACCATTGGCGCCACCCTCCCTCTCACTGAGCCAGGGAGTGTTGGGGGTGGCGAGGCGATGAAGGTGGCACTAGAAATCGCCGTAGATGAGATCAACGCGGGCGGGGGAGTGCTGGGGAAGCCGATCCAACTGATCATCAGCGACACCGCAGGCACGCCCCAACTTGGCGCAGAAGCAATGGACTACTTTGCGAACCAAGCCGGTGTGGTCGGTGTGGTCGGCGAATATCATAGCGAAGTCGCCATGTCTATGACAGTGAAAGCCCGTGAGCACCATCTACCCGTTATCTTCGCCGAGACCTGGCTGGACGATATCACGGCGCTGGGCTACGCCGAGGTCTTTCGGATTGCGCCCGTCGCCTCAGAGGTGGTCGAAGTGCCGGCAAACTATGTCGAGGAGCTCGAGTTTGACAACGTCGTCATAATGACAGACGACAGCGACAATGGCCAGTCCCAGGCTGCGGGGTTGGAATCGGCACTTACTGCAAAAGGGATTAGCTGGCAAACGTTCACCGCTACCGTGGGCACAACAGATTTCACGTCGGTCATCTCCAATATTCAGGCACTAAGCCCCCAACCTCAAGCCATCTTCACCTTGTTGAGCGGTGTTGATGCCTATAACTTTGAGCAACAGTCGGCTGAGGCTGGTCTGTCGCCTTCAGCCGATACGGTTTGCATAGCCAGTCAAAACACGGGGTGGGATCCAGAGGGCTTCTGGCAGAACGTGCCGGATGGTAACTATTGCGTCTTCAGATATATGGGCCCTGTGCAAGCTCACTACAACAGCCGTACGCTGGCGTTTGCCACAGAATACATATCACGCACCGGCAAGTCTTCTGTTGAGTTTTACGCGATGGAGGCTTACGACTCGCTGATCATCATGGCCGATGCCATTAGCCGGGCCGGCTCAACTGACCCCGACGCGATTATCGCGGCCATCGAGACCACCGACTTGGTCGGTGCTCAGGGCCGTTATTACTTTCCCTATGGTAGCAGCAATCCTGTTCCAGGCGACGTGCCAGTCTATATGTGGCATCAGTGGCCCGATCCCTATATCCTCATGCTCCAATACTTTGAAGTCGGTCAGACGCCAGATGACGCTGCCGTTGTTTACCCAGAGAAGTACCGGACCCATGGCCTCAACCTTATCCCTTATGGCAGCACGGGGCCTCAGACGGTATCTACAATTGACAGTTCTGGTGGGACTTTGACGTCAAGCTCTTCGTCAACGACCATAACATTTGGGCAAGACGTTTTAACAGCTTCAACTATCATCACTTACACCCCCTTCGCATTCCCATTCGTGGCAAACTGTGTCAGCGATACATTGGCCTCACCAGGAAATCATTATTTCCGCCTCACAGCAACTTATGACACAGGTCAACCGGCGCAACCTGCCGCCAATATGTCCTATTCGGTTGTGGTAACTTATACAGATGAAGAAAGTTCGGGCGTCGTTGAAGATTCCATAGCGTTAT
>SOHZ01000210.1 GCA_004377365.1 Anaerolineales bacterium | reverse complement strand
CCATCCCCGTGGAGTTCCAAATGCCTTGCCTAGCAGAAAGTGTCCGGTAGTGAAATGATCGGCCACTTTGCCAAAGACAGGCTGGTGGTGGATAGAACCAGCGAGACCGCTTCCGGCGGCGCCGTCTACTACGGCAGTGTCGCCTTACGGCGTATCGGCGTCCGCGTGGCCGTCGTCACCCGCTTGCATCCCGATGACTTTTCACTCCTCAGTGAAATGGAAGCGGAGGGCGTGCAAGTTTTCGCCACACCCGCGCCCGAGACGTCAGGCATCGAGAACATCTACACTGCGGCCGATATGGAGCGGCGCATCTGCAGGCCGTTGAGTTTCGCTGGTCCCTTCTCGCCGCAGGACATTCCCGACCTGCGGGCCCAGATCTACCTTGTGGCCCCCATCATGGCCGGCGAGGTGAGCCTGTCATTGCTGAAATCACTGGCTCAGCGTGGCCCGGTGGCTTTGGACGTGCAGGGCTTTGTGCGCGTTCGTGAGGGAGATGAATTGGTCTTCCGAGACTGGCCGGAGAAGGCCGAAGCGCTGGCGATGGTGACCTATCTCAAGCTGGATCATGCCGAGGCAGAGGTACTGACTGGCCTCACCGACGTCCAGGCCGCCGCCCGTCAGATCGCTGCCTATGGCCCTCGCGAGATCATGATCACCCACAATGAAGGTGTGCTGGTTTATGCTGGTGAGCAAGCCCACGAAGCGACCTTTACGCCTCGCTCAATGGACGGTCGCACCGGGCGAGGCGATACCTGCTTTGCTACCTACCTGGGCAGGCGGCTATCCACGCCGCCTGAGGAGGCATGTCGTTTTGCCGCTGCCGTGACCACGCTGAAGTTGGAGCGCCCAGGGCCATTCCGGGGCACCCTGGCCGAGGTAGAGGCAATAATGGCGCAACAATCACCCACCCCTGAAAGCTAAACACCGGCGACTATTTGGAGTCCAAAGCATCTTATGATATAATCCTTTTTCAAGCAGGACTCTATTGGGGCCTTTGAGGGAGCGAGACGTTGACATCTATCAATTCAAGCTCGTTGTTTAACTTGCGACAGGGCCAGGGGGTGCTGGTTTGAAGATCCAATTCCTGGGCACAGGAGCGGCCGAGGGTATCCCCAGCTTTGGCTGCACCTGTCAGCGGTGCCAGGTGGCCAGAAAAGAAGGAGGCCCCAACGCCCGGCAGCGAGCCTCCTTGCTGATTGAGGCGGCCGGTCATCGGATTCTCCTCGATACGCCGCCAGAGATCAGCGCGCTGCTGAACCGGGCTGAGGTGTTCGACCTATCGGCCGTTTTCCTGAGCCACGAACACTTTGACCACATTGGCGGACTGGTAGAGTTCGAGTACTGGAACCGGGTGCTGCCGATCTTTGCTGGTTACGATGTGCTGTCCAAGCTCCGGCTGACCCCGCGCCTGGAAGATCAGGCGCTCCTCTCTGGTTTTCACTCCCACACCCGACTCTGTTTTGGCGATCTGACGGTGATGCCTTTCAAGGTCGTCCACCATGTCCCCTGCTACGGTTTCGTCTTCGAGGAGGCGGGGACGCGGGTTCTTCATTTCAGTGACTCTGGCCCCGAGTTGAGCAATCTCCACTACCACATGCTGGAAAAGGCTGCCATGGCCATCTTCCACACCCCCACCTTTGAGCCGTATCGCAGTCACATCAGCATTCGGGATGTTATCTCCCTGGTGCAGGATTGTTCTCTCCAACGGGTCGTCATCACCCACGTCAACCACAACAATCTCTTGCACGAGGAGTTGGTGGAGCGGATCGCTCCCCAGGGGATCACAGTGGCCTACGATGGCCTGACGTTGGAGGTTTGACCGTGCAGATCAAATTTCTGGGCACCGGCGCGGCCGAGGGCATCCCGGCTATCGGCTGCGATTGTGCCCATTGCACCAGGGCCAGAAACGAGGGCGGGAAATTGGTCCGCGAGCGAAATGCCATTCTATTCTCCCTGCCCGACTATGAATTGTTAATTGACTGCGCTCCGGACATCAGAAGCCTGATCAACAAATACCAGATCACCAGACTGGATGGCATCCTGGCCACCCGAGCTCGTTACGACCACATAGGGGGGATCAAAGAGTTCGAATGGTGGCGGGGAGGGTTGGATTTCCTGGCGGAAGAGACTCTCTTTGAAACCATCAAACGAGAGCACTGGACGGAGATGCTCGACGGTGTTATGTTTCACATTCCTTACTATCCGGGGAGCTCTCTCTACTTCAGTGGCTTCTCTGTCATCCCCTTCGCTGCCCGCCGCCAGCGGCCCATCTTTGGTATCTCGGTGAAGGAAGGCGAGACCCGGGTCGTCTACACCTCGGATACCCCGGCCCGCCTGACCAACTATGCCCGGCGGGTCATGTGGGAGTGCGACCTGCTGATCGTCAATACCCCCATTTTTGAGCCAGTCTCCGAGAACCACATCACTGTCATTGAGGCCATCGAGCTCAAGGAGCGAGTAGGGGCCAGGCAGATGATCCTGACCTACATCAACCACGAGAACAAGCCCCACGACGAATTGGAGGCGTTCGTCCGCCAGTTCAAAGGGGTGACGGTGGCTTACGACGGCATGGTCGCAGAGGTGTAATCTTGCAGATCAAATTCCTGGGTACCGGGTCTGCCGAGGGTATCCCGGCTATCAACTGCGATTGTCCTCACTGTTCCAGAGCTAGAAGGGAAGGCGGAAAGCTGGTCCGAGGGCGGAATGCCATCCTCTTCTCTTTGCCTGGCTATCAACTGCTGCTCGATACTCCCCCAGACATCAGAGAGTCGTTGGTCAAAAACAAAGTGCGCCGGCTTGATGGCATCTTCCTCACCCACCCTCACCATGACCACAGCGGAGGGTTGGAGGAGTTCCTTTATTGGAAGGCAGAGCTGGACCTGTTTGCCGAAACGACAGTATACAAGGCTCTACGACGGGAGGAATGGGGCGATAGATTGCCTGAGGTCGCCTTTCACTGTGCCTTCCACCCAGGGATGGCCGTCCGTTTCGATGGCTTCTTCTTCACCCCTTTCGCCGTCTACCACACAGCTCCTTGCTTCGGTCTGACGCTCTACGAGAGCGGCCACAAAGTCGTCTATACCTCCGATAGCAGCAATCGCTTCAGCAATTATGCCTATTGTTTGATGGAGGAGGCCGATCTCCTCATCGTCAACACCCCTCGCTTCTTCCCACCGCATGAGGATCACATCACTTCGACGGAAGCTGTGGAGTTAAAGGATCGGGTCAGAGCCAGGCGCTTGATTCTGACCCATTGCAATCACCACAATAAACCACACGATGAACTGGAAGAGTGGGCGAGGGGGCTGGATGAGGTTACGGCAGCTTACGATGGCCTGGAGGTTGAGGTCTGAAAGGGGCCTTGATAGGACAGCAGAAGTGTGTTAAACTAATAAAAAATAATTAACAATATGACTCCGCTGAAAAAAGGTCGGTTTGACAAAGCCTGTTGGGTCAGTGCTCCACCTAAAGCTGAAAATTGCATGAGCATTCGTGAATCTTAGGGATACATCACGAGAAGCGGGTACTTTTCGATGTGATCGCCTTGCTATCGCACCACCAACCAGTGGTAAATTGCCTTTTTTCAGGACAGTCACAATATGCATTTTAAAAACAAAAGTGTGCAACATTTGTACGGAGAAGTAGTCTAAACTCAAATCTATAGATATGGGCGTAAAAATATCCGCAATAATTCCAACATATAACAGAAGTCCATTTTCACCTAAGGATAGGAGAAATCCTCTTTATATTTCTATTCATGCTTTATATGAACAAACACTCTCTCCGGAAGAAGTGGTAATTGTAGATGACTGTTCTGAGGACAATACAAGTAGAGTAGTAGAGAATCTTCAGAAAAAATGCCCGATAAAGTATTTGAGATTGGAGGAAAGAACTGGACCGTCACTCGCAAGGAGAAGAGGGGTTGAACATGCAGATAACCCATTCTTGTTGTTTTTGGATGATGACTCGTTCCCACTGACAAAACATGCCTTAGAATATCTTTATTCCGGCCTAGAGAAGTACGATTTGGATGCTGTAGTACCACCGATTTTCTTTCGAAGTACAGAGTTTGAAGGGGTTGTTCCAACAGAAAAAATAGGAAAATTGGATGAATATCATGTTTATTCGAATTTTGATAAAACACCGCGTCCTTACAGTGAAATGATAGAAGTATCCAATCTGCCAGGAATCTTCTTGGCGAAGAAGGAAATATTAAAACCCGACTATTTTGTAAAACTTCCATGGCCTTCTAACTGGGGAATTGAAAGCTTTCTTGCTTGGAATTTGATACAAGATAGAAGAAAACTTGGATACCTTGCTAAAAAAGATGCAGCGTTTATCCATCTAAAGTTTGGCTGGCATATGGATGGTTCGCAACCATTTGACGAGAAAATTGCTACACTGCCTGAAGATTTGAATTTCCGTGATTTACTAATCATAAGCAACAAACAAATACATAATACCAGAAGCAGGGACAGTTTAACTATTGAGGATTGGTATCGATACAGAATAGCGTTTTCAACTTTTTTGTATCTGTGTAATGGAAACAGTGTTGATAATTTTGCAAAGACAATAGAACCCTTCATCAGAAGTGAGGAGTTCTGCTCTTTTGGACACCCGCGAGATGATAAAATATCAGAAATAATCGATGAAGGGATCGAGATCGGTGAAAGGGGATACGAAAGATTTTTTAGACCTCCTTAGGATATAGCTTTACGAGGATCGGCACGGCGAGTGGACTCTCCATGATCAGCAATGTCACGCTCCTCATAGGAATGGAAAGTGCGCAGATAGAGGAGGCAGTGGAGATCATCAAAGCCAACTGCCGCTCGCGCACTCGACTTGTCTCTCCGCCTCTGCCCGAGCGACCGCCCGGGTTTCCCCCATTGCCGCCTGTGGAAAAGAGAGAGATAGAGTTCGGCGGGGCTGTCATCTTTGTCCTGGACGTGAAGCGTTTTGAGAGGCTGTGATACGAAGCGCCCTTCACCCCCCGCTCCCTGGCCGGGCGCACCGGTCGCGGCAATACCTGCTTTGCCACCTACCTGGGCAAGCGCCTGAGCGCGTCGGCCGAGGAGGCCAGTCGCTTCGCCGCAGCCGTCACCACGCTGAAGCAGAAGCAACCTGGCCCCTGGCGTGGTGCCCTGGCCCACATGGAGGCACTGCTGGCGGGCACCAGGCCCTCTTGAACTGGCCAGAAACAAACAATGAGATCGGTTGTCGCGCTCACAATGGCAATACTGAGAACTGCCTATGCCACTCGCCAAGCAGGTGATTCTCTTCGTCATTGACGGCTTGCGTCCCGACGCCTTGCAACAGGCCTCCACACCATAGATTGACCAGTTGGTCGCCCAGGGCGCTTACACTTGGCGGGCGCAGACCGTCGCCCCCTCAGTCAGCCTACCCTGTCACACCTCTCTATTCTTCGCTGTGCCACCGGCCCGCCACGGCGTCTTTGGCAACGTATGGGCGCCACTGCAGCCACCCGTACCCAGCTTGATTGAGGTGGTGCACCAGGCTGGCCTGGGCACAGCCGCTTTTTACACCTGGGAAGAACTGCGCGACCTGGCCAGTCCCGGCGCACTGGACTTTGCCTACTACCACCGGCTGGAGGATCCGGAAGGAGATCGAGACCTGGAGATTGGGGCTGTGGCAGCCACCTACATCGTCGAACAGAGGCCAGCATTTGCCTTCGTGTACCTGGGTGCCACCGACGAGGTGGGACATCGCCACGGCTGGATATCGGTGCCCTACCTGCAAGCCATCAACAAGGCAGACCGCGCTATCGGCCTGGTGCTGGAGGCCTTGCGCGCCTCTGGCCGCCTGGCAGACACCATTTGCCTGGTGCTGACCGATCACGGCGGCCACGATTTCGATCACGATGCCGGGCTGGCAGAAGATCTGACCATCCCCTGGATCATCAGCGGGCCGGGCATCCGTTGCAGTCATCAGATCACCAGCGCCGTCAACATCATTGACACGGCGCCCACAATCGCTTACCTTCTGGGGCTGCCAACGCCGGCCGAGTGGAGCGGCCATGTAGTCACCGAGGTGTTGGCTTTATGATGCAGTTGCGCGCGCCGTCCCGGGTCTTGGTGCCTCTGGGCCTGGCTGTCTGTCTCTCTCTGTTCGGCGCCCTGACCCTCTACGCCATGCTGGTCACCCAACTCGATGTGGTGGGGCTGAGCCTGGGCACCGTTGGCGTCATGCTGGGCGTCAACCGGCTGATCCGCATCCCCGGCAACCCGCTGGCAGGTGTACTGCTTGACTTCGAGAACCGAATGACCCTGAGTTGCTTCGTGAAGCTTTTGACAGTGAAAGAAAAGTGTGATATTATAAAGAGTAACTGTGAGTTGCCCATGCGATAGTCTAATAAGAAAGGATATGTATCGAGGATGACCGAGAAAAAGAGAAGCATTGACCCAGCAGCCATCGAAATCCTGGAACGGCCTGAGTGTCAGGAGGTCTCGACCGCCTTCAGCCGGGCTGAGGCGATGAAGCCTTGTCCCATCGGAGCGGATGGGCGCTGCTGCAAGAACTGTGCTATGGGACCCTGCCGTCTGACCAAGGAAGGACAGGTGGGTATTTGTGGCGCGACCCTGGAGGTGGTTGCGGCCCGCAACCTGGCTCGGGCCATCGCTGCTGGTTCCGCCTCTCACTCTGACCACGGCCGCGGTGTGGCCATGACTTTGTTGGCCGCAGCCGAGGGCCACGCGCCCGATTACAAGATTCGCGATATAGGCAAGTTGACCAGGGTGGCCGGATACCTGGACATCCCCACCGAGGGGAAAGAAGTAAACGAGCTTTCCAAAGAGGTGGCCGAGGAAGCACTGGCCCAGTTCGGCCAGCAGACAGGCGAGATCATCTACGTCAAACGGGCTCCTGAGAAACGTCAGGAGATCTGGCACAACCTAGATGTCGCTCCTCGCGGCGTTGACCGTGAGGTGGTGGAGATGTTACACCGCACCCACATAGGCAACGACCAAGACCCGGAGCACATTCTAGACCATGCCGTGCGCACCGCCCTGGCCGATGGCTGGGGTGGCTCGATGCTATCCACAGACCTGACAGACATCCTCTTTGGTACGCCCAGCCCAGGCCAGGCCCAGGCTAACCTGGGAGTGCTCAAAGGGGATGAGGTCAATATCATCGTCCACGGCCACGAACCGACCCTCTCAGAAATGATCCTGGCCGCTGTTCAGGATCCAGAGATTATCGAGTACGCCAAGTCGAAGGGGGCCAAAGGGATCAATGTGGCCGGTATCTGTTGCACGGCCAATGAGCTTTTGATGCGACAGGGTGTCCCACTGGCCGGCAATTTCCTCAACCAGGAGTTGGCTATTCTCACCGGTGCTACGGACGCCATGGTCGTTGACATCCAGTGCATCATGGAGGCCTTGGTCCCCTTATCTCAGCAGTTCCAGACCAAGGTCATCACCACTTCGAACAAGGTCAAGATCCAGGGCGCTATTCACATGCCTTTCGTGGAGGAACGGGCTTTAGAGGTTGCCAAGGAGATCGTACGCCTGGGTATTGACGCCTTCACCGAGCGTGGCAAGGTCAATATCCCCAAAGCGGTAGACGGATTGGTGGGCGGTTTCTCCCATGAATACATTCGCTACATGCAAGGCGGCATCTATCGCGGCTCCTTCCGCCCTCTCAACGATGCTATCATGGCCGGACGAGTGCGTGGCGCGGCCGGCGTGGTGGGCTGCAACAACCCTCGTGTCTGCCAGGATGAAGCCCATAGCTACGTCGTACGTAAACTCATCGAGAACGATGTGCTAGTGGTGGTGACAGGCTGCGGCGCTATCGCCAACGCCAAGTATGGCCTGCTGTCGCCGGATGCTATCAAGTACGCTGGTCACGGTCTGCGGGAGACCTGCGAAGCGGTCGGTATCCCACCGGTGTTGCACATGGGAAGCTGCGTGGATAACACACGCATCTTGACCCTCCTGACAGAGGTGGTAGCAGAGGGCGGCCTGGGTGATGACATCTCTGACCTGCCCGTTGTCGGCTTTGCCCCAGAGTGGATGAGCGAGAAGGCCCTCGCCATCGGCACCTACTTCGTAGCCTCTGGTGTCTACACCATCTTCGGGGTAAAGTCGCCTGTGGCTGCTTCCGAGGAGGTCACGCGCCTTATTACCGAGGGCTGGGAGGAAAAGTTCGGCGCTCAGTTGGTATTCGAGCCCGATTTGGATAAGATGGTAGAGTTGGCGCTGGCCCACATTGACAAGAAACGCGAGGCTCTGGGGTTGACAGAATATGATCCCCAGCGTTTCGCCAAGCCAGGTGTGACCTGGGACGAGGTCATGGGCTACGCCGAAAAAGTGGGTGCGCCAGTGTCCAGCTAGACTGGGCTACGGAGCCGGATAGGCTCAGATGCCTGACGAAAGCCCAGGGATGGAGTGATCGTTGGCTCCCTTCCCTGGGCTTTCGCCCAAGTTCGGCGTTGCGAAAGCGATCTCTAAGAGATTTCATTCCAAAAACGATAGAATCTTCGTGAAGGTGAAAGGTGGCCGGCGCAAGTCGTGTCCTGGCTATTGACGTCGGGGCTGGTACTCAAGATATACTGTTGTACGAGAGTGACAAACCTATAGAGAACTGTGTGAAGATGATCCTGCCCTCGCAGACAAGCCTGGTAGCCGGAAGGATCAGACGGGCCATGGCTGAAGGACACGACGTCTTTCTGACAGGCAACTTGATGGGTGGTGGGCCTTGCGTCAGCGCCATGAAAAGGCATATTAGGGCAGGTTTTTCTGTCTACGCTACGCCTGTGGCAGCCAAGACCATCCGGGACAACCCTTACGAAGTGCAAGAGATGGGAGTCCACATTGTAGAGGAAGCGCCGGCCGGGGCTGTGGCTATCGAGACCAGGGACGTTAACCTGGATTCCCTACAGCGGGCTCTGGACCTCTTTGACATAGAACTCCCTGAATGTTACGCTATTGCTGTGCAGGACCACGGTGAAACGCTGAAGGGCAGTCAACGTCGCTTTCGCTTTCAGCATTGGGAACGTTTTGTGGAAGCCGGGGGACACATTTCGTCCCTGGCCTATCGCGAGATACCGGCCTACTTCACACGGATGAAGGCCGTGCGGGCTGATGTGCCTGAGGCGCTGCTCATGGACACCGGCTCTGCTGCCATCTGGGGAGCCCTGTGTGACCCAGCCGTGGCTGCTCATCAGGAAGAGGGCCTGGCCATTGTCAACGTCGGTAATCAACACACGGTAGGGGTCCTCTTAAGGGGCGAGAGGGTGTGGGGCCTCTTTGAGCATCACACCGTCCTCCTGACGACTGAAAAACTGGCCGCCTATGTGGGAGCTCTGCGGCAAGGGACGTTGAGCGACGATGAGATCTATGCCGGGCATGGTCATGGCGCCATGATCCATGCTGATTATCCGCCTGACAGCTTCTTCGAGTTCGTGGCGGTCACCGGACCCAACCGTCGTATGGCTGGGGGCCTGGGTTATTACATGGCCGTCCCCTATGGGGATATGATGCTTTCGGGAGCCTTCGGTCTGGTAGCTGCTGCCCGGCGATTGGGGCTGGTTGAATGATGCCCCTTTGGAGAGTTAAGGAGTAGGAGTCTGCGGAAGAATGGATGACAAATTCATCGTCAGGTTCAGAGGAGTGCGGGGCAGCTATCCAATGCCTGGTGGGGCGACCCTTCGCGTCGGTGGCAATACCTCTTGTGTTGAGGTATGGGCTGGTAGTCACCTCATTATCATTGACGCCGGGACGGGCATCATTGGTTTGGGCAAAGACCTGGTAAGGAAATATCGAGCCAGCGGGGAAAAAGAGCCTATTGTGGCCACGATGCTTTTTAGCCATACCCATCACGATCATACCCAGGGATTCCCTTTCTTTGAGCCCGCTGACAAGGGTACCAGTGTGCTCTATCTGTTCGGTCCCAAGACCTTTTACGAGGACATTGAAGAAGCGTTGTCGAGGGCTATGCTGGCACCTACCTTCCCTGTAGCCCTGGAGGAACTCAAATCACTAAAGGTCATGAGCAACATCGAAGAGTCTGAAGTAGTGGTCCTCAATCAGGGTATGGGCCCACAGATCCTGAATGTCTATCGTGATGAGAGGGAAGACTCGCCTGACACCGTTGAGATAAATACGATGAGGAGTTTTGCTCATCCCAAGGGAGGGGTAAGCATTTACAAGATAAGTTGGGCTGGTAAGAACATGGTCTATGCCACTGACACAGAAAGCTATATCGGAGGAGATACCCGTCTGACCAAGTTCGCCACGGGAACCGATTTATTGATCCATGATGCTCAATACACCAACGAAGAGTATATCATAGGCCCCAAGCAGGGATGGGGACACAGCACACCGGAGATGGCCATAGCCATCGCTCAGGCAGCCAAGGTGAAGAAGCTCGTCCTCTTCCATCATGATCCCTCGCACAATGATAACATCCTGGCCGAGATCGAAAAGAAAGCCCAGGAAGCCTTCCCCAACACGATCCTCGCCTATGAGGGGCTGACTATCGAACTGTAAGCCCACCGCCATGGCCACACCGCGAAAGTGAAAGCGAGACGTAGGGCAAGATACCATCTCGCCCTATAACCCACGGTCCGATTTGACAAAATGCAGGTCATGCGCTATTATTCTATGCACACGTGTGCAAAAGCTGAGTTCAAGGGGGGCTGCGGATAACCTCCCTTGAGAGCTATTCAGAAGGAAATGGAGGGTAAAATGTCAGAGGAACTCAAATTTTTCACAACAGAAAATCCAACAGTCTTCTTTGAAGACACGGCCGTGGGCCGTTTGAAGAAGGAGATTTGGAAGGCCAGCGACGAGGAAATTGACGCCATCCTGGCCGAGTACGGCATGCCTTCACCTTGTGAGTGGGCCAAGCCGGGCTCTTACATCCAGACGACGGTGCGCCACGACCTGGTCGAGCAGCGTCGCAAGAACGACATCGTGATCATCCCGGTGGGTTGCACCGAGCTGCACGGCGATCACACCGTCAGCGCCACGGATACGCTCTTCGTTAGCCAGATCGCCGAGGGTGTGCGCCGCTATTTCGCCAAGCAGGGCCGCCCGCCCGCACTGGCTCTGCCCCCCTTGATGTATGGCTCTCATCCCTACCACCACATCGGCATGGCCGGCACGGTCATCATCCGTGACCACGTCGCCGTCGAGTTTATGGTGGATGTGATGCTAGGTCTGTGGAACGATGGCTTCCGCAAGCAGATCATCCTCAACAACCACGGCCAGCTTTGGGTGTTGGAAGAGGCACTGCACGAGTTCTGCAAGCGGTACCAATTGCCAGGCATCTACCGCGTGATAGACTGGCATCGTGCCGTGCGCGAGTTTTTCAACACTAAGGACGAGGGCGGCATGTGGGACACCAATTTCGTCCATGCTGACGAGTCGGAGACCTCTCTAGGCTTGTACCTCTTCCCCGAAATGGTCAAGATGGAATACGCTGTGGACACAGAAGGCGTGTCCTTCTTGCCGGACGGTCACCTGGACAAGTCCGTAGATCCGTTCCGCCGACCATGCCGCTGGTCGGAGGGCGAGGGGCACGCCGCTATCGAGATCGCCGGGACGCCCGAAGGCGTGGTGGGCAAGCCCACCCTCAGCGATCCCTATAAAGCCAAGCGACCGCTGGCCGCCTTCGTGCGCTACCTGACCCTGCTCATTGACGAAATCCTGGAAGCCTTCCCGCCCGGCACCGCCCCGCCGGCCGAGATGGTGACTCTCCGTTCAGAAGAAGAGATGGAACCCTACCTGAAGGAACCCATGAGCCCCGGCTGGAAGACAGTCTACGGGCTGCCCAAGATCGGCCAACAATAGATCCGCTGTTTCGAGTAGAGGCGCAGCATAAGCTGCGCCTCTACTGTTTTTGAGCGAATTTTGGAAAACAAATGTTATTCTACCAACCTAACAAGTGATTGGTTTGACCGATGGAGCCTGGACAATTTGAGATATGGGGCAAAATGCAAGTTGTGGTCAAGTTTGAAGGCCATATCTTGTGGTTCACTTAACACAATCCACTACAGGTTGAGTCTATCACGTTACATCATCACCGTTCTTGACAGAGGAATGAATACATGGTATAATATTTATATGGAGACTACAATTGGCATCATGGGCCAGAAAATCCGTCAATTGCGCCTGGATGACCGGCTCACTCTGGAAGAAGCAGCCGAACGAGCTGGTTGCACCCCCGGCTTCCTCTCTCAGGTGGAGAGAAACCAGGCTGTACCTTCCATATCTATGTTGTACTCCATCGCCCAGGCCCTCGGTGTCAAAGTGACCCACTTTTTCCCCAGGATGACGTCTGGCCCCAAAGTCGTCCGAGCCGACGCACGCGAGGTGTTTCGTTTCGAAGGTTCCTTCATGGTATACTCACTCCTCTCAACCAGTTTCCCTGATCGAAAACTTGGCATGGTTCACAGGAGTCTGAAATAGGGCCACAAGCACCTTGACAATTTGAAA
>SOHZ01000361.1 GCA_004377365.1 Anaerolineales bacterium | reverse complement strand
GGCCCACCGCGCCGTACAGCACTTCGATAATATCGGCAATGCCGTCCAGAGCCACGTCAGCAGTGAAGCCAGGAGGCATGGCGGTGGTGATGTCATATTGAAAAACGGCTCTGGGCGGGACGATGGCCTCATCCACGATGAGCTTTTTCTGGCCCGTCTCAAGGTCGGTGATGTTGGAGTACTTGGTCAGGTGAGCGCCAGAACTGGACGCGGTCTGCACTGCTACCACTGGGATGAGTTTCTTCCCGCTGGCGACCAGGGCATCAGTAACCAGAGCCGTGCCAAAGTAGCGGTCAATGGGACCGCCCAAGGTGGCCAGGACACTGGCCGCCTTAGCGGCGTCAATGGTGCTGCCCCCGCCGATGACCACGATGACCTCTGGCTTCAGCTCAGCCACCTGATCGCCCAGGCGGAAGACATCCTCGCGGGGGGCATTGGGCTCAGCTCCGATCAGTTCTCCCAGCACCGTCACCCCGGCTGATCGCAAAGAGTCCTTCACCTGATCAAGCAACTGCTCGACGCCGGGATAGACGGCATAGATCACCGCCGCACTCTTGCCCAGTTGGGCCGCCAGTTCACCGGTACGGGCCAGCGATCCCGCACCGAAGGCATAGTTGTCCCCCTTGAATCCTCTAATGAGTTCCTTTGCTTTCTCAAAATCGGACATGGTCTCTCCTTCTTCTCATGGCAGGTGCGGCATCGAGGTCAATTGCCTCCCCCCCTACACCGTGCCATCCAACCACCTTCAGGTTCGGCGCCGCTTCCATTAGCCGCCGGCTGACTTTACCGTTGGCATGGATGATGATGCCCTCCACATCAGCAACTTGCTTCAGTAGCACGTCTTCATGGAGACTTTCAGCCCAGCGTATCTCGGCCTTCTCCTCCAGGATCGCCAGAGCATCTTTGTGGATTCGTTCGTAGAGCAGAACCACAGGTTTGGCCATTTCCGCATCTGCGCCTGGCCCTCCAAGCGGATGGACTACAGGACCTCCAAATTCCTCAGCACCTGGGCCAACTTGTCCCGCGCTTCCTCGGCCATCGGTCCGACCGGCCCACGGGCAGGGCCGGCCGCCAGCCCGATCATATGTTGGCCGCTTCCTTGACCACCACCGGAAAAGTGCCCCAGCCAAAGGCGTGGCGTAGCGGGGCGAGCCGTTCCTGGGCCTGTTGCGCCCCAGCCAGGTCGCTGGCCTGGAACCGCTCGTAGATCTCTACCACCAGACGGGGGACAACGTTGGCCGTGGCAGCGATGGCTCCCGCACAGCCATAAAGCAGACCGGCGAGGATTAAGGTGTCCCGTCCCATCAACACGGCAAAGTCGTCTGGAGTGACGCGGACGTATTCAGCCGTCAGGGATAGGTCTCCGCTCGAATCCTTGATGCCGACAATGTTCTCAATCCGAGCCAGCCGGGCCAAGATCTCGGGTGTTAGCTTGACGCCGGTGCGCCCTGGATTGCTGTAGAGCACGATGGGCAGCGAGGTCACCCCGGCGATGGCTGCGTAGTGCTCGTACAGCTCCTGCGGGCTGGGCGACACGAAGAAGGGGGTCAGGACCGAGACGGCGTCCACGCCTACCTCCTCGGCCATGCGGGTCAGGGCGACAGCCTCCCGTGTGCTCACGGCCGCCGTGCCGCCGTAGACCGGCACCCGCCCGCCGGCCTCGTCTACGACTACCTCCAGGATGCAGCGTTTCTCCCCGGAATCGAAGGCCCAGAACTCCCCCTGGCTGCCGAGGGCGAAAAGGCCGTGTACCTCACCCTCTATCAGGTGATTCACCAACCAGCGCAGCGCGGGCTCGTTCAAAGTCTCGTTCTCATCCAACGGCGTGACCATCGCCGGGATGATGCCGCATGGTTTGAACATGCGTTTCTCCTTTTCTATCCCAAATCCCTTCTGATAACGGCCTCGGCCTGACCAGTTCATGTGAAATTTGCACAATCGCCAAATCCAGCGGCCTAGCGGCGGATTTGGCGCTTGCCCTGAACTCGTTGAAGGGATCCCCCGCGAACTTTTGTGATCTACTGATTCCCCACAACCTCTTGTAGCACCGCCTCCAGTTCCTCACGATCCCAGCCGACGTACCGCTTACGCCCCCCGATGATGAAAGCCGGATAGCGCCGCACCCAATGGCGGAGACATTTGTAGAAGCCCAGGCCCGATTGGGGGTCAATGACCCGGATCAGCAAACGCTCTCCGTAGCGGTCACATAGCTCCCACACCCAATCGGCCAGGCGACGCTCGTCTTCCAGCAAGTCGTTGGGATATTCGCTCATGATCTCAGCATGGACTTTTTGACCTAGGCCCCCTAGGTCGTAGAGAGACTCGCAATGCGGTCACTGGTAGTAACTGGTCGCCACAGGGGCGATCACTTCCATGTATATCGGTTCCATCGGCAAACCCTCCAAGGATTGTAATCGAGTATCTAACAGAACTCCTTCGTGCTGAACTTTTTGGCGACAGTTATGAGATTGCCACTACTCTCAGGATCGAACGGCGCGCCTTGTATATCGCCGTAGCAGACGATGTCAGTGAAACCGGCAGCAGTCAAAGAGGCGATAAGTTCAGAATAGATGAGAGGGCGCAATTCGGTGGTTTCTACCTGCTGAGACCATTTGCCGTCGGCATGGCGGCGTAGAACGACCATGTTGAAAGTGATCGTACCGTCGAGATTAAAGTCATAGAAGCGGACAAAGAGCCACTCGCGGTCGCCTTCACGATGGAATTCAGGCCCCATGAAACGCTCACGGCGGGCCAGTACCGCGTCAAAGTTGCGGTTCTGGATCAAAAGCAATCCACCCGGACGCAGCACGGCCGCAAAGTCGGCCAGGGCATCGCCCAGGTCCTCGGCACCCAGCGCGTGGGGTAAAGAATTGCCCAAACAGAGCACGGCATCGAACTGACCGCTCACCCCTTCGACTTCGCTCAGGGCAAGCTTTTCCACCAGTTCACCGAAGCCAGCCACTACAAAATGTGCTTCAACTCCAGCGGCAGCAGCGTTCTCCTTCGCCCGCTCGATCATGGGCGCGCTCAGATCCGCGCCGACCACTTTGTAGCCACGCCGCGCCAACTCGATGGCGTGCATCCCCGTACCGCAGGCGGCGTCTAGCACCCGACGGGCATCCACCTCGCACAAGGTCCGCTCGATGAAAGGCATCTCGTAGGCCAGACGGTTCTCCCAGTTCACGAAGCGGTCGTAATCGTCGCTGAGGGCGTCGTACAAGGGAACCTCTTCTTCAACGCTCACGCTGCGATTCCTTCGGCCTCGGTCTGCAGCGGACGAGTCTTCATTAGCCGCTCGTATTTGACCAGTCCGATACATTCCTTGGCGGAGGCACACCAATCAATGCAGGACGCGCCCCTTTCCTTGCTGACCCAGAAGCCGCACTGACGGCAGCGGGCCACCGGCTCATCAGACCATATCTCCACTTCATTCCCACACTGGGGACAGACGATATCTTCGGGCCGCACTTGGCGGAAAGTAACAGCCCCTGGACAACCTTTGATCAATGCCATCGGATCCTCCTTCTCAGCAAGGGCTCACAAGAAGATAACTTCCCGG
>SOHZ01000246.1 GCA_004377365.1 Anaerolineales bacterium | reverse complement strand
GTAGTTCGATGCTAGAAAAGCTTGTAGTGGCTCTAGGACCGGCCTTTGCTGCCGGCTTTGCCGTTCAACAGTTGCTGGAAATAGTTGCCCCCGCCGTGGACAAGATCAAAGCGGACAAGAAGCTCGTTCTTGGCCTTTTGTCCTTGGTAGTCGGTCTTGGCTTGGCTTTTGGGGCTGGACTACGTGTCCTACAACCTCTGGGCGTCGCTAACGTGAACTTTGTTTTGGACGCCATCGTTACAGCCTTGATCATCAGCGCAGGAACAGAGGGCTTTAACTCTATCATGAAGTTTCTGGGCTACACCAAGGATAAGAGAGGCAAAGACGCGGGGGCGAAGTAAGGAGACGTCTTTGGCGAGCGTCAGCGTAGAGGTGCGGGCAAACTCTGCGCTCCTTTCAGTCGCTTGCCCTGTGGGTTGGTTAACACAGGGTTGCCAACTTTGCTACGCTTCGTCCAAATCGCTTCACTGCGTTGGGCGACTTTGGCAACCCCGGAACTGTTATCCGAAATTCGCCCGTTCTCTTAGAGGGGACCGAGACAATCATCGCCGCAGCCCCTTCCGTCTGGTTCCGTGAGCCGCGAGCAAGTGGCTTGCTCGTGTGGTTTGTGTTGTCCTGACTCCAAAAGATAGGAGGATGCTGTCATGGCGGATGAGAAGCAACAAGGGGAATTGACCATCGCGGGTATGGTGGAACAGTTCAGCGGACTGGCCGTGAAGATCTTTGGCTTCATAGCTGGTGCCGTCGGTCTGCTTTATGGCATTGGCTTCGCTGTCGTTAATATCAGCCTGCTACGCTACGGCGTGTACGAGGTCAGCCTGGTGCGAGCCCGCTATGTGTCCGCTGGTGTTTTCTACCTGGTGTTCTTCGTACTCCTGGTCGGGGGCGTCCGCTTTTCCTTGTTCCTTGCGGAGCAGATTGTCAAGGGTCGGCCCTGGGCGAGTCTAGCGCTGAGCGTTATCCCCATCGGTGGTGTCTGTTGCTTGCTGGCCCTGGGCGTATGGGAATTCAGGGGGATGCTCAGCCGCCACTTCATGATCTGGTGCCTCGGAGTTAGCTTTTTCTGGCTTCTGTTCGTACGGAGGGATCAGATCCCGTGGGTGAGGGACCTCTTGTCCCGCGCTGACACCAGCGCTGTAGAGGTGCCGTCAGGGGCCGAGAGAAAGCCAGCGGCCCTCGCGGCTTGGTCCCTCGTGGCCATTCTCCTGCTCGTGCTCCTCTGGGTGAGGGACCTCTTGTCCCGCGCTGACACCAGCGCTGAAGGGGTGCCGTCAGGGGCCGAGGGAAAACCAGCGGCCCTCGCGGCCTGGTCCCTCGTGGGCATTTCCCTGCTCGTGCTCCTTTACTACTATGGCTACAGTGCATATGCCACCTTCCCTGCCGCTCTGGGCGGTGGCCTACCCATCGTAGTGCAATTCTCCGGCGAAGAGAAGTCCATGACAGCTCTGGAGGGGCTGGGGATCGCTCCGGAGGCGCCGGGTCTTACCAGGAAGGTTGACCTCATCGCCCAGACGGACACGAGGTACATCGTGCTGGTCTGGGATCCAGTCCTTAAGCGGGATGTGGCGGTGTCCTTCGAGAAATCCTTCTCCCACGGGATCCGCTATTACCCGGAGGAGTACTACCTCAGCGACGAGTACGCAGCCGAGAAACACACTCGGGAGGGGCTGGCCCATTTGGAGCGGAATGAGCCGAAAGCGGCTGTCAGGGAGTTCGACGAGGCGCTCCGGCGCGTGCACGGTTACACTCCTGCGTTGATAGGCACGGGCGACGCCCAACTGGCCTTGAAGAACTATGAAGAAGCGATCCAGAGTTACGAGGCGGTCCCAGAGGAAGACGAAAGCATCGCCGTGGCCCAATACGGCCTCGCCCGGGCTTGTACTTTGTCGGGGCAGGCCGAAAAAGCGGTGGACTCTCTTGAAAAAGCAATCAAGGTGGACGAGACCTACCAGGAGAAAGCGAAAACGGAGACGGCGTTCGAAGCTATCAAGTTGCATCCCAAATTCATAGCCCTGATCTTCCAGGGGACGGAAAACGCGGCCATCTGGTATGGGCAGGAAGGGGATGGCCAACGGGAGGCTGAGAATTGGGATGCGGCCATTGTGGAGTATGGGCGGGCTATTTCCCTGACCAACGAACTCAAAGACAAGACCGGAGAGGCCAGCTACCGCTATCGCCGCGCTGGTGTGTATCTTGATCTGGATAAGCATCAGGATGCTCTCAATGATTATGATGAGGCGGTCCAGCTCGAGCCGAACAACGCGACGTATCACCTTGGTTTGGCCGAGGCCTATGCCGCCCAACAGGAGTTCCAGAGCGCCTTAGATTACTACGAGAAAGCGACCGGCCTCAGTCCCGATTACATAGCCGCCTGGATAGGGAAGGGGGATGCCTATCTGGCTCTAGGGGGCTATGAAGAGGCCAGCAACAGCTACACGAAGGCCATTGCCATTGATCGCAACAACAATGTGGCCTACTACGGCCGTGCTCGTGCCGAGGCTCTCTTAGGGAAGAGCACGGAGGCTATCCAAGATCTCCGCCAGGCGATCATCCTGTATCCCACCTACGTAGAGAAGGCCGAGTCGGAGCCGGATTTCGACAAAATCCGCGGGGAGATGCAGCCGATCCTTTCCGCCGCTCAGCACAATCGGACGGGCAACTCGCTGGAGAATGAGGGCAAGCTGGAGGAGGCTATCCGTGAGTACCAGGAGGCTTTGAAGCTGGATCCCACCAATGCGGCGTACCACGCCAATTTGGGCGATGTCTACCACCAGTTGCAACGACTGGGAGACGCTGAGGAACAATACGAGAAGGCTGTTACACATGCTTTGGAGAACGATAGCTATCGCTACCGTCTAGCTGGCGTCTACTACGATCAGGGCAAGTTCGATCTGGCCATCGAAGAGTACGAGGCGGCGGTTGCTATCAACGACGAGAACCCCGTGTACCGCAGCGGTTTAGGAGACGCCTATCGGCAAAAGGGCAGCCTGGATAAGGCGGCTGGGGCCTACGAGCAGGCTATCGAACTCGATAAGTCGAACGCCAGCTACCATGCACGTCTGGCCGATATTTACCAGCGCCAAGGGAACCTGGAGAATGCGGTCACCAAGTACAACGAGGCCATCCGCCTGGATGATGAGAACCCCGCCTACCACTATGGTCTAGCTCAGGTCTATCACGTGCAAGACAAGCCACAGGAAGCCATCCCGTTCTACCAGGCAGCCATCGAGCGTAATCCCGACTACGGCGACGCGTATTGCGGTCTGGGCTTAGCCTACCAGGAGAGCAACCAGCGACAGGATGCGATAGAGGCCCTGAGGCAGTGTCTGGAGGTGAGCCAGGATGAGGAGTTGAGAAAGCAAGCCAGTGAGGCGCTGGCGGAGTTGGGAGAGCAGTAGCAGGCGAAGAGGTGAGCTTGCCGGTGCAGCAAAGGCGTTTTCTTGAAATGACCGGACTGAGTCTGGGCGTGGCCGCGTTGAGTTTCTTTATCGGCTTTGTCATTCGCTCTTTCTTGGGTGTTGACATCTGAAACACAGAGACCCTTGGGGTCCTCGAAGACCCCAAGGGTCTGTCAAAAAAAGCGGGGCGGCGGGCGTCCTGCCCTGAGCGAGGCTTGTCCTGAGCGGAGCTTGTCCTGAGCCCTGTCCTGAGCAAAGCCTGCCCTGAGCTCTGAGGGTTGTTGCATTGCATCACAAAATGTGATCTTGTGTTAGAAAAGGAGCAAAAGATGCCAAACGGAGGATCAGATTGTTGTGGAACTTGTTGGTTCAATAGCAAAAACAAGGGAGAACCAGGATATCATGGAGCAGATGAACCCGGCGATGTTCAATGCACTATACGTGATTTAATTATACCAAGTCCCTTCTATACGTATTGTATTAATCATCCACACCATAATCCAGAGCGGGTGAGTGTTCCAATTGGACCAGTTTATGTGGGAGAAGAGCGAGAGATATGGGTAGAGGCTCCAGATACCGAAAAAGTACACACTGAACTTATCCGTCTTTTAAGTGCTATCCCTGAGACTCCTGAATCAGAATATCCCTTTGGACTTTGTCTGGCTGATCAAATTGTGCAACAAGTAGGGGTGCTTAAAGAAAATAAGGCAGTAGAAGGCTTGAAACGAGTAATTGCTTTCAGTCCAACCTTGACTACTGGCAAACCGTTCTTTCAGGATTACCGAACAACAATTGGGTTTGCTATAGAATCCTTGGCCATGATCTTAGCGGATGAAGCCATTCCTGAAATAGAACGTAATATTCGTCTGGGCATAGATAACGAGGAACAGGAAGAAAGATTTGCAGTAATTCGCTACTTTGCTGTACGTGCTTTGGCCCACTGTTCTACAGATAAAGCACTTTTACTTCTCAATGAGGCAAGCAGTGATCCTGATCCCAAGATTGCTGCGCTAGCAGAAGAACTGAAACAAAGAAAGGTGCAGCGATCCCCTTCGAATCGCTAGTTGACTCTGTTGCAAAACTAAGTCTGAGGGACAAGCTTCGGCTTTGGGAGTTGCTGGATGAGCAGCTAGCCCAGGCCGAGGAAGAGGCGTGGGAGCAAGATCCGACTGTTCAAGCTGAGATTCGGGAAGCCCGCGCCGCCTACCAGGCAGGAGACTATGTGACCATTGATGAATACATCACTCAGCGGCGTGAGAAGGCTTGATGAGCTACCAGGTCATCATCATCCCAGGCATTGTCTTTTGACTCACTGTGTGGTATAATAGTACCATAAAGATTAACCAGACTTCATCGTTGCCTCCATCGTAGCTGGTAGCCAATTCTAGGAGGTGAAAGCAAGAGACATTGAGAGCCGATCTTTTCCATAGGTCAGGAGAGGGTTGGCTTTTGTTGTTTTGGCATAGCCGCTTCATTTCAGCCCTATCGGGGTGGCGGGCTTCGCGAGCATCTCGACTGGGCTCGATGAAGTCTCAGCCGAGCGGTGCGGGCCACCATTCGCGGCAGCGAGGACATGCGCACCGGTGCGCTGGAGGCAACGTTGACTGTGGCGTAGATTTATCGTATAATGGGGGTGGTCTCGGTAGAGATCAAGGCCGCCCCTGTACACCAGACATCAGGTGAGTTTCCATCAAAATCAACCTGACTTGTGAGCAGTTGAGTTTAGACCATGAGACGAGTCGTAATTGCCAATCCCATCATCAACTCGCCTTTTGAAGAGCCCAAGCTCCACTTTCGCTTCTCGGAAGAAGGCATCACCGACGAGATCGTGTCGGGCCGCCGCCAGAGCGAATACTTTGTGCCCATTGCCCGCCCCCGGAAGAAGGGCAAGCAACTGGCCTTTGAGACCTGGACCCAGGACCGCATCCAGCCCAACGAATTTATCAACCGCGTACGGGGTCGGGTTGAACTCTGGCGCAGGGGTGGCTACGTAGGGGTAACCAGAACGACCCGCCGCTTGTTGGAATACTGGGCGAACCCCGAACGCGAGCGCAAACTGTTCTTCTGCCAGATTGAGGCCCTGGAGACGGCGATCTATATTACCGAAGTGGCGCACAAACACGGCGACAACTGGATCGCCAACGAATTGCGTCGCGCCAACGCAGAGGCCAACCCGCTGCTCTACCGTAGCGCCTTCAAGATGGCCACTGGCAGCGGCAAGACGGTCGTCATGGCGATGTTGATCGCCTGGCAAGTGCTGAACAAAATGGCCAACCGTCGGGACGCTCGCTTCTCCGACGCGTTCCTGATCGTGACTCCTGGCATCACCATCCGCGACCGGCTGCGCGTGCTACTTCCCAGCGGTCCCAACAATTACTACCGCCGGTTCGACATTCTGCCGCTCGACCTGATGCAGCAACTCCATCAAGCCAAGATCGTCATCACCAACTTTCACGCTTTCCAACTCCGCGAGAAGGTAAAGGCTGGAAGGCTGACCAAGGAACTGCTGACGGCGGGTATGGAAACCCGCCCTACTCAGGGCAAAGGCAGCCCGTTTACCGAGACGCCGGGCCAGATGGTGCGGCGGGTGTGCCGCGAGTTGGGCAATAAGAAAAACATCGTCGTGCTCAACGACGAGGGCCACCATTGCTACCGTCGCAAGCCGGATGGCGAGAAAGTGCGCCTGAGCCGTGACGAGCGGCATGAAGCGAAGGTGCGCGACGAGGAAGCCCGCGTCTGGATTTCGGGACTGGAGGCGGTCAAGGAGAAGATCGGCCTCAAGGTGGTGTACGACCTGTCGGCCACACCGTTCTTCCTGCGTGGCTCCGGCTACCCCGAGGGCACGCTCTTCCCGTGGGTGGTGTCCGATTTTTCGCTGATTGACGCCATCGAGTGTGGGATCGTCAAAGTGCCCCGCGTGCCGGTGGACGACGACGCCATGATTGGTGACTATCCGACCTATCGTCACCTGTGGCCCCACATCCGCGACGACCTACCCAGGAAAGGCCGTAAGACGGAGGCCATCAGTGGCGAGCCCAAACTGCCCGCCAAGCTCCAGAGCGCGCTGCATAGCCTGTACAACAACTATCAGAAATATCACGAGCAGTGGGAGGCGAGCGAGGCCGTTTGTGGTGAGCCCTTCGGCGGAGTTTATCCCGAGCGAAGCCGAGGGACTCAGGACAGGCGCAGCCGAACCGCCCGCGAGGTGCCCCCGCCGGTGTTCATCGTGGTGTGCAACAACACCAACGTGTCCAAGATGATGTACGACTATATCGCTGGCTGGGAGAAGGAACTGGACGACGACCGCACAGTGCCGGTTCCCGGCGCGCTGAGTCTGTTCAGCAACGTAAAGGACGGGCGCTGGCTCGCGCGGCCCAACACGGTTTTGATTGACAGCAAGCAACTGGAGTCCGGCGAGGCGATGAGCAAAGAGTTCAAGAAAATCGCCGTGCGGGAGATTGAGGAATTCAAGGCCGAATACCGGGCCCGCTTCCCCGGCCGCGACGCCGATAGCCTGACCGACGAAGACCTGTTGCGCGAGGTGATGAACACTGTGGGCCAGACCGGCAAGCTGGGCGAGCCCGTCAAGTGCGTGGTGTCGGTCTCGATGCTGACCGAGGGCTGGGACGCCAACACGGTGACCCACATCCTGGGTGTGCGGGCCTTTGGTACGCAGTTGCTGTGCGAGCAGGTGGTGGGGCGCGGTCTGCGACGCATCAGTTTCGCCACCGAGAAGCGCCAACAGGAAGTGGGCGGTGAGGTGGTCAAGTTCGATGCCTTCCCGGTGGAATATGCCGAGGTGTACGGAGTGCCGTTCTCGTTCATCCCCACCAAGGGTAGCGTCACCCCGCCCAAGCGCGGCCCGCGGCCGCCGCGCGTGCGGGCGCTGGAGGAACGCATCGCTTGCGAAATCACCTTCCCCCGGGTGATTGGTTATCGCTACGAGTTACCTGGCGAGCAGTTGACGGCGAACTTTACCGCCGACTCGCACATGGCGATCTCGACGCTGGATGTACCTACCCGCACCGAGAACGCGCCGATTGTGGGCGAATCGGTCATCCATACCCTGTATGACCTGCAAATCCGCCGTGAGCAGGAAGTGGACTTTGCCCTGGCCAAGCTGGTGTTGGAACGCTACTTCCGCGATACGGAGGGCCATACCAAACCCTGGCTGTTCCCCCAATTGTTGCGCATTGTCCACCACTGGCGGGCAGAGTGCCTGATCCTGAAAGACAACACCTTTCCCCAGTTGTTACTGCTCCACGAGTTGGCGGATGATGCTGCTGAGCACATCTACCAGGCGATTGTGCAATCAACCGCCAGCGAAAAGACACTCACGCCAATCCTGCGTCCCTACGATACGGTGGGCAGCACGCGCTACGTGGATTTTGACACCACCCGCCCCGTGTATCCCACCGATCCGGCCAGATGCCACATCTCGCACGTGGTGGCCGACACAGGCTCGTGGGAGCAAAAGATGGCCCAGGCGCTGGAGGAGATGGACGAAGTGGTGCGCTACGTCAAGAACCACGGCCTGGGCTTTACCATCCCCTATACTCTGAACGGGCAGGAGCGGCAGTACACGCCCGACTTTATCTTGCAGGTAGCTCAGACTTCCGAAGTCTCCAAGACTTCGGAAGTCTCTGACGACGATTTGTTGAACCTGATCGTAGAAGTCTCAGGCGAGGCCCGCAAAGACAAAGCGGCCAAGGTGGCCACCGCCCGCAATCTGTGGGTGCCAGCCATGAACAACCACGGCGGTTATGGGCGCTGGGCTTTTATCGAGATCACCGACCCGTGGGATGCCAAGAACACCATTCGATCTAAGCTCATTCCCTCCTCAAGAAACAAGTAGGAAGGCTGATATCAATGACCACTGAATACAGTATCAAGAATGCCCATCTTGCACTGCCTCACCTTGTTCATTATGCTAAGATGCGCAAGACGATCACTTACGGCGAATTGGCAAAGAAGATAGGCCTTCATCATCGGGCTACTTCACATTTGCTCGGCTATATCCGCGACGAGATTTGCGCCGTAAGGGGCTTGCCGTTGATCAACGCAATTGTGGTCAATCAAAACAGTCAACTACCCGGAGAAGGTTGGCTGCCAGGCGGTACGCAACACCTCTCCCCAGACGAATACAAACGAGAGTACGAAAAACTTCGTGACGAGGTGTTTGCCTGTGATGCGTGGGATGCACTTCTCCAGGAGTTGGGGTTGTCGCCGATCCCAAAAACGGACGATGATTTGGATGATGAGGGTAGGGCCTATACGAGATACTTAGAGCGAAAGGGTCAAGTCGGTGAGGGAGAATCACATCGGATGCTAAAGAAATACGTGGCTCAAAATCCAACTGCGATTGGATTGCAACCGAGAAAAGCCGGTGAGCAAGAATATCTGTTCGTGTCCGGTGACAAGTGCGACGTGGTTTTTGACCTAGGCCAGAATGGACAGGCCGTGGCTGAAATCAAGACCGGTGAGCGAGGAGAACTTGTCAAGGGTATCTATCAGGCAATCAAGTATCGAGCGCTGATGGTAGCTGAAAAAGGGCACGGAGAAAACTACCCGGTGAGTGCCCATCTGGCTGCCTATGATATTCCCGATGATATTGTGGCTTTAGCTGGCAAGTTCAAAATCCAATGTCACATCATTTCTCGCTCAGTAGTGAACACATAGAAGTTTTCGGGAGAACGAGAATGGCCCGCAAGAAAACCAAGACCCCCAAACCTATCACCAGTACCAAGCACAAGGACAAACGCGCCAACATTCCTACCGAGGAACTGCGCGACTTTGTGGCCGAGGATGAGAAATCGCCAGAGACCATCCTGTACCCGCGTGACCCTTCGCTGGACCCGCAACTGGTGTGGCAGGGCAAGGACGAGCAGGACGGCGAAGACCTGGCGGTGGCCACCGTGCCGGTTTACATCCAGGAGAAAATCCACCCCCAGGCCATCATCGAAGACGTGCGGGTGCAGGCGAAAAAAGACCGGCCCGAACAGCTTTCCCTGTTCGCCGACTTTAACGGCCTCGAGTTTGAGGAGCTGATCGAGTTCTACCAGCACGAGCAGAACTGGGCCAACCGTTTGATCTTGGGCGACTCGCTGCTGGTGATGACCTCCCTGGCCGAGAAGGAGGGGCTCAAAGCTCAGGTGCAGATGATCTACATTGATCCGCCCTACGGCATCAAGTTTGGCTCCAACTGGCAGGTTAGCACCCGCAGGCGTGATGTGAAAGATGGTAGGGCCGAGGATGTTACCCGCCAGCCAGAACAGGTCAAAGCCTTCCGCGACACCTGGGAGCTGGGCATCCACTCATACCTGGCCTACTTGCGGGACCGTCTGGTGGTGGCGCGGGAGTTGCTGACCGAGAGCGGCAGCGTCTTTGTGCAGATCGGCGACGAGAATGTGCATCTGGTGAGGTGTTTAGTGGACGAGGTGTTTGGAAGTGAGAACTTTGCAGGTCAAATCGCCTTTAGAAAAACAAGCGCCCAAACCACCTTTCTTCTACCACCTGTAGCTGACTATATACTCTGGTATGCAAAGGATCGCTCGCAGGTAAAATTCAGACAGCTATTTGAAAACAAGAATGTCATTGAAGATGTCCATTACTCAGCTATTGAATTAGAAGATGGAACAAGAAGAAGTATCTCGTCTAAGGAAAAGCGACAAGGCTTCGATGGGAAACTTTTTAGTACAGATCAAATAGCTTCGCAAACCGGTACTGAGTCTTCCCGATTCCCATTCGAGTTTCAAGGTAGAAAATTCATTCCGCCAGGTAGTCGAGGGTGGTCTACTTCGGAGATCGGACTAAATCGTTTGGTAAAAACTGACAGGTTAGTGCAAAGTAAATCACACATTAGATTTATCCGCTTTGCTGATGATTTTCCAATTAGGCCAATGGATTCTATGTGGAATGACATAATGGGAGTTCAAAGCAGAGTTGATCCAAAAATATATGTAGTCCAAACAGCAAATTCTGTTATCCAACGCTGCCTTATCATGACCACTGACCCCGGCGACCTGGTCCTCGATCCCACCTGCGGCAGCGGCACCGCTGCTTACGTCGCCGAGCAATGGGGGCGGCGCTGGATCACGATAGACACCAGCCGCGTGGCGCTGGCCTTAGCCCGCACCCGTCTGATGACGGCCCGCTACCCCTACTACCTGCTGGCCGATTCGCCGGAAGGGGTCAAGAAAGCAGCCGAAATACGTGGGCAAATCCCACCGGCCCCGCTCCCCAAAACCAACGGCGATGTCAGGCAGGGTTTTATCTACCGACAAGTGCCGCACGTCATGCTCCGAGATATTGCTAACAACGAAGAGATTGACGCCATCCACGAAAAGTGGCAGGCGCAGATTGAGCCGGTCATCCAAGACCTGTCAGGTTTTGGAAACCTGACAGGTCTGCAAGCGTGGGAATTCCCCCGCCAACCGGGTGACGACTGGCCCCAGGCCGCCAAAGACCTGCTGCAAAAGTGGTGGGAACTGCACCGCGCGCGCCAAAAGGAGATTGACGCATCCATCGCCCGCCACTCCGACAGCGAAACCCTCTACGACCAACCCTACGAGGACCGCAAGCGGCTGCGCGTCAGCGGCCCGTTCACCGTTGAGAGCCTGTCGCCCCACCGCGTGCTGACCACCGACGAAGAACGCCCGGCCAGCGAGGTCGCCGGGCAGCAGGCCCACGCCGGAGGGTTTGAGGTGATGATCATCGAGAACCTGAAGAAAGCCGGCGTGCAGAACACCATCAAGAACGAGCGCCTCAAGTTCGACCGCCTGGAACCCTACGCCGGGGAGTGGATCCAGGCCGAAGGCGAATACACCGAGATCTCAAAGACCCCTGGGGTTTCCGAAACCCCAGGGGTCTCGGGGGTCTCGCGCCGCGTCGCCGTCGCCATCGGCCCGGAGCACGGCACCGTCGGCCCGCAACTGCTCAAGGAGGCCGCCAAAGAAGCGGTGCGCGGCCTGGGCTTTGACCTGCTCATCGTGTGCGGTTTTGCCTTTGACCCCCACGTGGCCGAAGAGACCCGCCGCTACGGCAACCTCACCGTGCTCACCGCCCGCATGAACCCGGACCTGGCCATGGGCGATGCCTTGCTCAAAAAGACCGGCTCCGGCAACCTGTTCATGATCTTTGGCGAGCCGGATGTGGAAATCCGTCAAGAGAACGGCAAAGTGACCATCGAAATCAAGGGCCTCGACATCTATGATCCCACCACCGGCGAGATCCGGGCCAGCAGCACCCACGACATCGCCTGCTGGTTCATTGACACCAACTATAACGAGGAGAGCTTTTTCGTGCGCCATGCCTACTTTACCGGGGCCGACAAGCCCTACGAAAAGCTCAAGCGAACCCTGCGCGCCGAGATTGACGAAGCGGCCTGGTCAGCGCTCCGCGCCACCGTCAGCCGCCCCTTCGACCCGCCGGAGACCGGCAAGATCGCCGTGAAGGTGATCAATCACTATGGGGATGAGGTGTTAAAGGTGTACGAGGTGTGAAGAGGTGTGGCAAAGGAAACTGTAGCCGTCCTGTGATCAGGGCAGCTCTTTGCTTTTGGCTCACCAGCCAACTGTCGTCAGGCGTGTGAACACAGTAAAGCTCGTTGTTGCTGCGTCCTGAGCCTGCGTCGTCCCGAGCCTGCGGTGTCCTGAGCTTGTCGAAGGGTCGAAGGGCTGGTTGCCTGGTTCCTACACTGCAATTCCAGGAAAAACATTGAAAATTTAGAGCAGGTGTGCTATAATGGTAACGGCGAAAGGTGCTGATATTCCCTTCCGGGCGGGAGTTTGCCAACCGCCGCCCTGTTATGTGAAATGGGGCGCAGGAGGTAGAGCGCAGTTCAGAGGAGAAACGGTTGAGGGCGATAAAGTCGAGGTGATTGCCAAACTGAGTCCGACCGGCAAGCTGGTCATTATCACTGTATATATACCGTGAAGACAGGAGAGTGTCAAATGCTCTGTGATATTTGTGGACAAGAGGGAGCCCGAATCCGCAGAGTTGCCAGAACCTATGGCAAGGGCAAGGATTTGCTGGTGATCGAGAACATCCCCTTGGTAAGTTGCCCCCATTGCGGGGAGAGCTATCTGACAGCAGAGACA
>SOHZ01000137.1 GCA_004377365.1 Anaerolineales bacterium | reverse complement strand
AACGTTGTGCATAGCATCATACAGGTACACTTTGCGCAAGTCAGCTACCATAACCGCCAGATCAAGGTCTTTGTCTTTCTGATCTTCGAATTCAGATTCTGGCCTCGGTGCGAGAAACGTCAACACCTTTCTGAGCCGGCTGAGAAACACACCTCTGGTCTCTTCGGTCAATTTCGGCGATGGCACATCCCTTGTTTCGAACAAGGGATTGGACATCCGAACGAAGGCGAAGACAAGGAAGCAGAGCAAGACCAACGATGCCAATACGAGAATGAGCTGCAGACAGAGCATAACGGTTGACTGCAGGCTCCAGCCACCCACTAAGCCAATGATTGTCCCTGCTATCAGTCCGAGTGGGGCGGCAATGTAGAAAGTCCACTGTGAGTAAAACATCCTCTTGGTTGTCTCAACTTCGCTTCGAAGGCCGTCGAACCATACACTGCGAAACAGGCGCTGCAACGTGAGCTCCTTGTTTCGCCCAACGATGTAGCCTCCAGCTTCCACCAGAGTAATCAATCCAGCGCCATAGGCAATCCAAAACCCAAGTCCGGATGTCCCCAAAAACCATATGGCAATGACCGGGAGTAGAGAAATGAATAACCCTGTCTGCAGCATCACGCGAGCCAGACGTCCCCATCGTTCCGTGAGCTGCTCAGCGACAGTGGGTATAAGGGTGATTGCTGTGGTCACTACCACTATCTGACTCACAAACAACGGGATCGTCCATCCTTGCCACTTGGACAGTACCCACACCACGCTTGCCAGCATTCCAATCGCAAGAATTACCCCTGCAACCGGCCTACGTCGCTTGTCGAAGGTAGGTGGCAGTTGCGTGAAGGTAGGTGGCGGTTCCATCATTAGGCACCTCCCATCCAAAGATATACTCGTAAACCTCTTTGGCTCACGTAATGAAGTTCCGTCACTGAGAAGTTTCCCCACCGATTATGGGATACAGATGTTGAGCTATCCAGTCCAGCCGCCCAACAATATGTTTGTGGACAGCCATGTCCACAAACGTACCTATACACACTCATCGTTCGCTTATTTTCGGGGCACTTTCCGAAATTGCCTTACTACTACATCTCGTAGTTTCAAGCAGTCAGGTACTATATGTAGAACTACGTCTTTGGGCATCGTTATGCCGTCTGGCTGTCGGAGTGGCTGGCAGCCGCTTTTGAAGCAAATTTGGGCAGTAAGTTGACGATAACAGGCTTCTGGGAGCCCAAATCTTGGATTTGCTTCTCAAAATGAGCGAACGATCAGATACACAGACTTTATCCTGCCCGTGCTTCGTCAAGCACATCCAGGTCATCCAGCGGGCTACGAACCCGACCAACTTTTTAGGCAGCGGCTCTAGCGGCCCCACACGACGGCACCATGCTATGGCCCCGGCAATTGGCTGTACCACGTCCGGTTCGGGAGTGGTGGCAAGGTGGGCGACCGCCCTATCGACCATAACTTAGTTGGCCTTCAATCTGGCAATCATATTCGGTGATGATTCACTAGAGCCCACTTCTAGCCTGGAAGCATTACTCACCTAAAGCCCGTTTCCACCGCGGCAGATATATAACCTCAGGTCCGTGCGGCAAGTCCTTTGTGTGCCTGAGCGTTTTCTCCCAGTCTATAGCGAATTCTTCTGCCTTAGTTGCTGACTCCTTTGGACCCAAACCTAGCTGGGCCCTCACGTGTTCCAACTCTGGAGTGACCCGTGCCTTCACTTTGACATGCTCTTCGAGGTGCTCGCTAACCACTTCTGGGCTTAAATTAGATACACGCTCTCTCGTATTGTACAGCACGTCTTGGCTTCTATCTGTGTAATCGCGTACGAACTTTCCTGGGTAGTTGTAATTCAGAATCTCAACGGCTTTGTCAAACATCTCTGCGTTCTGTCCACTTACTCCTTCATGGATCAAAGTGGTAAAAGTAGCGTCTTCTGAACCAGGTTGTTGCCCTGGGTCTATATCAATGGCAGTATCACACGGGTAGGTTCTATCTCCCACCCGCACATCAGCGAGAGAGACAACCACAGGTTGATCAGCACCTCTATAGACTTCGAAGTTATATTGGCCTTTGCGTTCGAGATTCTCGGTGATCCTGTGCACCTTCTTAGCGATCATTTCCATGGCTAGACCCTCCTCGCCTTTGGTAGAGGAGTCTTTCGATAAAGTCGAAATTCCTCCGTTTCGCGCACAGTGAAATGGTAATGACGCACGCCACTGATCTCATCAGGACGGCGAGCCACTTTTTGAAGATGGTATTCTCTTCCAGGCGGAAGTTGCAATACACGTTCCCCTGTACCTTGCCGTAGTAATACGGCGAGGATACGAAGAACTAGATCTCGAATGGATCGAAGCATTAGTGAGTCCTCCTTTCAATCGGAATACCAGAGTGATACTGTGATGAAATAAGCCAATGATGATGTATATCCCTTATCACCTCCTTCTTCACTCTCGCTTGAACTTGGACAGAGATCGTGGCTTTCTAGGGGGATGTCTCTCTATATCCCCTGGTCGCTGTTTCGGAGCAAACAGCAGCAGAATTGCAAGCATGACCAGAGCGAGATGCGCAATAGAGAATGCAATGATCCACCAACTGGCGTACACCAGGTATAGCGCAATTTCGATCAGAATCATCAGAATGACAATCACGAGGTATCGCCATTGCCTTGCTAACCAATCAATTACCTTGTACCACAATTGCTTAAGAAAGTCGCGAAGCAACCAACCCCCTATGATGAGTACTATCGCCACAATCAGTTCAGCCAAAAGGTCGCTAATGACATCGGCGATTTTAGGTAACATTGAGTGCATCTACTCCACTTCAGGGTTTTCTGGTAAACCGGTTACCGCCCCACTGCATCTAATCTGTTAGTATGTGCGGGTTATTGAAATGGCTGGATAAGCAAAAAGCCGCCCTTGACCAGGCGGCCATCCCGTGTTACAATACCACTACCTGACCGGGTGCCCGTTTCACCTGGCAGGACAATTCCCCTCGTCGCCACAACGAGGGGCTTTTGTTTATTGAGATATTTTAATTGTACCACACCCCCGCCATTTTTGCCAACTCTCTTGACAGCAAATAGAAGTCTGCCGTCATTGCTTGGTGACAGGGTGCAGACTATATGGACGTGATCCTGCTCCGGGTGCGCCACCCACAAAAGAAGCCCCCGGAGACTCCGGGGGCTCAAGGCTATGTCCGCGATGCGGATGAGCCAACACCTTGCGAATCAGCGAATTGGCGAATCAGCGAATCGGCGAGTGGTGACAGGGAGGTGAAGAGATCGGGCCTGGCCACGTGGATGGCTGTCACCAATAAGGGTCGAAGCCGTTGGTGGCGGCGTGCAGGGCGCGGGCCAGGTGGCCGGTGATGGCGGCCAGGCGGTGGTCTACCTCGCGGATCTCGCTGCATACCTGCACCAGTTTCTCATAAGTCTCGACACGCGCCAGGGCTGCAGGCTGGGCTTCGGGGTCGGCGCCGATATACTCCCGCCGCCGTGAGCCGAGCCTGCCCTGAGCTCGTCCTGAGCAAAGTTGAAGGGTCCTGGGTAGGGTAGATGGGATAGAGGTAACGGGGCTGGCCGTCGCGGTCTTTGCCAGTGGGGGGTGGCCAGGACGAAACGGGCATCCCGTGACCGGCCGGGTCAAAGTCAGCGATGTAGAAGACGCGGGCGGGGCAGTTGGAGCAGTTACAATTCATCTGTTTTCTCCGTGGGAACCAACGTTCCTCGATTGACATTCGGACTAGCTGTGTAGTATAATAGGAACAGGGCAATGAGCGTTGCCCAACATGCACTTGTGTCTTACAATGAGAGCCAAATGAATAGGAGATAAATATGGAAAAAGTGTTGCAACTAACTGCTGTAATTGAACGTGAGGGAGATGGCTATGTCGCCACATGTCCAGAAGTAGATGTCGTGAGTCAAGGCAAAACCGTTGAAGAGGCACGACGGAACCTGCTTGAGGCGGTCGAAGGATTCTTTGAAGTTGCATCGCCGTCAGAGATTCGACGCAGGCTGAAGGAAGAGACCTACGTTGTACCTCTCCTGCCGACGGTGCCGACTGTCCGAATTAGGCAGCAGCGAGGTTGAAAAGTGCCTAAATTGCGTGTCCTCTCTGGCAAAGAAGTCTGCAAAATCATGTCCAAGCACGGTTTTATAGAAGTCCGACGAAAAGGCAGCCACATCATCATGCAAAAGAAGGAGGGGAACACGACTATTACTGTGCCTGTGCCAGACCACGAGGAATTGAGGATAGGCACGTTGTCAGGAATCATCAGGCAATCTGGCTTGCCGCGTTTACTGTTTGAGACCAAATGATTGTCGGTCTCATCTTGGAGACTTGGTGAACGCCTCCAAACACTCGCCTTGCCGGCAGTATCGAGTGATCGGCAGGGGGCATCCTCGGAATGACTTAACCCCTTTATGTTAAGCCCCCGCTTCACGCACAACGCTCAGGTTGTTCAAGAGACTCCTCCTACTTTCTGTCCACAAGATTCGCATGATGGTTAACAAACGGATAGGGTTATGGGCAATCCTTACCGGCGGCGATGTCGCTGGATTTGCTGCAAGTGATAGGTCTCATCATAACAACCGCATCTCCGGCATGACCGACCAGAGGCTTTCCAGGAGCGGGTCCTGGGTGTTGCCCAGGAGCAAGAAGCGCGCTCTTTCGGAAAGCCACCATTCCCAGCGGATGCCGTGACCATCCTCACCTCTCACCTGGTCGGAAATGAAGCCCTTGGGAGTGAATACCAGGGAGATGCCGATGCCGATGATCGCCTCACGGTCGAGCATCACAGGCATGTCTGGAGAGGCAATCAGTTGGGGGATGAAGTGGGGTAGGGGTATCCTCTGCGGTTGAGGGGACAGCGGCATATCCAGTTCCAGGCCGTTGATTTCCTGGAGGCGCGCCGAGAGGTCACGACGCCGGCGGCAGATGGCAACGCAATGATCGCAGCCGCCATCGCAGCCACGGAACCGGCAAGGGGGGTTACACCCGCCACAGAGGTTACTGGCGGGGCGATTGGCACGCCGCACGCGGTTCAGAGTCCAGAGCGGCAGTGATGGAGAGTTCGCCTGCTCTACCATTCCCGCAAAGCAGGGGAAAAAGTGTTGACAAAGTAGGGGGTGGGGTATATAATGTATCGAGTTGCACAGTATAGCGGAGGCTGGATGAGCAAGCGGAAAAGCATCGTGCCGCTGAATGAGGCTAGAGATTCATTCAATCTGTTCCAGGATCAATTGGTCCCGAGGATCACTGATGTCCGAGGCGAGACGGTCGAAGTGGACCTGGGCGATTACCTGCACGGTATTCTGGATCATCCGGAGATGCCTGAGCGAGTTAACTGGATCGTTGAGACGCTGCGCAATCCGACACAGATTCACCGCCATTGGGATCGGCGACTGCGGCACCGTGAGGTCTACGTGAACATGGTCTACGCTAGTGAGGATGACCTTGACGGCGAACTACATTTGGTCATCGTGGAACGACGGTTAGGGCGGCTGCGCTTTTGGACAACCTTTGTGCCTTTGGATCAGGAGAAGTATGAGGGATTGGTGCGGAAAGGTGAACTGCTATGGAAACCAAGAAACTGAAAGCAACTTACTACGACGAAAAGGACATCCTGTACTTGCAAATACTCCCTTCGCGCCCGGCTCGCGTGGACGAGACGAGGTACGGTCTGATGGTACGCTACGATTGGGACAAGCCGGACGAGGTCGTCGGCTTTGAATGTCTAGACTTTTCGCTGCTGATCCCCCATTTGGCCGAGCCGGGTGTGGTGCCCAAACTTGAGCTGCGGTTTGACGTCGAGGGAACCACGCTGGTCAATGTGACGTTGACCGAGGTGCTGCACTGGGCCTATGAGCGGTACGTGCTGCGGCGGCCCACCGTGGCACAACCCCAACAAGTGGCGGCCCTTGCTGTGCGGGAGGAGCCAGAGACGGAATACAAACCGTGAAGCCCCAGTGCAGCTTGCGGTGTCTCGTCACATCAGGAGATGGATCATGGATGACATAGCTGTTGCGAAGAGAGAAGAAGTAAACTGGAAGCAGGTCGGCCTGTTCCTGGTCCTGACCTTTGGCCTGACCTGGCTGCTCGACTTGGTGCTGTGGTGGCTGGTCGGGTATGGTCAGGATGTGACCACTGGCGTGCTGCTCCAGTTGCAAATGCTGCTGCCGGCCTTCTGCGCCATCGTGCTGGGCCTGTTCGTGTTCAAGGACAGCCCGCTCTACACCGTGCGGACCAACAAGGAACGCCCGCGCTGGTTCTTCTACTATTTTCTGGTCTACACGGTGATCTACACTGTCGTCGGCGCGGTGGTGATCATCTCGACAAACCCGACGACACTGACGATGGCTGGCGGGGTTACGCAGGGGCTGACGATCCTGGGGCTGGTGATTCTGATCGTCATGCGCGCGGTGAGTGGGCGGGAAGCATTTGCCCGCGCCGGCCTGGCTGGTGGCAAGCTCGTCCACTGGTTGCTGTTTGCGATCGGCGTCGTCTTGTTCTACGGATTGCAGACAGCCTTGAACTATGTTTTCCGCTTGGGCGAGCCGGTGGACATTATGCAGCTTATGGCCCAGTTGGCGCCAGCGCAGATGGAGCAGGTCGAAGCGATGACACCCATCGTCTTCCTACTGGTCACAGGGGTCCAGGCGGTGCTGTTGGCTCCCTTCACCGCGCTGTTGCTCGGCTTTGGCGAGGAGTACGGCTGGCGTGGCTATTTGCAGAGCGAGTTGGTCAAGATGGGTCGCGTCAGGGGGATTCTGCTACTGGGCGTCATCTGGGGACTGTGGCACGCGCCGGTGATTGTGATGGGGCACAACTACCCTGGGTATCCAGTAGCTGGCGTCTTCCTGATGATCGGCTACACGGTCGGTTTGGGGTTTGTCTTGGGCTACGCAGTACTAAAGTCCGGCAGCGTGTTGCTGGCCGCTTTCCTGCACGCCCTGAACAACCAGGTTGTGGGGTTCCTCAGCATAATGGTCTATGGGCCGACCGATCCCGTCTTTTCGTTCGGGGTTGGCCTGTACGGCATCGCCGTCTTGGCCGTGATCGTGTTGTTGATCTTGCGGGATCCGATCTGGCGACGACGATGAGCCTGAACGTGCTGGATCGCACCCGCGAGATCAGTGTGCTGCGGTAAAGGCAAAGGAGTCAACTCAACGATGAATATCCCGCTTCAACTGGCCATGGGCATGTATGCGGCCCATCGTAATCAATACCTCTTCTCCGACCACTATCTGGACAATCTCTTGCCCCAGGACCCGCGCTGGGCAGAATCCTTGCCAGAGGCCGAAACGTTCCTGACCTGGCTGCAAGGGCTCTATGCTCGGGAGCAGGCCCAACTCCCCAACTACACCGAATCCCAACTGGAGGATCACTGGTTCAAGCCAATCCTGACCCGGTTGGGCCACGCCTTTGAGCGCCAGGCTGGTGTCCCCGGCCTCAATGCCGGCGTCAAGCGACCTGACTATGTCTTCTTCCCCGACGAAGCAGCCCGCCAGGCAGCAGTGAGTGCGCAAAAGACCGAGGATTACGCCGCGGACGCCCTGGCCGTGGGGGAGGTCAAACGTTGGGACGTCCCCCTGGGCAAGAAGCAAAAGGGCGGTGGGGCCAGCTTTGAAGCGCAGAACCCCAGTTGGCAGATTGACTATTACATCCGCGCTACCGAGCTGGACTGGGGCATCCTCAGCAACGGGCGGTTGTGGCGGCTGGTGCATAAGGACACCAGCCAGCGTCTCGCCATCTACTACGAAGTAGACCTGGTAGACCTGCTCAGCCGGGGCGACGCTGAAGCGATGCGCTATTTCACGCTCTTTTTCCGCCAGGCGGCCTTCCAGCCAGATGCACAGGGCCGCCTCTTTCTGAAGGACGCCCTGGCCGCCAGCAATGCCTACGCCGTGGCCCTGGAAGAGGACTTGGAGCAAAACGTGTATCAGGCCCTGGAGCAGTTGATGCAGGGCTTTCTCGATCTGCCCAAAAACGGCCTGGGAGCAGACGATTTGCGCCAGATCTATGACAACAGTCTCTACCTGCTCTACCGGCTGCTGTTCATCCTCTACGGCGAAAGCCGGGGCCTGCTGCCGCTCCAGAACGAGCAATACCGTGCCAACTACAGCCTGACGCACATCAAGGAAGAGATCGCCACCCTCAAGGCGATGCCAGCGCCGATGACCACGCTCTATTGGGGCCAACTGCAGAACCTGTTCCACATCATCAACGGAGACGACGCCGAACTGAACCACTACCTGGGCGTGCCGCGCTACAACGGTGGGCTCTTCCACCCGCAACTGCACCCCTTCCTGGAGCAAAAGGCGGTCGGCGACCGGGCGCTGGTCGAGGCCATTGATCTGCTCAGCCGGCGCACCACCGAGGCCGGACGCGAGTTTGTGGACTATCGCACCCTGGGTGTGCGCCACCTGGGTTCCATCTACGAGGGACTGCTGGAATACCAGCCCCGCTATGCCACCGAGCCGATGGCGGCCATCCGCGATGGCAAAAGGGAGCGCTGGGTCAAGACCTCCGAGGTCTCGGAAGACCTCGGAGGTTTGAGGGTGCTCGACCGCCGCGACGCCGGGCAGGTGTACCTGGAGACTGATCGCGGCGAACGCAGGGCCACTGGCTCCTACTACACCCCGCAGTACATCGTCGAATACATTGTGGAAAATACCCTGGGGCCGCTGGTGGACGAGGCCCTGGAGCGAGTCAAGGCGCGGGCGAAGGGAGCGAAAAGCAGAGCTGCCCGCGCCGAGGCCGAGCAATCCCTGGTGGACGAAATCCTGAGCCTGAAAGTGCTCGACCCGGCCATGGGCAGCGGCCATTTCTTGGTGGAGGCTACTGAATACCTGGCTCTGGAGCTGGCTACCGACCCTTACGTGGAAACGGAGGTCTCGGTAGAAGAGGATCTGATCCATTGGAAGCGGCGCGTGGTAGAGCGCTGCATCTATGGCGTGGACAAGAACCCCCTGGCCGTGGAGCTGGCCAAGCTGAGCTTGTGGCTGGCAACCGTAGCCGCCGATAAGCCCCTCAGCTTCCTCGACCACCACCTGAAGTGTGGCGACTCGCTGATCGGCGCGCGCGTGGCCGACCTGGGTTGGGCGCCACCCGTGATCCTGAGCAAGAAGGCGCAAAAGCAACTGGAACAGCAAAAGGCCGGGCAGATCAACATGTTCGAGTACCTGCTCAGCCAGCGGTTGCCGGTGGTGATGGGACGGATACTGGAGATCACCGAGGTGGAGAGCGACAGCTACGACACGGTGCGGGCCAAAGAGGCCGCCGACCAGGCTGTGCAGCGGTTGAAAGCGCCCTTTGAGGCGGTGGCCGATCTATGGGTCAGCGCCTACTTTGCCAACCAGTTCACGCCGGGCGAGTACGACGAGGGGCTGGGACTGATTAGCAAGCCGGACGAGTTGCTGGCCCTGCCCGCCGTTCAGCAGGTGCAGGGAATGGTGGGCGAGCGAAACTTCTTCCATTGGGAACTGGCCTTCCCCGAGGTGTTCTACGACCGCCACGGCCAGCCCTTACGCGATGCGGCAGGGTTTGATGTGGTCATTGGCAATCCACCGTATGTTAGCTTTGGCCTGGGTAGAACTGGTAAACTGTCAAGTCTTGAGGAGACATTTTATCGTGTTGCCTTTGAACGTTCAGCAGAATACAAAATCAGCATTTATGCGTTGTTCATGGAACAGGCACTAGCAAAATGTCGTTTCGGTGGATATGAATCCCTGATTGTCCCAGATAGCTTCCTCAACGGAATGTACTTCTCTAAGATTCGTGAATACATATTGCTAGAGTCAACCTTGCAGTATGTCGTTGTGTTTGATCATGACTTTTGGAAAAGTGGAGACGTTGGCTTCCCAACCATCTTTATCACAAAAAAGCGTACGAAGGATGAATTGGCCGATGAAGTAGATACACACTTCTTGCATGCTCGTGCTAGTGAGCCCGAGGACTTGCTCGATAATCTTGAGTACTTAGAACAAAGTCAAAACGCTCAGCGAAGTAATCCAAGAATGAGATTTCGGCTCTTGGGCAAAGTACCTGGAGCATTGATCAATAAAATGCAGGAATCCGGACTGCTATTGGGAACGATTCTTAGCATGCATCATGGAATTCGTTCAAAAATAGGGCGTAGCAAGATAATAGCCGATAAGCAGTTAGGACCCGATTGGAAAAAGGCTCTAATCTCCAGCGCAGAAATACACAGACATTCCATCAATCCAGAGACACATTTTATACGTGTTGATCCAAATCTACTTTTCAGTGGCGGATGGGATCCAAACCACATCGAGCGAAGCAAGATATTAATTCGACGAACAGGTGATTCTGTAATCTGTGTTATTGATGCTAATGCTTACTATCACACTAACGCTCTGATATATGGAGTCCCTACAGCCCAAGGTGAGATCTGGTCGCTGTTTGCGCTTTCGGCAATCTTGAATTCTGAGCTGATGAACTTCTACTACCAACGTACAACAATGAAAACAGGTAGAACGTTGCCACAAGTCGAAGTAGATACCTTAAAACACTTGCCTATCCGCTGTATCGAATTCGCTACCCCTACCGATGAACGCGAGCAGTTGGTAGCCCAATCTCAGTCTTTCTACGCCGCTGGTGATCACGACACGTTGTTAGCCTTCACCGACGACTGCTTAGCTACTGACCCTGAGCAATCAGACGTTGTCCACGACCTGTTGGCCCACCTGGCCGAGCAGATGATCGAGATGAACAAGGGTAAGCAGGTCGTCGTCGAAGCCTTCTGGCTGGACCTCGAAGGCGTCACCGAAGAAGCAGCGTTTGAGACCTTGCGCAACAAGGGTAAGCAAGAGCGCACCCTGTGGAAGCGGGGGGCAGCGTGTCGGCCCTTTGTGGCCGAAGATAGCCACGCCACCCGTCGCCTGGAAGAGAGTCTGGCCTGGAGCGAGGATGCGTTCAAGGCGTTTGTCAAAGTCCTGGTGGGCAAAGTGAAGGGTCTCAGCGACTTGGTCGGCGTCTACCGCGCCCACAGCCCCGCTTACCGCGAGTTGGTGGCCCACATCGAAGCTACCGACTGGCTCATTGACCAGATCGTCTACAAGCTCTACGGTCTGACGGAGGAAGAGATCGCCATCGTGGAAGGGCGCTGACGTTTGCTATCGGGACTGAACCAGGGTATAATTGATAGGGGTTGTTCGATAGGATCGGATGCTGGGAACCTGATTGCGCAGACGATGCCCCAGGCGCTAGCAGACCGGAGATAAACCAAACTGTCAATACAAGAAGGGAGGAAGATTCCATGACCCAGGACAAAAAGCGCGTTTACGTGGTGGAGCTGGGCGATAGCCTGAGCAAGATTGCTAAGGAGGTCTATGGCGACGGCAGTCGCTGGCGGGAGATCTTTGAAGCCAACAAGGACAAAATCTCGGATCCAGGTAGGATCTATCCCGGTCAGGAGCTTCGTATCCCCTATGGGCCGGGTGAGGTTGCCGAACCATTTCCCACTGAACCACCCACAGAACCACCAGCAGAAATGCCTATTCCAGAAGAATTAAAGCCTTTTGTAACAGTTGGTAGTGTGGACTTGTTCAATGGCCCCAGTATGGATGATGAGGTGGTGGGTGCTCTGTCTCCTGGCGAAAGCCTTGAGATTGTGGGGCGCAATGCTGACTCGTCCTGGTGGCAGGTTGCCACCCCCGATGGTTTGGCCTGGGTTGCCGCTAGTGTCGTCACTGCCAGCAATATTGATGACCGTATTCCCATCGTAGAAGCCCCTCCCCCACCCATTCAGCCAACGCCTATTGAGCCACCTCCGGAGCCTACCGAACCACCGCCACCACCCCGTGGTGAAATTGTTGGTGAGAGCTATGGCGATTTCTCAGTGAACACAGCCCCGACCGACCCGCCGGCCGAGGAGCACCCCGACCTGAACCTGACCATGCGCGGCTACGAACCTATCAACGCCTACAAGGGGCTGGTGGACTATGGCGGCGCGACCGACCCCAACGCCCCCCAGTTGCCCGGCCTCTTTGCCGACAACCGCACTCCCACTTTCAGCACCGTCTACCAGCTCTACGGTTGGGACTGGGAGCGCAAACGCCGGGGGTCGTTGGTCACCAATCCCGAAGTGAGCATGGCCGGGCTGGCTGTGACCCCCGGCGAGACCATCCATGTGCCCGATTCTGGCTATTCCATCGGTGGCGGCTACGAAATGTTGGTGCTGTATGCCACCCCCGAACGCATCACCCTCAAGTACACCCCAGACGACCACGTGATATGGGGATACACCCTCCACGTGGAGAACATCTACGTGGAACCCCGCCTGCTGGCCCTTTACCAATCGTGGAATGAGGCCGGGCGCGGCCGCCTGCCGGCCCTGCGGGCTGGCCAGGCCTTTGGTCGTGCCCGTGGCGACGAAATCGGAGTCGTCATCCGGGACAGAGGCGCCTTCATGGACCCGCGCTCGCGCAAAGACTGGTGGCAGGGGCGGTGACAGGTGGTGGCCAAGCCGCATCTGAGCTACAAAGAAGCACTG
>SOHZ01000054.1 GCA_004377365.1 Anaerolineales bacterium | reverse complement strand
GACACAATCAGCAACACGGCCATCAGTTTGTTTCTCATCGTTCGTTTCCTCCTTTTTGAGTCTACTTTCGCTTGATACGGTGATGCCCATGCGCCGGGCATCGGAGCGGAACGCAGATGGTGTGGACTTTATCACCTCCTTCCCAAAGGGCCGACGGGGACGCTCACGCTGCCCGAGACTGGTGGGCCAAGGGATGGCCCAGGGATGCTGGCAATCCCCACCGGACTTTTGCTGATGAAACGGCCAAACAGATCATTCGCTCCCCAGGGCATCAACGGTTGCTTGCCCACCAACACCACTGGACTCGCGGACGACCAGGGTAGGCTCCAATAGAATGTGACGCTCGGCTGGCTCTTCACCATGGATGACCTGGATCAACATGGAACAGATCATGGTCCCGATATGATAGATAGGCTGGCGCACGGTGGTCAAGGCTGGGTGAGAGTGCTCAACCAAGGGGATGTCATCGAAGCCAGTGACGGCCACGTCGCGCCCCACGATCAGCCCTCGGTCCTGGGCGGCGCTGATAGCTCCCAGGGCCATGAGATCGTTGGCAGCGATGATGGCCGTGGGGGCAGGCTCCAAGTCGAGGAGTTTCAAGCCCTCACGGTAACCATCTTCCTGGGTGAGTCGCCCGATGGCTATCCATTCCTCTCGCACTGAAAGGCCGTTTCTTTCCATGGTCCCTTTGTAGCCTGCCAGCCGATACTTGGCAAACATCAGGTCAAGGGGGGCCGAGATGTAGGCGATGCGCCGATGACCCAGATCAATAAGATATTGGGTGGCCTCATCCAGTCCCTTGGTGCCGTCCACATCAACGTAAGGGAAATCCAAATCCAGGTCAGAACGACCAAAGGCGACGAAAGGGAATCCGCTCTCCATTAGGTAGGTAATGCGCTCGTCGCGACAACGGGTGCGTATCACCAAAAGACCGTCCACCCGTCGGCTGCCCACTATCCGCTCGTAGGCCTCCCGTTCCTGAGCACCCGGGGCTCTCGTGGAAACCAACAGGTCGAACTCGTGCTTGGCTGCTTCGTTACCAATGCCGGTCAATATCTCGGTAAAGTATGGATCAGAGAAGCGAGGGCCAGCGGTGGGGATGATGAGGCCAACTGTGTTGGTGCGCTGCCTCTGCAGGCTTTGAGCGATGATATGAGGATGGTAACCCATCTCTTGGGCCGCCTGGAGGATCCTCCGCTTCGTTTCCTCGGCCACGTCGTCGTAGCCACCCAGAGCACGGGAGACAGTAGTAACAGAAACGCCAACCCGTCGAGCAATATCTTTGAGGGTGACAGCCATAAGGTAGGTCCTGCCAGTTTGTCTGGACTAGAGAAAGAGTGTCTCCAAACGGTGGTGCAAGGATAGAGGGGAATGATGAAACAGCGTTGCTTTCCGAAACGTTTTGGAAACACTTATATTATACTCCAAAACGTTTCGGATGTCAAGGGGTTTGAGCTAGAATCATCTTAAAATTTGGGGTTCCAAGTATCTCGAACGATAAGCCTTCTCAATTCGCTCACCAATCTGATCGTGGACAGGTTCATTGCCGACCGGGCTGGGCGGCTCATCTACGACTATGCCCAGCGTGGCTTCCAGGTTTCCTTCCCCGACGCACTAATCGCCGCCACCACCCTAGAGCACGACCTAACGCTAGTGACCACCAATGCCCAACACTTCCCCATGCTCGAAAGGCGAGTGTGGGCACTCTTCCCCTCACAGGAGTAAGGGCTTTATCCCCGGTAATGAAGTGGGCGTGGCTAAAACAACTCCGCCAAGTAGTCGATCCACCGCTCTTGACATTCTGCTGAAAAAGTGATATAATAAGGTGGCATACATAGATATTCTATGTATGCCGGCTGTGACAAAGTCGCTGTGGCCAGGCGGAGCCCTTGCTGGCGAGCTTTACGCGGTAGACTTTAGTGGAATTGATATAACCTCAGGAGGTACACACAAATGGAAAACACGAGCCAGATCAGCGGGGCAAAAAGAGCCAAGCCCGGCCGGACAGTGGACCGGCTCTTCAAAGTAGCTGTCATCGTGATCGCGGCCTTCATCGTAGGGGTCACAGTCCTGGTCGTGGGCCGTATGGTCATCTACAAGATCCACCCCTACGAGCGGGGCCTGCACCTGCGCGGCGGGCGTTTCATCGGAGAGGATCCACCTGGTTGGCACGCGCAGATTCCCTTCTGGGACACGGTCATCATCGTCCAGGTCAACGAGCGGCTGGGCTACATCGAGCGCATCTCGGCCATGACTTCCGACGACGTGACCATGGTCGTCTCTCTCCAGTACACTTACGTTGTCACCGACGCTCCCCGCTTTGCCCTGGAGGTGAGCGACCCAAAGCGGATCGTTTTCGAGTTCGTGCAGGGCAAGCTGCGGGACGTGGTCAACACCAAGTCCATGACCGAGGTGATGCACAGCCGCGCCGAGATGAACCAGGAGCTTATGGAAGCCCTCAAAACCAAAGAGGAGCAATACGGCATGCGGTTTGTCACCATTCAGATGCAGAGCGCCTCACCGCCAGATGAGGTGGTGCAGGCCATCAAGGACCGCATGGTGGCTGTGCAGCGTCAGGAGCAGGCTCAGGCCGAGGCTGAGCAAACCAAGACCCTGGCCGATGCCGAGTTCTACGCTGCTCAGAAGCGGGCCGACGCCGAGGCCTACCAGATCACCAAGAAGGCCGAGGCGCAGCAGGTTGCCATCCGCGTTATCCTGGCCGAACTGGACAAGCGCGGCGACATCGGCCAGAAGTACATCGAGTACATGATCGCCCAGGAGTTGAAGGAGAACAGCAAGTGGATCATCAGCGGCGAGGGTACGCCTATCATTGACATGCGGGAGACACCGTAAGCTGTGCATTCTCACGTTGCGAGCAGCAACCGCTCAGGGGATAACGATAAAGCATCCTGAGCCGCGCCCTGAGCCTGTCGAAGGGTAGGCCGCCTTCCCTAGCGCAGACGAGGGGAAACGCAGTAAAGGCCGTATCGAAGCCTGTCCTGAGTGCAGTCGAAGGGGGTGCGGCAAACGTGGCGAGTTGTGGCAAACCCGCACCCTTCGATACGCGCTGTACGTTGTTCCGCGCTACTCAGGATGCTAGACTGAAGAGAACCTGAGCGCTTACTTCAAGTATTCAAGGAGCGTTCCATGAGACGTTTGATCTTGCTGATCATTCTGCCGCTGCTGGCCCTGTGCGTCTTCACCGGGCTGGTGCGTTCCGGCCCACGGGGCACCATCCAACAGGCCGACCTGGCGGAGAAACGAATCTATGCCTACCGTGACTGGCAAAGCGTGGGGGTGATCCTGCATAGAGGGGATCGCTTCACCATAGAGGCTGAAGGAGAATGGCTGTACACTCCCGTAGGTGGCTATAACGGCCCTGAGGGGCATAAAATCTACTGGGCGCCGGACTTTTACCCGCTGCCGGGCGGCCCACGCGGCGGCTGCCTCATTGGGCGCATCGGCGAGAGTGGGCAGCCTTTTTACGTGGGCAGAGGCCACGGGTCTACGGCTGTCTCCAACGGCACCCTCTACCTGCGCATCAACGACGACATGCTCAGCGATAACGAGGGCTCTCTAACCGTTGTCG
>SOHZ01000648.1 GCA_004377365.1 Anaerolineales bacterium | reverse complement strand
TGGCAAAGTTGCCCTTGAAGACCTCGTCGTGCTGCAAACCGGGCGGGGCCGCCTCAATACGATAGAAGCGGAAGATGGCCGCCAAGACGATGACGGCCACGAGTATCCCCGTCTCCACCATGGCGGGGGTACAGAGCCGTGACAGCCCTTCCCAAAACCGCGAGCAAACTCTCCTCTCTCTCAAAACCGTCGTCACTCCTCAGCCTGTTTTTCACACTTTTTCATTACGAGCCCCCAAAACTCTGCTCTATCCTATCCTCTTTTGCCCCCTTTGTCAAGGATTGCTTTTACTCACCAATCAACTGCACTGTGCCTAACATAATCCTATCGTCTCGGACCGCCCCGCTATTGTCCAAGACCAGCAGCCGCTCCATGGTCGCCAGGTGATACATACCGACCTCCAACTGATATTCTCCCGGCGGCGCGTCGGCCTGAATGGATATCCTATATTCGTCAATAACGATCTCCCCCGCCTCCCAAACCGTGGTCGGGTAGGTGCCGCCGCCAGGGCGACTGTCCTGTCCTCCCCAGAGAGGCCCGTTGGTCAGCGGATTGTAAGAGCCCAGGAGATGGGTGAACACAGTGTAATCCTTCTCCACAGCCGTCAGAGCCTGCCAGTAGAGAGTCAGACCAATCACCTCGCCCGGCTTATAGGACTCGGCCTTGAGGTCATAACCCAGCAGCCTCACCTTGCCGTCCAGGTTGGCTGTCAGCGGGTGCTGGGGCTGCACGGCCGCGCCTGAGCCAGGGGGAACACGATAGGCCACAGCGTAGCTCCCCCCCTCCCGGTCGAAGAATTCCTCGACCACGTCCCCCTGAGGCCAATGCCTTTGGAGCAAGGCCAGGGATCGCCCGTCCTCGCGAACGACGACGAGATAAGTTGTGGCACCCTCAGAATGGCCGGGCAACACCTGGCACAGGCGTCCATCGTAGCTCTTGAGACGGCCTTTCTCCCCCAGGGTGAAAACGATGGTTGGAAGAGTAGCCCGGAGGGGGGAGAGGTATACTTTCTCGTCGGAGGAAAGACGGCCCACGTACTTGGCTATGGAGACCATACCCACGTCGAAGGAATAGTAAAGCCCGTCCCCCTTGCCCCAGGTCATAAAGTAGTCGTGGTAGGTGTCCCAAGCGCTGCCCACCAAGCCGCCACCGATAGCTAGTAACGTAATGAAGTACCCCCCCCTTTGTATCAACATTGTTTTACGTCGAGTAAAACGCTGCATGCCTTCTTTCAGGGCAAGGATGCCATTAGCGGTCAAGATGGCGAGCGCTGGCGTCACCCCTATGGCCCGTTTATAGTGAGGGGCATAATCGCTCAGAATCGTTGGCAAGAGCATGACCCCCAGCCAAAAAACCAAAAAAGCATACTCGGGCTTTCTTATCCTGATCAGAGCGAGTGTGCTCCCTAAAAGAAAGCCAACCGAAAGGAACACATCTAGCGCTGGCCGTCCAGGCAAATTATTTCGCGGGTCGTCGTCGCCGCGCAGGCTGAACATGGCCAGCGATTTGGCTGTGTTAGTCAAGACGGCACGCGCGGCCTTATCCCAGCCTTCGCCGGGGGTGACAGCGGAGGCCTGGCCCGCGCGCAGGGTGAAACCAACTGGATGACACAGAAAGTAATAACCCAAGGGGGCAAAGGTGATAAGGGCAACGGCGAACAGGAGCAATAGACCCCGCCCATACCCTCGCCAGAATCCCCTCTCCAAGAGGAAGCGATAGGCCAAAAAGAGGACCAGGAATGGCAGTAAGAGCCTAGCCGCTTGGTAGGTATACAGACTCGCACCTAGGAAAAACCCCGAGCAAGCAAAGGACACCTCTTCCCCCCTCCTGACTCCTCGCCACAGGAAGTAAAAGGTCAACACCTCAAAGAGGGGCACCAGAATCGCCCTGAGCCCCTCGCGACTGAAATTGACGTGCCAGTAAGAGGTGGCAAGAATGAAGGCGGCCAGCAATCCTCTGTACCCTGAAACGCTGTCCTCCTCCTGGGAGAAAATTTCCTTGACAAGAAAGTAAAGGGTTAGCACCGTGACGATGCCTGCCACGGCGGAGACCGCCCGAATAGAGAGGGCACTTACCCCCAGCAAACAGAAGGAGATGGCGACCAGGTAGCTGAAGAGGGGCTCTCGACCAAAGTTCTCCATAAAGAAAATAGGGTATTCTCTTCCTTGGAGAATATCCATGGCGTCAATGCCATAGAAGGCCTCATCGTAGTGCAGGCCGGGAGGGAGCTCGTCCAGATCGTTAAGTCTGAAGAAAGCTGCAACCAACACGATGAGGATCAAAGCGACGAGCTCCATCCTAATGGAGATTTGATTGTGAATCAATCTAGTCTATTCCCTCTCTAACAATTGAGCCTTCCCACATCCGAAAGGGAGAGATGGCCAGCATCCAGGTTCAGGTCTCGTCTGACTCAGGCCTCTTCAAAGATTTCGGCCAGCTCTTTGCGTTGCTCAGCAGAGATGCGGTTCTTCTTTCGTTGACGCAGAAAGGTTTTCAACTTGTTGCTGCTCACCACAGGCACGACGGGATCTATCAGTTCCAATCGGGCTCTGGGATTGGTAAAGACGATGAGCCCCTCAATGGGCACGTCCGCCTCGGGCAATTTTCCGTCCAGAAAGCGCCCTAGTCTTCCTATCCCTCCTCTCACCTCTCTGGTGGGATTGCCCAGGCCCTCCTGGCCGAAAAAAAGTAACAACCGCCCCCAGTGGAATTTGTGATGCCACTTTTCTCCTTCACACCGGACTTCGCCGTGATGGTCCTTTACCGTGAAGACGAAAAGACCGGAAGGAGCCAGGAGGACATGCGCGGCCGGCAGCGTGTAGTGATAGAGGGAATGCTTGTTATCAAAGCCTTTCAGAGCCTTGGTCAATGTCTGATCGGCCCGCGGTTCCTTCACCCAGCGGTTCATGTTATAGGTGCCGACGCTGGCCAGCATAAAACCGACGATGAGGCAGCCAAAGGAGGCTGTGAGTTGGTTGGGCCAGCGATAGGAAACGACCAACCCTCCCAATAATGCCCCCATCCCGATGAGACTGGCCCATTTGCCTATGGCAGCCTGCCTCTTGACGAGTTTCTCGTTAGTGATGACCTTCATTGCTTATCCTTTCTTGAATTTCTCTCCCCTCTCCCTGCCCTATGGGGTGAACCGACCCAGAACCAGACAGGCGTTTTGCCCTCCCAGGCCAAAAGAATTGGAGAGGATGAAGTCGACCTGAGCGGAACGGGCCACGTTGGGCACATAGTCCAGGTCGCATTCGGGATCAGGGGTCTCATAATTGATAGTGGGATGGATGACGTTGTCCCGGATGGTGAGGGTGCAGGCCAGGGCTTCGATAGCTCCAGCCCCACCCAGAGAGTGGCCGATCATAGACTTGGTGGAACTGACGGGCACTTTGTAGGCACGCTCGCCGAAGAGCATCTTGATAGCCTTGGTCTCGGCGGCGTCGCCGAGGGGCGTGCCAGGGCCATGAGCGTTGATGTAGTCAACGTCGGCTATCTCTACTCCTGCGTCCTCCAGAGCCCAACGCATGGCCAGCACCGGCCCGGCTCCCGTCGGATCTGGAGCGGCCATGTGATAAGCATCCGACGAGCAGCCATACCCCAGGAGTTCAGCATAAATGCGAGCCCCCCGTGCCAGAGCCTGTTCCAGGCTCTCCAGGATAAGCACAGCACATCCTTCGGCGATGACAAATCCATCCCGATGGGCCTCGAAAGGACGGGAAGCCTTCTCCGGCTCCTCGTTGCGGGTGGATATTGCTCTCATGGCAGCAAAGCCAGCGAAGGGTACCTCGCAGATCATGGCCTCCACCCCACCGCTGATCATGACGTCGGCTGCTCCGCGGCGGATGACCTCGGCCGCCTCGCCAACAGCCTGGGTGCCGGAGGCACAAGCAGTCGAGATCGTAGAATTGTAGCCTCTAGCCTGGAAAGCCCGACTGATGTGGTGGGCTGGCATATTGGGCACGCCAGCAGCGACAGCATAAGGTTTGACTCGCGAGAGCCCCCTCTCCCACAACGTGCGCAGGCCCTGCTCGACTAGCTCCATGCCACCTACGGTGCTGCCGATGAGAACGCCCACTCTCTCCTCATCGGCAAAGGGCAGCGAAAGCCCAGCATCGGCCAGGGCCTCTTGAGCGGCGGCGACGGCCAGTTGCGAGCAGCGGGCCATACGCCGCGCTTCTTTGAAGTTGATGTACTGCTTGGGGTCAAAGCCCTTTACCTCGCCAGCGATACGGGTGGGAAAGGAGCTGGCATCGAACTGGGTGACAGGACCCACTCCCGACCTGCCAGCCACCAAACCCTCCCACGTCTCCTTCACCGTCAGACCCAAGGGTGTGATAGCCCCCAGGCCCGTGATGACGACTCTTTCTCTCATGCTACGCTGTCTTGCCATGCTATGCTCTTTCCTTTCATCGGCTGCAAAAATGTAGCCTCAATTCATCTATCAGGGATACGCGATTCGCAATCTGCCATCTGCCATCTGCTACACGCTCCCTGCTATCCCCTCCTTGAGCGCCTCCAACATCCCCTTTTCCACAGACTCTTTGCCCACGCGGACCATGTTCTTGATGGCCTTGGCGTTGGAGCGGCCATGGCCTACGATGACCACCCCATCCACTCCCAGCAAGGGCGCGCCAGCATACTCACTGTAATCGAGGCGGCTCTTCACCTCCCGCAGAGCGCTCCTGGCCAGCAGTGCGCCGAGCACGGCCATGGGGCTCTTTTTGATCTCCTCTTCCATGACCCTCATCAGAAGGCTGGCCACGCCCTCAGACAGCTTGATCACGATGTTTCCGCTGAAGCCATCGGTGACCACCACGTCGGCCAGGCCAGCGGGGATATCCTTGCCCTCCAAATTGCCAATGAAGTTGAGGTCACTTTTCTTGAGCAGCCTGAAGGCTTCCTTGACCAGGATGTTGCCCTTGCCCTCCTCCTCCCCGTTGGAGACAATGCCCACCCTGGGGTTGGGGATGCCCAGCACCCGCTCGGCGTAGGCGCTGGCCATGATCCCGAATTGCAACAAGTAGACAGGCCTGCAATCGGTGTTGGCCCCCACGTCACAGATGAAGCATAGGCCCTTCTGCGTGGGGAAGACAGTGGACAGGGCTGGTCGCTTGATGCCTTTGATCCGGCCCAGGCGGAAGAGGGCCGCCGCCAGCGCACCGCCCGAGTTCCCAGCGGTGGTAAAGGCGTCGGCCTCGCCGTTCTTTACCAAGTTCATGCCCACCACCATAGAGGAGTCCTTCTTCTTCCTGGCGGACATGGACGGTTCGTCGGTCATCTCGATGACCTGGCTGGCGTGGACGACGGGCAGCGACAGCCCAGTCGTATCGTGCTTGGCCAGTTCGGCGTCCACCACCTCCTGGGGACCCACCAGCACCACCTCTATGCCGTACTCCCTGGCAGCCATCACCCCACCCTCCACCACCACCTCCGGGGCGTAGTCGCCGCCCATCGCATCTAACACAATTCTCATGTGAACCTCCCCTAGCTATCGCTTTCGTTTTGAATGATTTGCCGAATCTCTTGCTGGAGCAATGGTACTTTGTTTATGACAACATCCCACACAATGTCATAGTCTATACCGAAATAACGGTGTATCAATCGGTCTCGCATTCCGGCCATTGCTCTCCAGTCAACATGACTGTATTTTTGCCTGAGGTCCGCGGATACATTTTTTGTTGCTTCACCGATAATCTCTAAACTGCGCACAAAAGCCCTTTTCAACGTTTCGTCTTGCATGAACTCATTTCTGCTTAGTCCCTTTGCCCGGTCTACAAGGTATGCCGTTTCGTCCAAGATATGCTGCAGGTATTCAAGGGATGAAAGTGACATACTCAACCTCGCTCATAATACGAGGACCAATATAGGGACTAAGAGACTCGGGTGTTACCAATTCAACGCGTCTTTTGAGCAAGTCTTCCAAAAAGAAGCAGAGCTGCATAAAGTTATCAAACGTCTTTTTGCCCTGCTCAAACTCCACGAGCAAATCTATGTCACTTTCCACACCCTGTTCTTCGCGCACAAAGGAACCGAACAAGCCGAGTTTCCTCACTCCCAGGGCTTTAATCCTATCCCGATGCTCTTCAATAAGTGAAAGAGTTCTCTCCTTGGTTTGAACTGGTATGTCCATATAGCACCTGCTTCAAGTTACGATTCTCAGAGGCCCAACACCGCTCGGTAGATCTCATCGCCGATTCTAATGCCCTCTACATCTTCCCGATAATCTTCGACATCATAGTGAATTGCCAGCCCAAACTCCTTGTTCAACTCGAAGAACTCCCATTGGCTTATACCGAGCAGTTCGCAGGCTTTGGCCAAAGAGATGGTGCTTCTATCGTACAGGAACAGCACGATTATCTTCTTGACCTCTGTCGTCGCCTGGTCTTCAGGAACCTTTGCCGCCTTAAGTATGTCCAAGGGCAATTGAACAGTTACTGTATCCATCTCAACAACTCCCTTCCGCATCTTCATTATCCCACACTTCGGTCCAGCCTCCCGCCAACGGCTCAGGATCACGATTGTCCCGTCGAAGATTATACCAGTTTTTGGCCCAATTTACAATTGCCGTGAGTGCTGCTATAATTGTGATCGAAATGACTGAGGCTAAAGCAGGCACTTATGCCTTGCTGCTCAAGCTGGACAAACAAGAGAGGATCACCGTCGGCAAGCTGGGCACCTTTGACTTCCCTGCGGGGTATTATCTCTACGTGGGCAGCGCTCTGGGACCGGGCGGGCTGCGGGCGCGGCTGGCCCACCACCGGCGCGACAGCAAGAGTTCCTCACAGTCGAGCTCTCGCCAAAAGGGCAAAAAGTTCCACTGGCACATTGACTACCTGCTCCAGCGAGCGCAACTGGTCGAAGTGTGGAGTGCTGCCTCAGAAGAGAGACTGGAGTGCAAATGGAGCGAGGTTGCCAGAGAGCTGTCGGGGGCGCAAGTCCCCTTGCGGGGCTTTGGCTCCTCCGAATGCCGCTGCCCCGCTCACCTGATCTACTTCAGTGCGCGTCCCAACCGTGAGCAGTTCGAACGGACGCTCCAAGTGAACTTGGCCCATCGGCGGAGTAGCAGAACTTGTTCTGCGCCAGCGAACGCAAAGCAAGTCCTGCCCTGAGCCCTGCCCTGAGCAAGGTCGAAGGGATAGTCGAAGAGTTCGCTACTCCAGAAGAAAATTCCTAGTATCCAGTTATGTAGAAATCACCCTTTCAGGAGGAATCCCATGAAAATCATGAGTTGCCGCACTGGCTATGCCACCGATCACAGCTCCTCTACCTACGAGTTCTATTCCCTTGACCAGCCGACAAAGGAGCAAAAAGAAGCAGATGTGCAAGAACTCGCTGAAAGACTGATAGAACATCGCTTCCTCTCCATTGGTGAAACTCACGATCCACTCCCCCTGCCCCCTGTCAACGTGTCCTTTGTCCATCGCTCCTCGTCCTGTGCTTCCTGCCCTCTGCCCCCCACCTACCTCAGTGCTCCCACCACTGTCCACCTCTCCCTGACCGAAGCCTGCAACCTGGATTGTCCGGCCTGTTACGTACTCAAAAGTAAGGACCCACCCTTGAACACATCCCAGGTCGAGCAACTCATCAACGAACTGGCCGAGATAAAAGTCTTTCAGTTAGCTATGGGCGGCGGCGAGCCTTTCTTGCGGAATGATTTGGGTCATCTGGTGCGCTACGCTCGCCAACGGGGACTGGTGCCCAACGTGACGACCAATGGAACTCTCCTGACACGGGAGAGGCTGGCTGAGATCAAAGGCTCCGTCGGCCAGATACAACTCTCCCTCAACGGCTACGACGCTGAGAGCCACGAAACTCATCGCACACCAGGTAGCTTTGAGAAGACGCTGTCTGCCATGAGGCTGCTGAGAGAAATGGACGTGGCCTTCGGGGTGAATATCCTCGTGACACGCGGGAGTGATTTCTCTCGCACGGCTCGCCTGGCCGTAGAGCAAGGTGCACGACAGGTCAACGCCTTGCGCCCCAAGCCCGCTGCCAACGACACCGAGTGGTTTCACCGTTATTCACCCCTTCCGAAGGAATTCATAAAGCTCAGACGAGAACTGGACCGCCTGACCCTGGAATACCCGGAGGTGCGCTTCACCGTGGACTCGGCTCTAGTTTTCCTGATGGGTGATCTCACCAACGATGAGTTACAGGCCCATGCCATCTATGGCTGTGATGCTGGGGTTCGCAGCATCGCGGTGCGTGCCAACGGCCAGGTCTACCCTTGCTCTCAATTCTCTGATAGGGAGTTCTGCGCTGGCGATGTAACTGAAGCCGGCTTGGGATCCATTTGGCGCGAAGCGGCTGTCCTTTGGCGATTCCGGGAAATGACGCCCAAACTGAAAGGCAGGTGCAGCATTTGTAACGTACGGGATTACTGCAAGGGATGCCGCCGCATTGCCTATTTCGTGACAGGCGACTTTTACGCCAAAGACCCAGGGTGCTTGCAGGCTATGAGCGAACAAGCAGCGATTGGGGATCAGGCCAAATGATGAAACAACCCATTGGCCTGCTGGCCGTAGGCCATGAGAGTCACCCCCTTTTGGAGAAGATTCAAGTCGAAACCAAAACCCGGCACGGGATGGCTACTTTCTACCAGGGAATCTACCAAGGCAGGGACGCTGTGCTGGCCAGGATGGCGATGGGCAAAGTCAATGCCGCTATGGCCGCCCAGGCGCTCATTGATCGGTTCGATGCCGCCCCCCTGATCCTCAGCGGTTCAGCCGGAGCCGTGGCCCCACAGGTCGAAATCGGCGACGTGGTCATTGGAGCCAGAGTCATCCCCCACGACGCGGGCGTCTACCTCAGCGATTTCAAGTTCTGCGGGGTGATGGCCAGCAATGGCCAGGGCCGACAAGGCTGGGTGAGGGCTTTCCAGGCCGAACCCCGTCTGGTGCAGGCTGCTCTCAGCGCTGGCGAGGACCTCCTCTGGCCAAGGGGAAACAGAAAGCGCCCCCCTGCTGTACGAGTTGGCACCATCGTCACCGGCGATCAGGTCATCTTTTCCCAGGGGAAGAAGGAGTGGCTGTACAGGACCTTTGAGGCCCTGGCAGTGGAAATGGAAGGAGCAGCCGTGGCTCAGGTAGCAGCGGCCAACAGCCGACCATGGCTGGTGGTACGGGCCATCAGCGACCAGGCCGACGCCAGCACAGGATTCGACTTTACCCCCCTGCTGGATTACCTTGACGACCCGCGATCGCCATGGGACAGGATCCGAGGCTGGGGGCGCAAATTGTGGTATCTTTTGAGCAACCCCACGATTGCATCCAGGCGGATGCGGATGCGACGAAACGTCCATCTTGCCGCCGAGAACGCCGCCCGTCTGGTGGAAGCCACGATAAATCAGTTCTGAAACCGAGGATGATGAACAACATAGCAATAGCAAAGGAGGTGTGTGGTGAAAAAGGAAATAAATATGGAAAGGATATTCAAGCCTGGAGAAACTTGTCCTTGCTCTGGCCAGTATGCCATCGTTGATGCAGAAGGAAAAGCGATCGGCCCAGAGCGCACAGTTGTGCGTGAGGAGCGATTCCCGCCAACACCCCAACGGGGCCAAGGTTATCTTTTGGTTGATCCAACTCGGCATGATGCTACAGCTACCAACTATTCCGTGCAAGTGCACGCTCTAGTTGCCTACTACATGGTCGTGCTGCTCTTTTCATTCTGGTTTCTGTTCGATACTTGGAGCAGCAATTTTACGCTCATGCGTTTGATGGGCGTGAGCGGAGAGGCACTGGAAGACCCTCTGTTGCGATCAATTGGCTTCACAATCGTTGGCGGTATTATGGGCAGCCTATTGTATCAGATCCGGGTATTGTTCCACCACTACGCTCGCCAGAAGAACTATGACCCCCGCTGGCTTGGAAAGTACATTACCGGACCGTGGGAGGGTGCGGGCATGGCGATGGTAGTTCTGGCACTGATCCGGGGCGGTGTCGCCGTGTTTGGCGGCTCGATGGGAACAGATGTGACCGGGGCGAGTAACTTTGCAGCCTTTGGGACTGGAGCCTTGGTTGGCTTCGGTATGCGTGATGTAGTGGGATGGCTAGAAAGCCTCGTAAAGACAATGTTCACCATTCAGAAACCAGAAACGAAGAAAGACTCGGCAGAGGACAGCGAATCGGACACACAGACACAATCATAACAACTGGCGTGCTAAAGAAAAAGGGACGCTCCGATTCATAGAAGCATCCCTTCCCCACTTATCCGTATCAGCAGCGTTCAGTTCAGGGGATGGATGGGGCGCAGTGTCAAGGGACGCCGCTTCGAGGTCCAATAGGCCATGCTCTTCACCTGATGCCGACCCTCTCCAACGTTCCGGCGGGCCTCATTCGCTTAGTATCCCTCGTAGGAGAGCGGCTGGGGCCATATCTTCCCTGCTTCTATTATAATGTCCCAGCGTCCTTCTGCACTCCCTGTTTTGAGAATAGCCGGATAGGTCCCCGGGTCGAGTTGAGGGCAGAGGCAACCTGGTGTATCGCCCACCTTGGGCGGAACCTCGTAGAAATTGGGGCCGACGTCCACTTGCACGGTTTCGCCCACGTGGTTCTCAAACCAGATCGCCCCCTTGCCCGGTTGCAGTGGCTCGCAGCAGGGTGGCCGAGAAGCAAGGATGTCCCGCATTTGCTGGATGTGGGCTTCCACCTGCGCGCGATCACTGGCACCGGGCACCAGTTGCAGATATTTCTCCAGGGCCTCGATCGCTTTCTCGAACTCCCCTTTGTTGGCATGGCTGTAGCCCAATCCCCAGTAAGCATCGCCAAACTCCGGGTCTAGTCGGATGGCTTCCTGGAACTCGGCCATGGCCTCGTCCCACTTCTCCTGTTGGAAGTAGTCGAATCCCTTCTCAAAGTGTTCCTGAGCAGGGGAAGCGACAGGGGTGGGAGTGGGAGGCGGTGCTGCTGGTGCAGGGGTATCGGTTGGCGGTACAGGGGTATCCGTCGGCGGCACAGGGGTATCCGTCGGCGGCACAGGGGTATCCGTCGGCGGTACAGGGGTATCCGTCGGCGGTACAGGGGTATCCGTCGGCGGCACAGGGGTATCCGTCGGCGGCACAGGGGTATCGGTTGGCACCGGCGTCGGTGTGGGGCCACAGGCTGCCAGCCCCAGACTGAGGATGACCACGACCGCCAAAACGGTCCAAAGTTTCTCTCTCATTCTGTTTTCTCCTTTCAGATTTAGTCGCTCTGCTGATACAATTTGGCATAGCTTAATCGTGCGCCGCATCCTCTTGGAGGGCACATAGTCACTTGACCATAATGACCTACCCTGACAGCTCAGATGCCGCCACGATGCCTTCAGAGGTGGTATGGAACAAGCTTCGTACCAGTATATCACCAATTGCTACCTTTTGCAATAGTTTGAACCTTAAAAAGAAAAAGGCTGGGGAAAGTGACGATGGAGATTTTGGGCACAGTGGCCTCAGAGTAAGCGTAGACGATCTTGGCCCCATGCCGGATGATGCCCCCGTGCTCCTGAGCTGTGCCGCGCAGAAAGCCAGGCGAATGAACAAAAATGATGAGAGGTATATCGAAGCAATTGAGGGTGTCAAAAAAGGAGAAGTGTGGTAAAATAGGTCCAGAGATGCTGTCAACCACAATGACCACTGTTGTGGTACAGGACGTGTGCGAAGGGAGCACTGATGACAACCCAGAGCCTAATTAGAAGGAGCGAATACCACGACTCTGTAACCCTGATGCTGGTGGCCAGGGAGCTGCTGAATCTGCCCAGCGTTCTCGACGCGGCGGTGGTGATGGGCACCGAGGCCAACAAAGGCATCCTGGCCGAGGCAGACCTGCTCACTGTCGAGGTCCAAGCCGCCAACCCCAACGATCTGGTCATCGCTGTGCGAGCCGAAAACGATGAATCGGCCAGGGCAGCCTTGGCCAGAGCCGAGGAGTTGCTGGCCCAGAAGCGCGCCGTGGCCGCAGAGGGGGAGGAGTATCAGCCCCGGAGCATTGAGACCGCCGTGCGCACCGAGCCTGAGGCCAACCTGGCGGTCATCTCGGTGGCTGGGCGCTACGCGGCCGGAGAGGCGCGGAAGGCACTGCAAAAGGGGCTGCACATTTTCCTCTTCAGCGACAACGTACCCCTGGAAGACGAAATCGAGCTGAAGCGCTACGCCCAAGAAGAAGGGCTCTTGCTCATGGGACCCGATGCCGGCACGGCCATCATCAACGGGGTGGCCCTGGGTTTCGCCAACGCCGTGCCGGAGGGGAGCATCGGCCTGGTGGCCGCCGCGGGCACCGGCTTACAGGAGGTGACATCCCTCATCGCCCGCCAGGGGGGTGGCATCTCCCAGGCCGTGGGCGTAGGCGGGCGTGACCTCTCGGAGGCCGTGGGCGGGATCATGATGATGGAAAGCCTGATGGCCTTGCAAGAAGACCCCGACACCCAGGCCCTGGTCCTGATTTCCAAGCCGCCTGCTCCAGGTGTGGCCGAAAAGGTGCTGGGCTTGGTCCGAGAGAGCGACAAGCCGACGGTCGTCTGTTTCCTGGGAGGCGACCCGTCGGCGGTGGCAGCGGCAGGTGCAATCCCCGCGACGACGCTGGAAGAGGCAGCGCTGCTGGCTGGCAGGTTAGCAGCGGCCAGCCAGCAGCCGGTGGAACAAGTCATCGCTGAGATAAAGCGCGAACTGGAAAGGCGGGATGAAGGGTTGGAAGGGCTGGCGGCGGAGGCGCGGGCCAAGCTAACTGAGCGGCAGAGATATGTGCGCGGCCTCTTCTGCGGCGGCACCTTCTGCTATGAAGCCTTGCTCCTCCTACGTGATTTCATCGGCAACGTGCATTCCAACGCGCCGCTGGAAAAACGGCACAAGCTGGCGGATTCCAACAAGAGCCTTGCTCATACCTGCGTTGACCTGGGAGAGGACGAGTTCACCGTAGGCCGGCCGCATCCCATGCTGGACTTGAGCCTGCGCAACCGGCGTATCCAATGGGAAGCAGAAGACCCCGAGACGGCCGTCATCCTGCTGGATGTGGTTCTGGGCTATGGCGTCCACCCCGACCCTGCCGGGGAGACGGCGGAAGCCATTCGAGCCTGTCGGGATGCGACGCCGAACCCACCCATCTTCGTGGCCCACGTCTGCGGCACCGAAAGAGATCCGCAGAACCTGGCTGAGCAGAAGCGGAAGCTACGAGAGGCGGGGGCCCTCGTCGCAGGCAGCAATGCAGCAGCGGCGCGGCTGGCGGGGATGATCGCTAGAGCGGCACCAGCCCCAGGCTGATCTTGATCGCCTCGTCTACCTGGGGCATGGTCTCGGCATCAAGTTGACCTATGTAATTTTCCAGCCGTCGCTTGTCAATGGTCCTGATCTGATCCAGCCAAATGGCAGAATCCCTGAACAGCCCACCTGCCCCAGCTTTCACCCTGACCTCAGTGGGATAGGGCTTGGGTGGTAGCGAGGAAGAGATGGCAGCCACAATGACTGTGGGAGCAAACCGATTGATGGTCAAAAATCGAATCCGGCTGGCCATGCTTTTGTTTGTGCTCGTGGCTTTTGCCCTGCGGGTGCATCGCCTAGACTATCAGGCCCTGCGAGGCGACGAGGCCTTTGCCCATCTCTTCGCCCAGCAGCCACTGAGGGAGATGCTGCTCTCACTGGCTACCATTGAACCTCATCCCCCCCTCTACTATGCTACTCTGCACCTCTGGACCTACCTGCTGGACCAGAGCGAGTTCGCGGCCCGCTTCCTATCCGTGCTTGTGAGCATCCTGATGATCCCCATGATCTATCGGCTCGGCTTGGCGCTCTGCGGTGCGAAAGTGGGATGGTTGGCAGCCCTTCTTGGGTCTATCAACCCGTTTCTGATCTGGCACGGCCAGGACGTGCGGATGTATTCCATGCTGGCCTGCCTGGGACTGGGTTCGGTCTTGCTCTTCAGCCTGACCCTGGAGCGAGGGCATAAAGGCGGTGAGAAGAGCCTCTGGATTGGCTATGTCCTTCTCACGATTGGGACTCTCTACGTCCACTACTTCAGTCTTTTTATCCTGGCCGTAGAGAACGTGACTTTTCTCTACTTATACCTCTTCCCTGGTCGGGGGAGAAAGGAGGAGACAGGCGATAGCCCCGCAAATCTGGCAGGTATGGAAACCTGCCCTACAGAAGTGGAGCCTGGCTCAAAGCAGTGTCCTGAGCCCTGTCCTGAGCCCTTCGACTTTGCTCAGGATCAACTCCGTCGAAGGGCTGTCGAAGGGCCTGTCCTGAGGGAAGTCGAAGGGGGGCAGGGGCATCTGCTGGGACGCTGGTTTGTGACTCAAGCCGTAATCGCCGTTCTGTATGTGCCCTGGCTCCTTTACGTGGGCAAATTCATGCTGGGTCACACCAAAGACTGGATCGAATCCATCGGCCTCTTCTCCTTCTTGAGAAGGTTCTTCGTCGTCTACAGCCTGGGCACGACCATTCCCGAGGATCGCGCCAACCTGCTGGTGTGGGCCTTTGTGACCGCCTTCTTGCTGGGTTGCTATGGCCTCGTACGTCTGCCCAGAGAGAGAGCCGTCACTCTGGGCACATATCTGTTTCTGCCCACCGGCGGCATCTGGTTGATTTCGTTGTTCCGGCCCATCTTTGACGAAAAGTACCTCATCATTGTCGCCCCGGCCTACTGCATTCTCCTGGCTCTGGGCCTGAGTATTTTGCTTCAGCGGCGGCGCCCTGAGCCTCATCCTGAGCCCTTTGACCCTTCGACAGGGCTCAGGGCAGGCTTTGCTCAGGATAAACCCCGTCGAAGGGCTGTCGAAGGGATGGCTAAGTTGCACGGGAGGATGGCGGGGAGCTTGACCTCCATGATAGCGGGGGGATTGCTTCTAGCGCTCGTGCTCGCTTCGTCTGGCTACTCGCTGTCCAACTATTTCTACGCCCCAGATTACGCCAAGAGCCCCGACTGGCGTGCCCTAGCGGCAACCCTCCGCCAGCAGAGTGCAACCGGTGACCTGGTCATCCACAATTATCCCGACCCTGCTTTGCAGTATTACCTTCGGGATGATTTGCCCCTGGTCGTCCTGCCCGCCAGCTCGCCGGTTGCTCCCGTGGTTACGGCTGAGGCGCTGGACAAGCTGGCTGCGGAGCACCAACGGCTTTGGCTTGTGCCCCAACCTTCCGCACTGTGGGACGCCAACGGCTTTGTCGAGAGCTGGCTGGACCGACACTGTGACAAGATCCACCACAAAGCCGTCGGTTCGCTGTCATTGAGCCTTTACCTCACGCCCTCGGCCTTCTTGGATCAGATGGCGCCTGTCAACGCTAGCCTGGGCGACAAGGTGGAACTGGCGGGCTACAAGCTGACTACCGACGTCGCGAGCCCCCAATCTGGCATCCTGACCACAGCACCAAACACCGCCTTGCGTCTGACCCTATACTGGCACGTTTTGGCTCCCATGGAGATCAGTTACACCGTTTTTACCCACCTGCTTGACGCCAACGGCCAATTATGGGCGCAGAAGGACAACCCTCCTGTGCGAGGTTCTTATCCAACCACCAATTGGAGGGTTGGCGAAACGATTGTAGACAAGTATGATATAATCATCCCCCCCAATGCGCCCGCAGGCCGGTATGAATTGGAGGTGGGACTGTATGATGCGACGACGGGCCAGCGCCTGCCGCTGCTGGACAAGACAGGGCAAAAGCAAAATGAGCGGGTTTTGCTATCCGACAGAATAGTGGTAAAATAGACTCTCAAGGAAACAAAGGAGAGAGCGATAGACAGCATGATAGATGACCGAACCGAGTTCGTGGGAAGAAACATTCTGATTACCGGCGGCCTTGGCTTTATCGGCAGCCACCTAGCTATCAAACTGGTTGAACTGGGCGCACACGTCACCCTGGTGGATGCCATGGTCCCTGACTATGGCGGCAATCTATTCAACATTGAGCCGGTCAAGGACAAAGTGATCGTCAATTTCTGTGACATCAGGGATGCTAATGCCATGAACTACCTGGTGAAGGGCAAGGACTATATCTTCCATCTGGCTGGTCAGGTGTGCCATGTCATGAGTCTGACGAATCCCTTCCCTGACATTGACATCAATATCAAAGGAACGGCCATCGTAATGGAAGCCTGCAAGAGACACAACCCTGAGGCAAAAGTCATCTACACCGGGACCAGGGGGCAATATGGCTCAAGTGTGAAGTTACCGGTCAGCGAGGACGCACCCACCAACCCCAAGGGCATTTACGAGATTTCGAACCTCACAGCGGAAAAGATCATCAAGGTGTATTGTGACGTCCATGGCATTGACTGTGTTCTCTTACGTTTGACCAATACCTACGGTCCCAGAGCTCAGATGAAGCACTCCCGGTATGGGGTCGTGAATTGGTTTGTGCGGCTGGCGATTGACGATGAAACCATCAAGGTTTTCGGGGATGGGCAAATCCTCCGTGATTTTCTGTTCGTGGATGATTGTGTTGAGGCGCTGCTAATGAGTGCCGTCTGTCAGCCAGCCGTGGGCAAGATTTTCAACGTGGGTATTGATAAACCGACCAAGATCGTCGAGTTGGCTGAGACGATTGTCCGGGTGGCAGGAAGCGGCCGCTGGGAATTCGCTCCCTTCACCCCGGAGAGGAAGGCTCAAGAGCCGGGTGATTTTTACTCCGATATATCCAAGATCAGGCGCGTCGTGGGCTGGCAACCAAAGACCTCCCTGGAAGAGGGGTTGCGTCGAACCATTGAATATTATCGGCGTTACAAGGACAATTACTGGTAAGAGGCAGACATACTGTGGAAAACGGGCGGAAGGTAAGCCTCCAGACAATCTTTGTCACAAATGAGCGCTGGTTGATCATCCTGGCCGTAGTGGGCCTCTGTCTTGTGGTAGGACTGATCGGGGGAGCCTACATCGCTTTCCTCACTCCCCTGTTAGCTGCACTGGGACTCATAGCCCTGGTGGGCGGTCTCCTGATGCTGCGTAGCATTCAGTGGGGACTATTTGCTTTGGTGGGCATCATCTACCTGTTGCCCTTTGCCGCTTTGCCGGTCAACATCGGTTTCTCCCCCACCTTTCTCGACTTGGTTTTGGTTGTCATTTTCCTGGTCTGGGTAACAGCCTTGGCCACACGCAAACAGGAAGAGTTCGTGACTTCCCCTCTGGCTGTGCCCATTCTGATCTTTATCCTGTTGGCTTTCGCCTCTTTCGTCGCTGGCCTGGCCCACGCCCGCCTCTCGGCCAACGTGCTGCGCCACTTTGCCGAGATCATCATGTGCATTGCTCTCTTCTTTGTAGTCGTCAACTGCGTGCGAACTCAGAAACAACTGGAACAGGTGGTGACGCTCCTTATCCTGGCAGGCTTTGCAGCGGCTCTCATTGGTGTGGTGCTGAACCTATTGCCCGAAGGATGGACCATCCGCCTGCTGTCCGTTTTGGGGCGGGTCCGCTATCCGACGGGCTGGGGTGTTCTGCGGTTCATCGAGGACGATCCCACCCTGCCCCGCCGGGCCACTTCCACCTCAGTGGATCCCAATCTCCTTGGGGGGATGCTGATCTTTGTGGGAGCCTTGACGGCCTCTCAACTGTTCGCCCGGAAGCCACTGCTGCGACGTGCTTTCATAGCGCCCATGCTGGCGGTCATGGCCCTCTGCCTGTACCTGACATACTCTCGGAGTTCCCTTTTAGGTTTGGTCACGGCTTTGCTCCTTTTGGGGGCAGCCAGGTATCGCCGGCTCCTTTTGGTGATACTGATTGTGGGAATGATTGCCCTCTTGATACCTCAGACGCAGGATTACATCGCTCGCTTTCAGGAGGGGTTGCGGGGGGAAGACCGGGCCACCCAAATGCGCTTTGGGGAATACAAGGACGCCCTGATCCTCATCTCCCGTTACCCGTGGTTGGGAGTAGGCTTTGCCGGCACCCCGGACATTGACATTTACATTGGGGTCTCCAACGTCTATCTCCTCATTGCTGAGCAGATGGGTCTGGTGGGTCTATTCGTCTTTTTGGTCACCATGGCCATCTTCTTCGCCTACACCGGGCGGGCCTGGTGGAGGATGAGAAGGGGTACTCGTTTGGAATCTATCCTGTTGGGGCTTGTGGCTGCCCTGGCCGGGGCGATGGTGGCGGGCGTCCTTGACCACTATCTGTTTAATCTGAACTTTCCACACGCCGTCGCCCTTTTCTGGCTATACCTGGGGCTGGCGGTGGCGGCGACTATGGTAGGAGGAAAGACGGAGGGCACCCTCAGACCCCCGCCCTGACAGCCCTCTTGATTTGAAGAACACTGACGAAACGATTCTGAGGGAAAGTGGAGAGGAGATTTCAATGACAAACTGTGTCAGCGAGGATGCGCTGGTGGCAGATAGCGTAGAGTTTGGGGTAAATGTTGTTGTCATGGAGAAAGTGACCATCAAAGATAGAGCCTCAATTGGCAACAATGTGGTGATTTATCCCAACACGGTCATCGGTGAGAATGTCACCATCTATGACAACGCGGTCCTGGGCCGAAAGCCCCAGGGAGCAGGCAATCTGGTACGGCCTTTGAAGGTCACATACGGTCCCCTGATCATCGGCGACAACTGCGTCATAGGAGTGGGGGCCGTTCTCTACACAGACACCACCATCGGCCGTAACACCCTCATCGCCGATCTGGCATCCATCCGAGAGGAGTGTGTCATTGGGGAATTCGTGGTCGTGGGGCGGATGGTTACCATCCTCTATAACACTAGGGTGGGGGACCGTTGCCGACTTATTGACGGATGCCATCTGACCGGCGATATGGTGATTGAAGAGGACGTCTTCATTGGACCCAATGTCTGTACGGCCAACGACAACTATCTGGGACGCCACGAAAGAAGCTCAATAGTCTGGAAAGGGCCAACTATCCGCCGTGGCGCATCCATCGGGGAGAACGCCACTCTGTTGCCGGGAGTCGAGATTGGCGAGCGGGCCGTAGTCGGAGCAGGCACCGTGGTGACCCGTAACGTGCCGCCAGGGAAAATCGTTATGGGCGTCCCGGCCAGAGTGGTCAAGGACGTGCCCCCTGATTGGGTGTGATCTTTAAAAATAGGAAAGCCAATGGAACAATCCGTATCAGTAATCATTCCCGCCTACAACGATCAAGGAACTATTGAGAAAGTCGTCAGTGAGGCGATAGAGGTCGCCTCAGATCTCGCTACCGATTATGAGATATTCGTGGTAAACGACGCCAGCAGAGATAACACGGGAGCGCTGCTGGATCGGCTGGCCCAGGCGGATAAAGCAATTCGAGTAATACACCACGAGACCAATAGCGGCTACGGGGCTACCATTGCCGAGTTATATGTGGGAGCCAGAGAGGACCTGGTATTTTCAGTCCCAGGCGATGGACAATTGCGAGCCAGGGAGTTGCTCAAAATGCTGCCCGCCATTCAGGACCACGACCTCGTTATCGGCCGCCGCAGGGAGAGGCAAGACCCTGTCATGAGAAAGGTGTATTCTTGCATTTATAATTCGCTGCTCCGAATCCTCTACGGCCTGAAAGTGCGGGACATCAACAGCATCAAGCTGATCAAAAGTGAGGTCCTTCAGCGTATCCATTTTGAGACGACCAGCGCCTTTACCGACGCCGAACTGTGCATCAGGGCCGCCAGGCTGGGCTATAGCATTGGTGAAGTGGACATTGAGCACCTGGCTCGTGAACTTGGAGAAGCCCTGGGTGGCAACACATTCGCCGGATTCAAGATCATGTGGGATACCTTTGTAGACACCATTCGCATGTGGAGAAGATTGCGGGGTAGCGACGCTTTCACACCAGGAAGCTAGGGTCATGCACACTCCAGCAGGAGCTGAATGTCGGTTCTACCATGCTGATTACCAGCGCGGCCGGTCGCGCCAGGAATGTCGCCTGATCGCCCGCAACCGCGCTTCGGAGCGCTGGACACCGGATCTCTGCCGGACTTGTCCCGTGCCAACCATCCTGCAGGCCAATGCCTGCCCCAACATGGTCCTCGAAGCGCGGGTCGGGCGGCGCTTTGGGCTGCTCCGCCGCGTGGCAGTGGAAGCCTTCTGCACCTTGACGAAGGAAGAAGTCGCTGAACCGATGGTAGGCTGTGGCCACTGCCACGAACACCGCCCGGGCGCGGATATCTTGGGTCTGGAGTCTGATGAGGAAAGTCAGAACGAGAAGGAGTGATTTCAGTGGGCTGGCCGAACAAAGATCAAATCAGACAAGGTGTACTCGACATGCTGCAAGTCAACATGGGGCTGCAGGAGGGTGAGAAGCTCCTGGTGGTCACCGACTTGCTCACCCCCCTTCAGTGGAACAGTCTGGAGGGCACGAGGCTCATGTTGGCTTCAGAAAGGTCCATGTTGGCCAAGATGGTCGCCGAAATTGCCAGTGAAAGCTATCCTCGATGCAAGGTAGAGTTCTACCTCTACCCAGCGACAGGCCAGGATGGGGCAGAACCAGGTGAAGAAATGACCAGGAAGATGACACAGGCTGATGTGGCCATTGCCATCACCACCTATTCTCTGTCTCACACAGATGCCCGCCAGCAGGCCTGCCAGGCTGGGGCACGGATAGCCAGCATGCCCTCGTTCGAGCCCCAGATGTTCTATCCTGAAGGACCAATGGCGGTTGACTACCAGCAGGTGGCCAAAGATACCAAGGTCATAGCTGAGCTTCTCACCACAGCCCAGAAAGCAATAGTCCGGTCACGGGAAGGAACGAATCTGAGCTTCAGCCTGGCCGGACGGCCGGGCCAGGCGGACGATGGCATCTACACGACCAAAGGGGCTTGGGGCAATCTGCCCGGTGGTGAAGCCTACAGCGTTCCCGTGGAAGGTACCGCCCAAGGTCGGGTGGTGGTGCCCAAGGGCGGCAGCGTGGACATCACAGAAGAGATGACGCTCATCTTTCAGGGAGGGTGGGTTCGGGAGATTCGAGGCGGAGGCAAGGGGGGAGACAGGTTGCGTCAGTTGATGCAGTTCGACAGCGATGCCGACGAGCACCGCCTTCGCCGCAATCTGGCCGAACTGGGCGTCGGCACCAACCCCAACGCCAAGTCGCCCATCAACCTGCTGGAGGCCGAGAAGATCAAAGGGACGGTCCACGTAGCAGTGGGTGACAACGCCCACATGGGCGGCCAGATTTCGTGCGATCTACACGAGGATTTCGTCCTCCCCCAGCCAGACCTTATCCTGGATGACAAGCTGGTCATAGAGGCTGGCCAGTGGGTGTTCAAGTGAAGCGAGGGCAAAATAAAAAACGAAATGGTTTAAGGAGTAATGAATGAAAGAGGAGCTATCGCTGCTAGCTGTTTTCGCCCATCCTGACGATGAGAGCTTTGGCATCGGGGGAACACTGGCCAAATACGCCGCTGAGGGGGTCAAAGTGTCCCTTATCTGTGCCACTGGTGGAGAAGAGGGGGAGATCAACGACCCCAGCCTGGGCACCAGGGAGCAGATAGCCGAGATCCGGGAGCGGGAACTGCGCTGCGCCTGCGATGTCCTGGGCATCTCCGAGTTGCACCTTCTGGGCTGTCGGGACTCGGGCATGGCCGGCACCCCGGCTAACAAAGATCCCCGTTCCCTCGTCCAGGCTGATCCCTATGAAGCAGCGGGCAAGATTGTGCGCCTGATGCGCCAGATCCGTCCCCAGGTGGTGGTGACTTTCGAGGAGGGCGGCGGCTATGGCCATCCCGACCACAAGGCTGCCCACCGCCACGCCAAAGCGGCCTTTTATGCCGCTGGCGACCCCACCCAATACCCCGAACACCTGGCCGAGGGCCTGGAGCCCTACGCCCCCCAAAAGCTCTACTACACAGCCTTTCCGCGCAGCGTATTCCAAAAGCTAATCCAGACGGCGAAAGAGATGGGCATAGAGCCACCCACCAGGTACATGGACCTGGACTCCATGGGCGTGCCGGACGAATTTTGTACCACCCACGTTGACATCAGCGCCTATTTGGAGGTGCAAGAGCGGGCCCGACAGTGCCACCGCAGCCAACTTGCTCCCGATAGTCTTTTCACCCTTATCCCTGAAGAGTTACGCCGCCAGTTCAGGCATACCGACTGCTTTGCCTGCGAGGGCAAGATGCTAAAGGAGGGCGAGTGCCCCGCAGACGACCTTTTCGAGGGCTTGCACTGAGACGCCAAACCTTCCCGAAAGCTTCGAGACACCTTGGCCAGCCAAGAACCGTCTGAAAAGTCCAAGAATTATTGGCTGACGTGTGTCTGGAACTTTCGGGGAGGTGGGTGTATGAGGACAGCGGGATAAGGACATTGAAGGAACGACAGTCAGCAAGTTCAATGGGCCGACGATGTAGGACAGAGAATAGAGGATAACGGATGGAGGTGATTTGATGCAACTAGAAGACTATTTTGATTTTCTGGGGTCGGACGCTCGTGAGCCTCAGTCAAGCGATGCCATTCGTATCAAGGGGCACAGGATTGGCATCGAACATGTACTCTCGTACTACCACGAAGGGTACAACCCGGATGAAATTGCCAAAGAATTTCCAGGGTTGAGCCTAGAAAAGATCTATGCCACCATCACCTACTATCTGCGCCATCAGGCGGAGGTGGATGCCTATCTTGCCCGCTTGAGGGAGCGCTATGAACGGGAGTACGAGGAGTGGGCCGCCGATCCACCACCGCTGGTTCAGCGATTGCGAGCCATCCAGGAGCAGCGCCCGTGAAGGTGCGCTTTCTGCTTGACGAGAACCTGACGCCTCGCTTAAAGGCGGCCCTCTGGCGCTACGATGCAGCGATTGACGTGCTACGGGTGGGGGACGAGAGCGCGCCACCTCTGGGTACCCTCGACCCCGATATCTTGAGCTATCTTGAAGCGACGCAGCGGTTCCTGGTCACGGATAACAGGAGCAGCATACCGTCTTGTGTTGCCGGCCATGCTGCCGCCGGGAGGCATCATTGGGGGATCGCCTGGACACGCCCTGGAGTCAGGATAGGCCCATTAGCGGAAGCGCTCTATCTGATCTGGGCGGCCAGTGAGGCCAAGGAGTGGGTGGATCGCACGATGTGGCTTCCATTCTGATGTAAAAGGCCTACCTGGCGTGACGGGTAGCGAACGGGGCTACGCAGCGCAAAGTTGGACGGATGGATAGCCGAGTTTAAGGCCATTGTTCAGAACGATTAAGGTCTCTCACAGAAGGTGAATCTTATGACCCAGCCCCAACCTCCTATCACTGGAACAACTCACCCCTTGCCCTTCGACAAACTGTCGCCGCGTGACTTTGAACGGCTGTGCCTGTGGCTGGTCAAGCGCGAAGGGTACGAACGGGCCGAGCACCTGGGCGCAGCGGGCAGCGAGCAGGGCCGCGACATCATCGCCTGGCGCGAGGGTGTATTGTGGGCCTTTCAATGCAAGCGGGTACAGAGCTTTTACCCAAAGGATGCGCTGACGGAAGTCAAGAAAGTGCTGGCCCTGCCGGAGGACCAGCGCCCGGCGGTGCTGGTGTTTCTCGTCACCTGCGACGTTTCGGCCAACACCCGGCAAAAGGCCCGCGAGCGCTGCAAGCAGGCCGGGCTGGAGTGTGACTTTTGGGCCGGCACCGAACTCGACGAGAAGGTGAACCATCACCCGGATATCGTGGAAAAGTTCTTTGGCAGCCCCATTCGCAAAGTGTTCCAGGCGGTGGTATCCCCCTGTGGATTGGCGATTCTGACGGTGGGGTTGATCCTGGCCTTTGTGCTGGCAGCAAGCATCTTTAACATCCCTACGCTGCAAGGGTTGCTGCCCACCCCAACGGCCTTTGCTCCGGCTAGCGACGATGAAGCGCTAATTATCGTCGCCGAGTTTGACAACCGTAGTGAAGGCCAGTTGGTTGGCGTTGACCCCAGTTCGTCAATCTATGACTTTGTTCTCCTGGCGGCTCAGGATAATCCAGAATCAAACGCGCGGGTAGAGCGATTTGAACAGGTCGTAACCAATTCGCGGGATGCACAAACACTCGGCGAGCTGTACGCGGCCAATCTCGTCATTTGGGGCTGGTATAACAGTCTGGGGGCACAGCCCTACGTTGAGCTGATCGGCGAACACACGATACAAGGCGAAGGGATAGCCCTGGAAACGCCCACACCAATGGCTTTCTACTTTCTCAATGAAATTCCCTCGCAGTCTGCCTATCTGGGGCTCTTTACACTGGGGATGACCCACATCGTCGTTGAGTCATCGGCCGAGTTGCGGCAGGCTATCTCTTTCTTCGATGCGGCAGTGAGCAGCGTTGTGGAGGGTACACGGGTCAAACCTTGGGAAGCCTACGTGTGGCGGGCAAACTGCTACTCTTGGCTCGGGGAATACGAGATTGCCTTGCAAGATTATGATCGCGCCCTCTACTTGAATCCCGAGGATGCGCCAGGGTACTTCAACCGTGCTTGCGCACACGGCAATCTGGGCGACCACGAAGCGGCCATCGCCGACTACACCGAAGCCATCCGCATCAAGCCCGACTACGCCGAAGCGTACTACGGCCGTGGCTTCGCACACTTCAATCTGGGTGACCACGAAGCGGCCATCGCCGACTACACCGAAGCCATCCGCATCAAGCCTGACTACGCTGAAGCATACTTCAGCCGTTCAGCGGCACGACGAGAGTTGGGCGACTACCAAGCGGCCATTGCCGACTGCACCGAAGCCATCCGCATCAAGCCCGACTACGCTACGGCATACTTGAACCGTGCCATCGCCCACAGCAATCTGAGTGACCACGAAGCGGCCATTGCCGACTGCACCGAAGCCATCCGCATCAAGCCGGACCTCGCCGAGGCATACCTCGGCCGTGCCATCGCACACAGCAATCTAGGCGATCACGAAGCGGCCATCGCCGACTACACCGAAGCCATCCGCATCAAACCTGACTTCGCCGGGGCATACGTCAACCGTTCAGCGGCACAACGAGAGTTGGGCGACCACGAAGCAGCCATCGCCGACTGCACTGAAGCCATCCGCATCAAGCCGGACCTCGCCGAGGCATACTTCAACCGTGCCGCAGCACACAGCAATCTGGGTGACCACGAAGCAGCCATCGCCGACTTTGAGCGTTATCTGGAATTGAGCACCGACCCGCACTGGCGCGAGCAGGCCGAGCAACACCTGCGCGAACTGCGAGGAGAATAATCCCTGAACGCCTATAATCACTGAACCACGAGGGGGATGTGAGGATATTTGAAACACGAATGACGCGAAAGGAAGCGAAAGACACGAAAAGGGCGTTTCGCGGTTTTCGCGTCCTTTCGTGATTTTCGTGTTTCAGAACCACCGCCGACAAGGAACTCTACCAGTGGCAGATCAAGGCCACAGACCGGCCGGTTGACGCGCTGTTGAGTTGTATGGGCCGGCGGAGAAGAAGAATGGGATTGTGGATTCGAGCAGAGAATACAGACAGGGGTTCTCAGAGACTTGTCTAGGAAGTAAAAAATGCCCCCGTGGTTAGGAGGGGGCACGGCCTAGTCCCAAAGGGGCACCCACCGGTGGTCAGGTGGGGCTAGGCCCCTGTTCATTCCTGGGGCGGGTGCCAGCCAGCCATAACCCAGCGCCAACGTGCCCTCACCAGGATGGAGCGATTCAGTTGTAACGCCATGACCGTTGCTCGACCAGTGGGAGTCAAGCCGATGATGCGGGTTTTGTCGTCGTTCCAGGCAAAATGTGCGTGCCGGTCTTGAGTGCGAGGATTAAACAGGGGTACGATCTCGCCGGTTTCTGGATCCTCGGCGTGGGTCTGGGCTCCCTTGAACTCGTTGCAGGGACGGCAGGCCAGCCACAGGTTCTCACGTGTTGTCGGGCCTCCGGCTGCAACCGGGACGATATGATCAACGCTCAGAGGTAAGCCCGTCAACACTTCATCCGAAAGGCAGTACCCGCAACGATGACCGGCGTCTTTTGCTACCTGGCGGCGCAAATCGGGCGAGACGTAAGATCGGGTCACGGTGTCCGAGCGTGGAGTTCTTCGAGAGTGGGCAGTCTATGCCCCCGGCTTTGGAGCAGCGCATAGGCATGGGCCTTACGCAGCATCAAAGCCTCAGCTTCTTCCCGGAGACGGGTCAACCACTCTTGACCTTCGGGGGTGAGGGTGCCGGCTTGATGGCGCTCCAGCAGCACATCGTAAAGCGCAACTTTGTCACGATTCATAGTGCTCTCAGCAATCTGCCAGAGGGCCTCGTCGGATAGGTGATCCATGGCCTCAAGTTCCGCCTGAAGAGGCTGCGGGAGGTCTTTTTCTACCAGTGGCGGCAGACTGCGAGCAAGTGCCTGAACAACGATTTCATCTACAGAGCTGGTTGCAGCCCGGGCTTTTGTCTCCAATCGCTCGTAAAGATGCTCCGGCAACTTGAGAGTAACAGTACGAACAGACATAGCATTCCCTCTGGTGGTTTCAGACAAAGGCTAGTGATTCTCGCTTATAGTTCGTCGTTTTCTGAGAGCCCGGCTCATAGCATTGCCACTTAGCATAATATCATATTAGGTCACAAAAAGCAAGTTGGACCACATGAGGGAGAGGGTGGAGGAGCAAAAAGCTCTGTTCGAGCAACTGAAAAGTCCTCGCCGGCGCGACCGGCGGGCTGCTGCTCGCCGGTTAGGCAAACTTGGGAAGCCCACAGCCCAGGCTCTCGCTTACCTGGTCCTCGAAGCCCCCAACTTGTCACTTAGCCGGACCGCAGCCGAGCAGTTGGCCAGGTTGAATGCGCGTTGTGCCAAGACCTGTCTACTGCAAGACGCCGTGTACAAGATTCCTCACTGGGCGGCCAATGAGCAGTTGCCGAAAGCGATAGCGGGCTCGTTGGGTTATCACCAGGGCTCTGCTGAAGCGTTGGTTGACAACGTGGTCATCGCTCTGGAGGGAGCCCTGGAACCGGCGATTGTTTGGGCGGCAGCCAAGGCGCTGTTGCGCAGAAAGGACGAACTCACCCGTCGCTTGGCCATTCGGCTCCTGGGCGGCCTGCGGGTGCCCCAGGCCATCCCTTCTTTGAGACGGATCGTACGCGCCGAGGGGGGCCTTCTCCGTTCAGAGGCAGCTAGCGCCTTGGACCAAATCAGCAGGTAAGCGAGCGCCAATTGAGTAGCGACTTGGGCTGAGTAGCCGAAGGCATATCGAAGCCAGTGTATCGAAATCAAGCGAGCGGGGCTGTGTGCATAAGCCCCGCTTAGTCTCGATACGTCGCTTTGCTCCTACCCTTCGGTACGCTCTGCTACTCAGGGCGACGCTCGACCGGCGCTGGTCTCGCCTCTCTGAACAGTTACATTAGCAGAAAGGATTGACCGAATATTATGACTTCCCAAGTAGCCATCGTCAAGTGTCCCGATTATCGGCAGCCAACTGTTGATCGGGCAGTGCGGGAAAGCATTGACCTCCTGGGCGGGATAAGTCAGTTCGTGCAGCCCGGCCAGAAGGTGCTTCTCAAGGTCAATCTGTTGTCGGCCACGCCGCCGGAGAGAGGCATCGTCACCCATCCGGCGGTGGTAGAGGCTGTGGTCAAGCTGGTTCAGGAGGCGGGGGGGTTACCTCTCATCGCCGATAGCCCTGGGGGCAGTGTCCCTTACACCGAGGCCGGCCTGAGGAGGACTTATGAGGCCAGCGGCCTTCTGCAAGTAGCCGAACGCACCGGAGCGGCCCTGAACTGGGACACGAGCTACGAGGAGATCTCCCATCCCGAAGGCTTTTTGGTCAAACGGCTGGAGGTCATCAAGCCAGTCCTGGAGGCGGACGTGGTCATCTCCATGCCCAAGCTCAAGACCCACGTTCTCTTCACTTTCACCGGAGCGACCAAGAACCTCTTTGGAGTGGTGCCCGGCTTTGCCAAGGCTGTCTTCCACGCCAGGATGCGCAACGTGACCCACTTTGCGCTGATGCTTCTGGACATCACCTCCCTGGTCAAACCTGCTCTGGTACTGATGGACGCTGTCGTAGGCATGGAAGGCGATGGCCCCTCTACCGGGCCCCTTCGGGATGTGGGAGTGATCCTGGCCAGCCGTGATAGTGTGGCTCTGGACGCCGTGGCCACGGGCATCGTGGGCTTCGATCCGCTCAAAGTGCCTACCTTACGGGAAGCGGCGGCTCGTGGGTTGTGGACGGGCAGAGTGGATGATGTCGTCACGCTGGGGGCTTCCGTGGATGAGGTTCTCGTGCCCGACTTTCAGCCACCCTCGGCCAGCCCACGCGAGGATGCAACCATGGGCAATCCCTTTTTGACCAGGCACTTTGGGCCTCTCATCACCGACCATTTCACCCTCAGGCCGGTGCCTCAGCGGGGCCGCTGCACAGCCTGTGGCGATTGTGTAGCCGGTTGCCCCCAGCAGATCATCACCATAGTGGACAGTCTGGCGGTCATTGACTATGACCAGTGCATCCGTTGCTATTGCTGTCACGAGCTGTGCACCGAGGGGGCCATAGATTTGGAGCGCTCCTGGCTGGGCAGCCTTGTGCATCGGGTCAGTGGGGGGAGGTAGTGAAGAAAAGTCGAGGCTAAAACTGGAACTCTTTCAGCCGTTCCATGGCTTCCCGCACGCGCGGCGTCGCCATCCCCACCGAGATGCGCAGGTATCCCTCGCCACACTCTCCGTAGGCCGAGCCTGGAGCAAAGGAGACCCCCTGCTCGGTCAACAGCTTCTCTGCGAACTCGGCCGATCTGTAGCCCTGCGGCACCTCAGCCCAGATGTAGAGGGTGGCTAGCGGCTTGCGGGCTTTGATCCCCACAGCAGCCAGGCCCTCCAGAATGATGTCCCGTCGCTCCTGGTAGATGGCGTTGCGGCTCTCTAGCCACGTCTGGTCGCCTGTCAGAGCCACCACCGCCGCCGCCTGGATAGCGGTGAAGATACCCGAGTCCACGTTGGTCTTGACCTGGGCCAGGGCCTTGATGGCCGCACGGTTGCCTACCACCATCCCAATGCGCCAGCCGGCCATGTTGTAGGTCTTGGAGAAGGAGTTGAACTCTATAGCGACTTCCTTGGCCCCTTCCACTTGCAGCAGACTGGGAGGTCGGTAGCCTTCGTAAGCCACTTCGCAATAGGGATTATCGTGACATAAGAGCAGGTCGCGCTCCCGGGCAAAGGTCACCGCCTCGGCGAAGAACTCCAGGGAGGCCACCGCCCCGGTGGGGTTGTTGGGGTAACTCAGCCAGAGGAGCTTGGCTCGCCGTGCCATCCCGACAGGGATGGCTGCCAGATTAGGCAAAAAGTCCTGCTTGGCCAGGAGAGGGAAGCGGTGGGTGGTGCCCCCAGCCAGGTAAGCACCTAACTCATAAGTGGGATAAGCCGGGTCGGGGACCAGGGCCACATCGCCGGGGTCGAGGAAAGCCAGAGAGAGGTTGGCCAGGCCCTCTTTGGAGCCGATCAGAGGGAGCACCTCGCCCTCGGGGTCCAGGTCCACTCCGAAGCGGCGGGCGTAGTAATCGGCGATGGCCTGGCGCAGTTCTGGCAGGCCGTAGTAGCCAGCGTAGCCATGGCCGTCTGGCCGGTGGGCCGAGCGGGCCAGGGCCTCGATGATCTCATCGTCGGGCGGCATATCAGGGCTGCCGATGTCCAGACGGATGACATCAATCCCTTGCGCCCGCAGTTCGGCAATACGCTGCCCCAACCGGGCGAAGAGGTAAGGGGGCAGGTTAGAGAGACGTTTTGCTGGTTGCATATTTACACTCCTTTATGCTCCATACTTCGCCAAACGCAAGGTATTGGCCATGGCAAGGGGCATCAGATCAACAGCAGGGAAGCGCCCCAGAGCCCCCCGACTGCATCCCCGCTCGGAGAACTCGTCGGTCTGATCGGCGCGGCAATAGCGGGAGTGAAGGAGAGTGGGCACGGGATGCCAACTGTGCAACCTGAGCAAGGCCGGCGTGGAATGGTCGCTGGTGACGATGAGGACTTCCGGCTTCAAGTCCAGGATGGCTGGCACCAACTCGTCCACGTGCTCAATGATGGAGACTTTGCGCTCAAAGTCGCCGTCCTCGCCAGCGCTGTCGGTCTTTTTGACGTGGACGAAAAAGAAATCATAGTCCGCAAAGTGGGCCTGGAGAGTTTCGACCTCTTCCTCCAACGCTTCCCCTGTATCCAGCACATCCATGCCCAACAGTTTGGCCACGCCGCGATACATGGGATAGCTGGCGATGGCCGCTGAGCGCAGGCCGTAGACCTCCTCCATGCTGGGCAGGCCCGGGTTTTTGGCCAGGCCCCGCAGATTGACCATGTTGGCCGGGCGCTGGTCAGCCAATATCTTCCTGGCCTGGGCGATCCACTGGTTAAACAACTGAGCCGTCCGCTCCGCCTCCGGCACCAGGGCCTCCACAGGGAGCGGAGGCACTCCCAACTGCTGGGGGTCAGTCTCTGTCAGCCCTCCCTCCAAGCCTTCGCCACGGAGGACCAGGACGAAGCGGTATTCTTTGACCGTCTCTACAAAGATGTGTACACCTGACAGCTTGATGCCCCTGAGCAGCTTGACAAGTTCGACGTTTTTTTCTGTGGGGATACGCCCCGCTCGCCGGTCGGTGATGAGGCCCTTTTCATCCACTGTGCAAAAGTTGCCCCGGGCGGCCACGTCTTCGTCGTGCAAGTCGAAGCCGATGCCCAGGGCCTCTAGCACGCCCCGCCCAATCTCGTATTTGAGCGGGTCATAGCCAAAGAGAGCCAGGTGGGCTGGCCCGCTGCCAGGGGTAATGCCTGGCCCAATGGGCACACTCAGACCGCAGAGGCCCCTGGCAGCCAGGTGGTCCAGGTTAGGAGTCCGGGCCGCTTCCAGTTCCGTGGGCCCACCCGGTTCCATAGGCAGCCCTCCCAGGCCATCAATAACCAGCATGACGATTTTGCTCTCACTAGCGATTTGCAATTCCCGCATCAGCTCAAGATCAGCCACGATCTCTCCTTTCCAAACACAAATGCGCAATTCTGCTGGGGACGATTTCTCAGAATTATACCACAGGTTGCTAGATTTTGCATTCTTTGGCACTGTTGACAACAGGAAAGGTTTCTGATAGAATTGTGATTACACTCTCTGCCCAAAGATTCCCTTGTGAACCTGTGAGTCCAGACTTTTCTGTGCGAGCTTTCCTGAGAAACTCATTGGTGATACAATTGGAGAAGTTAGAGTTGCTTCTCAAAGAAATATAAAGGTAAACTTAACCCTGGATGTTATACTAAAATAGTAGTCGTAGTAGGGCCTGTGAGATCTGGGGATAACGAGTTTAGGTCCCAAGATTGCCCTAGATGTTGGGGGTATGGATGTGGAGAGGGCGATGCCTTGTATAGTGTTGGCAGAGGGCTTTTTCAATGGATGTGGACAAGATTGTGGATGAATGAGGGGCAGTAGTCAACTAGATATGTGGGGGAGTTTGCTGATTCGGAATTAGTACAAAGGCCCCAAAGTGAAAATGCAGTAAGCGGTAACAGAGGAGAGTTATCCCCAACTTGGAGCACTTATCCACAGTTTTTAGCTAGTTATCCACAGTTTTGGGCTCCCTCAGCATGAGGTCAGCCTAGCTGTAATCAGCATAAGAAAGGATACCGGTTATGAAATCTGACTGGCTTGCTCTTGCTCTATCCTACGTTTACGTTTTTGCCGCCATCGGTATTGGCGAGGGCCTGCGCAAATGGCAGGGCTACTCGACGGACTTTACCCGCAAGTTTATCCACATCGCTGTAGGCATGTGGTCGGTGGGTACCGTTCTCCTTTTCGAGAATTGGTACTTTGCGGCAATTCCTCCTCTTTCCTTTGTGCTCATCAATTACGTTTCCTATCGTCGGGAAACCTTCAAGGCTATGGAGATGGGCGAAAAGGGCAACCTGGGCACTGTTTATTTCCCCATTTCTTTTGCCCTCATTATCTATTTTCTGTGGACCAGACGGTACCTGGTGGTGGCCAGCCTGATGCCGATGACCTGGGGCGATGCCCTGGCAGCTATCCTGGGCAGACCCTATGGTAAATACAAGTACAGCATCAGGGGATTCACCCGTTCGCTGGAGGGATCGCTGACCATGTTCCTTTTCAGTTGGCTGGCCACTTTTCTAGCCCTTTTGTTTTTCCCTCCTCTTGGCTGGCAGTTGAGTCTGCTCTACTCTCTCATTGTGGCTGTCATCGCTACCGCAGTTGAGGCGGTCTCTATTTGGCACGTTGACAATCTGACAGTTCCTCTTCTCTCTGCCCTTCTCCTTTACTTATTGGCTCGTTAGGTTTTCAGCCATTTCTATTTGCCAAATCAGTTCTTCTATGCTACACTATAGGCAGATGTGCCCCCGTAGCTCAGCGGATAGAGCAGTGGCCTCCGGAGCCATGTGCGGGCGTTCGAGTCGCCCCGGGGGTGCTTTGTTCACCCCAGTTCAACCACAATTGACGTGCGCCCGTGGCCCAAGTGGATAGAGCAAGGGTTTCCTAAACCCTAGGTTGCAGGTTCGAGTCCTGTCGGGCGCACCTCCCACCTCTGGCCCTCGCTTGCGAGGGCCTACGTTTACTACAGGAGTTATCTACGAAGGAGGAAACTAATGAAAGGCAAAAACCTGGTCAGCATGGGGGATTTCTCCCGTGAAGAAGTTGAGTGCGTCATTGAACGGGCGCGGGCTCTCAAAGCAGAATGGAAAGCCGGAGGCAATCCGCCACTCCTGGCCGGCAAGACGATGGCCATGATCTTCGAGAAGCCCTCGCTGCGCACCCGGGTGACCTTTGAGGCTGGGATGACCCAATTGGGCGGCCATGCCATCTACCTGGGTCAGGACATCGGGTTTGGCACTCGGGAGACGATAGCCGACATTGCAGCCAACCTCTCCCGCTGGGTAGAGATCATCATGGCTCGCACCTATGCCCATGAATCCGTAATAGAACTGGCTCAGGAAGCCAGTGTGCCCGTGATCAATGCCCTCTCCGATCACGAGCACCCTTGCCAGGCTCTGGCTGCCCTTCTTACCCTCCATGAACACAAAGGCGAGTTGCAGGGGCTCAAGCTGGCCTGGCTGGGCGATGGCAACAACGTCTGCCACTCACTCCTGCTCATCTGCGCCACCATGGGCATCAACATGGCGGCGGCCTGCCCCAGGGGATACTGGCCCGATCCAAGCGTGGTAGGGTGGGCCAGGAAGTTGGCCCAAGAGAGCGGCAGCGAAATCGTTGTCACCACCGACCCGGCGGTGGCGGCCAAAGGAGCCGACGCCCTTTATACCGACGTCTGGGCCAGCATGGGCCAGGAAAGTGAGGCCGAGGAGCGTAGCAAAATCTTCCCTCTTTATCAGGTCAACCAGGCCCTGGTGGACCTGGCCAAAGGGGACGTGCTGGTGATGCACTGTCTGCCAGCCCATCGTGGTGATGAGATCACGGCTGACGTGCTCGATGGTCCCCATTCGGTGGTGCTGGACGAAGCGGAGAACCGGATGCACGTGCAGAAAGCACTCATGGTGGAGATGCTCGGCTTCTGATCCTGCGCTGTTAGGGGGCGTCGTGACTCTTATCTACCTGGGCATAGCCTGGCTGGCTGGCATATTTCTGAGCTCGCTCCTGAATCTGCCCGCGCTCTTCCTCGCCGTGATGGGGCTCGTGCCGTTGGTCAGCCTCTTTCTCTGGCGCGAGAATCCCCGGGTTAGGTTGGCCAGTGTATGCGCCCTGGCCCTTCTCATCGGTGCCTGGCGCTACTCTTCTACGATTCCTCACTTCGATGAGGGCTCTCTGGCTTATTACAACGAACAGGGTTGGGTCAAGCTGACAGGCGTTGTCAGCGGTGAGCCCGATGTGCGTGACACCTATACCAACCTGCGGGTAGCCACCGAGAGCCTGGCCCTGGGCGATCAGGAATGTGCTGTAACAGGCACCGTCCTGGTGCGAGCACCCCGCTATCCTGAGTACCGCTACGGGGACCGTCTGGAGATCGAGGGCCTCCTGGGAACGCCGCCCGAATTTGAGGATTTCTCCTACAGGGACTACCTGGCCCGTCAGGGTATCCACTCCCTTTTGCGCCGCCCCCGCATTACCCTCCTGGCCCGTGACCAGGGCAACTTTTTCTACGCCAAACTCTATGCCTTCAAGAGCCGCGCTCAGGCCACCATCGCCCAGATGCTGTCTGAACCTCAAGCCTCCCTTCTAACAGGTATCCTGTTGGGCGTAGAAAGGGGTATCCCCGCCGACTTGATGGCTGATTTCTCGGCCACCGGCACCAGCCACATCATCGCTATCAGCGGATTTAACATCTCCATCATAGCTGGTCTCCTCAGCGGTTTGAGCACCCGTCTCTTCGGCAGGCGGCGGGCCATGCCCTTTGCCGTGGCCGGGATCATTCTCTACACCATCTTCGTCGGCGCTTCGGCAGCCGTGGTGCGGGCGGCCATCATGGGCAGCCTCTACGTCATCGCCATCCACTACGGCCGCCAGAGCGATGCCCTCAACTCCCTCATGGCTGCCGCCATCCTGATGACAGCTCTCAACCCCTTCACTCTGTGGGACCTTGGTTTTCAACTTTCCTTTGCCGCTACTTTGGGCCTGGTGCTCTACACTCCCATCGTCCAGGGTTGGTTTGAGCGCGGCCTACGCAAATTGCTATCGGAAGGGGCAATCCAAAAAGCCATTAGTCTGTTCAACGAGGCCCTCATTGTGACCCTGGCCGCCCAGATTACTACCCTGCCCATCATCGTCTACAATTTCCATACTCTCTCCCTGGTCACCCTCCTCACCAACCTCCTGATCCTGCCCGCTCAGCCAGGGGTGATGCTCTGGGGAGGCGTGGCCACCATCGCTGGGCTTCTCTGGCGGCCTCTGGGTCAGGCTTTGGGCTGGGTGGCTTGGCTCTTTCTGACTTTTACTATCGTCATCGTTGAGCTTACGGCCCGCGTGCCCTACGCCTCGCTGGACGTGGGGCGTGTCAGCTTGGGCCTGGTCTGTCTCTATTACGGCTTGCTCGCTGGAGGTACCATCGTGACTGCACAGGAACCCTCACGCCTCAAAACGCTCTGGCAGCGCCTGACCGATCGTTTTTCAATCAAGGCTCTGGTGGCTGGACTGGCCATCGTTGTGCTGCTGGTGTGGGGGGCTGCTTTCAGCCTGCCCGATGGCAAACTGCATGTCACCTTCCTTGACGTCGGTCAGGGGGACGCCATCCTTATCCAGACCCCTCGGGGTCAAAAAGTCTTGGTGGACGGCGGGCCAAGTCCTACCCTCTTGCTGACCGCCCTGGGCCGTCGGATGCCCTTCTGGGAGCGCACCATTGACCTGGTGGTTCTCACCCACCCTCACGACGACCACGTCAGCGGTCTGATCCCTGTCCTTGAACGCTACAAGGTCAAAGCTGTCCTCGACGGGGGCCAGGAGCACCCCACGCCTGCCTACACTCACTGCCTGGAGTTAGTCCAGGAGAAAGGCGTTCCCTACCAATTGGCCCGCGCCGGGATGCGGATCCAATTGGGCGAAGGGTTGCAGATAAAAGTCCTCTACCCTCAGAGTGATCTCCTCTCAGACACCGGCTCAGATCTCAACAACAACTCCATCGTGCTGCGCCTGACCTATGGCCACATCTCGTTTCTGCTGCCCGGAGATGTGGAAGAGGAGGCGGAAGCAGTTCTGCTGTCGAGCAACGAGGACCTGACCAGCACTATCCTCAAATCTCCCCATCACGGCAGTGATACTTCCCTCAACACCAAGTTCCTCGAAGCGGTCAATCCCCAGTTAGTCGTCATTCAAGTCGGGGCCGACAACAAGTTCGGCCATCCCGATCCGACGACACTGGCCAAGCTGGAGGAGCACAGTGTGATGGTGCTGCGCACCGATCAAAACGGCACGGTGGAGGTGATCAGCGATGGTGAGAGGTATTGGATCAAGGCCGGGCGGTGAGGGAATTCCTACGTCCCCAGGGACCGAAAGTCTCGATGCTGATTAGCTTTGAGCCTTTTCATAGAATCTGATCTGACCTGAAACTGTTGACAAGGGCTTGATTCAATGCTACAATGAGAGCAAGCCATTGATTTTGACCACGTTCCCCCATCATCAGTTTTCGCCTGTCCATCGCTGCCCCATAACGAGGACTAGAGATGGTTGGGGGATTTATGAGTAGAAGCGTTGGTTTGTGTACTGTGTAAGGAGAAGGTGACGATGCAGCAACACTCTATTACTTTAACCGTACAACGAGGCCCCCAGCGTGGCCAGCGTTTTTCAGTGGCCAAAGACAGCATCATTCTCGGCCGTGTGCGGGGCAGCGATGTGGTCGTCAGTGACCCTGAGGTCTCTCGCCGCCACGCCAGCATCACCTGGGAAAGAGGTCAGCCTGTCATCAGGGACCTGGGTAGCACCAACGGCACCTTTGTCAACGGTGTGCGCATCACTGGTTCCCAGGCCCTGAGCGACGGCGACACCATCGGCCTGGGGAAGGTCCAACTGGGTTTCCAGTGCCCGGCAGTAGCGGGGGCTTACCCGACCGTAGCCGGGCCGGCCCCCCGGTCGCCAGCCCCACCGGTGGAGGCCAGGAGGGGGCCAGGGGGTCTGTCGTGGATGGCCTTGGGGCTCTTTGGGCTGGCGGCTGTCATCTTGCTCGTCGTGGCTGCCGTTGGAGCTTCCCTTTATACCCGGCGGGGCGAAAAGGTAGCCAAGGTGCCAACGGTGGTCATCAACTCGCCTGCCAGCGGCGGCCAGGTGCCGGTGGGACAGGAGGTCATTGTCCAGGTCACGGCGACCGATTCCAGAGGGGTGACCCGTGTCGAGCTGTTGGTCAATGGGGTTCTCTACCACTCTGACGTCAGTCCCAACCCGCAGGGGCAATCGCCCTTCATCTACCGGCACTCCTGGCAGGCATCGGCCCCTGGTACCTATACTCTGATGCTCAAGGCCTACAATGCTGCTGGAGGGGTCAGCCAGCCGGAGGCCATCACCGTCAGCGTCACCGGGGCTGCCACGCCCACGCTGTCGGGGCCTACGGCCACGCCGACGGCTACCCCGCCGGGGCCTACGGCCACGCCGACGGCTACCCCGCCGGGGCCGACGGCCACGCCCACCGATACCCAGACCCCCGTCATTATCGTGGTGACCCCCACACCGACCGTGACCCCCACCCCCTGTAACCTGGATGCGGCCTTTGTGGCCGACGTGACCGTGCCCGATGGCACCGTCTTTGAGCCAGGGGCCCGCATTGACAAGATTTGGCGCATCCGCAACAGCGGCAGTTGTCTCTGGGAGAGTGGGTACACGTGGGTGTTCGTGTCCGGCGACCAGATGGGGGCGGCTGCTTCCCAGGCTGTGCCCACCACTGCCGTGGGTGGCAACGTGGACATTGGGGTGACCATGTATGCACCCAGTACTCCGGGCACCTACACCGGCTACTGGCGGATGAAGAGTTCCGATGGGCAGGTCTTTGGCCAGACGTCCAGTGTGAGGATCGTGGTTTCGAGCCTGGCTACCGCTACACCTACGGCTACGCCTACCTCGCCGCCCCCGCCTGGGGCGGAGATCAGCCTCACAGTGGACCGAGACCACATCAACGCCGGGGAATGTACCTGGGTCAGAGCCAGAGTGGAGCATGTGCGAGCTGCTTGGCTGGACGGAGAGCCAGTGATCGGCGGTCATAAAGAGAAGCAAGTCTGCCCTTGTAACGATACCACCTACACTTTACACGTGGAGCTCACCGACGGCAGCACGACCGACAGGACGGTCACGGTTCACGTAGCTGGTGTCTGCCCCTCGCCTGCCGTTTACGACCTGTACGTCAAGAAGATGGATTCCAGCCCGGCCAACCCGGCGGTGATAGATACGATCAGCCTCTTCATCATGATTGTCACCGACACCTATCCCAGCGGGGGACCCTTTTTCCCGGCTTCGCACTTTCGTTGGCGAAAAGGGCCTGGCTTCGACTGGCAGGAAGAATCCTGTCCGGCAAATACCCAATATGCTTCGTGTACAAAAACGGTCACATTTAAGTACCCCTCGGTCGGTTATTATGACGTTGAGGTCCAAGCTGATAACCGCAATGAAGTTGCCGAAACGAACGAGAACAATAATGTCAAGGTCTGGACCCTAACCATCAGCCCCTGACCATCTATTGGCACAAACAGGCTCGCCGACAAGTCTAACGGCATGCCGTGCCGGGCTACTATCACGCTCTACACCGCCGACAACCAGGGTGGCACCAACGATACCAAGGCGGTGGACTTTAATCTCCCTAGACTAAGGAGGAAATGAGATGCAGCAACCCTCTATTACTTTAACCGTACAACAAGGCCCCCAGCGTGGCCAGCGTTTTTCCGTGTCCAAGGACAGCATCATTCTTGGCCGCGTGGTGGGCAGCGATGTGGTCGTCACTGACTCTGAGGTCTCTCGCCGCCACGCCAGCATCACCTGGGAAAGAGGTCAGCCAGTCATCAGGGACCTGGGCAGCACCAACGGCACCTTTGTCAACGGTGTGCGCGTCACCGGTGCCCAGGCCCTGCGCGACGGCGACACCATCGGCCTGGGCAAGGCCCAACTGGGTTTTCAGTGCCCGGCAGTAGCGGGGGCTTACCCGACCGCAGTCGGGCCGGCCCCCCGGCCGCCAGCTTATGCCCCGCCGCCAGCCCCACCGGCAGAGGCCAGGAAGGGGCCAGGGGGCCTGTCGTGGATGGCCTTGGGACTCTTGGGCGCGGCGGTTGTCGTCTTGCTCGTCGTGGCTGCCGTTGGAGCCTACCTTTACACCCAGCGGGGCAAGAAGATAGCCGGGGGAGTGCCAACGGTGGTCATCAACTCGCCTGCCAGTGGCAGCCAGGTGCCGGTGGGACAGGAGGTCATTGTCCAGGTCACGGCGACCGATCCCAAAGGGGTGACCCGTGTCGAGCTGTTGGTCAATGGGGTTCTCTACCACTCTGACGTCAGTCCCAACCCGCAGGGGCAATCGCCCTTCATCTCCCGGCAGTCCTGGCGGGCGTCGGCCCCTGGCACCTATACTCTGATGCTCAAAGCCTATAATGCTGCTGGAGGGGTCAGCCAGCCGGAGGCCATCACCGTCAACGTCACTGGGGCTACCACACCTGGGCCAGGTGAAGTGACATCCACCCTGGCTCCAGGTACGCCCACCGCGACCGGGACACCTGTCGTCGTCACCGGGACACCCCCCCCCACGCCCACCGGTTGCACTCTGGATGCGGCCTTTGTGGCCGACGTGACCGTGCCCGATGGGACTGTCTTCTCACCTGGAACACAGGTTGATAAGATTTGGCGCATCCGCAACAGCGGCAGTTGTCCCTGGGAGAGCGGGTACACGTGGGTGTTTGTGTCCGGCGACCAGATGGGGGCTGCTCCTTCCCAGGCTGTGCCCGCCACCGCAGCGGGGGCCAACGTGGACATTGGGGTGACCATGTATGCGCCCAGCGCTCCGGGCACCTACACCGGCCACTGGCGGATGAAGAGTCCCGACGGGCAGGTCTTTGGCCAGACCTGTAGCGTGCAGATTGTAGTGCCCGCACTGGCGACGGCGACTCCGACTCCGACGGAGACTCCGACGGCGACGCCGACCCAACCGCCGCCTCCCTCATCGGTTATTGAGTTCACGGTGGATGACGATACCATCACCGCAGGGAATTGCACAACCCTGAGGGTGCACATTGAGAACGTGCAGACAGCTACCCTGAGCGGTGCCGAGTACGCCAACTCTGGTGTGACCGGTCCCCATTGGTCGGGATCTACTTGTCCTGCTTCCACTACCACCTACACCCTGCACGTAGTCAAGCTGGATTCCAGCACGGAGGACAAGACGGTCACGGTTAATGTAACGCCTGCGGGCCCCACGGTGGTATACGATTTCATGGACCACATGTGTGATGCCAATTGGACAAGTGGGGCAGGTTCGCTTCCGTGTCCAGGAGGCACTGGTGACAATGAAGGTTTCGTCATAGCGGTCGGCGGTATGGAGCTTGAGGATGGGAGCACCTGGCCGAAAGCGCTTGAAACCCATCCTCAGTGGGTTAATGACGGATGGATTCAAGGCAAGTACCACTTGCCCTCGCCTATTCAAGCAGGTGATAGGTTCGTGGCCAAGGTGGGATTCCTCAAGAATGCTGCCGCCGGCAATGTGAGATTTATGGTGACAGCTGGCACTAACGGGGGTAGTACGGCGTGGACCCAGGTTAAGCCATATAATAACTCACTTGTGGATGTCTCTTTTGAGTTTCCCTCTATCTTTGTGGGGTCTTCCTATGTCTCGTTAAGACTACTGGCTAACGGGTCTCCCAGCCAGGACTGGGCGGTGTGGGTTGAGCCTCGCATTGAGAGGCCGTAGGGCCAAGTCCGCCTTCGAAGGCTCGGCGCGGCAAATAAGGCTTGACCAGGGAAGGAGACGGTGAAAAGATGTTCCCCTTCCGCTTCCGGGGAATAGCGGCCCTCGCTGTCCTCTTACTTTTTGGGGCAGGCATTCTGGCCTGCGAACTGCCCGGCCTTGGGGGCGGCACAAAGCCAACAGCGGCGATCCTCTCCCCGGCCAGCGGCACCCAGGTCAAGGTAGGCGAAACCGTCGCCATCCAGTCCAGCGCCACCGACGCCAAGGGTGTGACCCGGGTCGAACTGTGGGTGGACGGCTCGCTGGTCCACTCCGACGTCAGCTCTCAACAGCAGCCCGCTTTTAGCGTCACCCAGGAGTGGACAGCCACCGTCCTCGGCAGCCACAGCGTGACGGTCAAGGCCTACAATGCCGCCAGACGGGTCAGCGACCCGGCCACGATTACCATTAACGTCATTGAGGAGGGGACAGCCGCTGCTCCTACCACCCCGACCAGTGTGACTCTGCCGCCGGGCGCCCCTTGGGCTGCCATCACCACCGGGGTCCTGAACGTCAGGAGGGGGCCAGGCACCGACTACCCTGTTGCCGGCCAACTGCAGCAAAACGACGCGGTGGAGATTGTGGGCAAGAACGCTGATAGCTCCTGGCTGCAAATCGTTTACCCAGCCGGCACCATCGGCCGGGGTTGGGTTTCCGTCTCCTACGCCCAGGTCAGAGGGTCTCTCGCTTCCATCCCTGTGGTCGAGGCACCCCCGCCGCCTACCCCTACTCCGGCCTCGTCTCCTTAGCCCTCTCCAGCCGGAACGGGGTACAGCCTCACCGCCGGCCGGGGCGCTGTAAAGCCGATGGCGGCGAAGGCTTCACTCAGAAGCATCTTGACCTACATCCTGCCCACACTTTTGCGGATGTACCTGGGGCCTATCTGGATGGAGAGGTCTCGTAAGGGAAAATTAAGCCGAAGATCAAGAGAAGAAAGGATAAGGAGGTTTTTGACATGAGAAAGCAACAGGTTGCGTTGCCCAGTTGCAGTGTGCTGATCGTCGCCGGGGTGGTGTTCTTGGTTCTGATCCTGGCATCCTCAAGTTATGTCCAGATCCAATACGGCACAGTGGGAGTAGTCACTCGCTTCGGAGCAGTGACGGGAAGGCTCATGCAGCCGGGCCTGAACTGGAAGATGCCTCTCATTGAGGGGGTGGAGCGCTATCGCACCCAGGAGATCATCTACCAAACCGTTGGCGAGGCGGAGTCACAGGCTGAGTACGTGGACTTTCCCACGGATACCACCACCGCGGACGGGCAGCAGATCATCCTGAAGTATTCCATTCGCTTCCGCATTGACCCGGCGAGGGTGGACTGGATCGCCAACAACATCGGTGACGAGCGAGATGTGGTGGAGAAAGTGGTAAAGTTCCACAGCCGCATCCTGGCCCGTAACATTCCCAAGGAATACGCGGCCCTCGACCTCTACACGGGGAACATCCAGGCAGTCCAGGATCAATTTGAAGAGTTGCTCACGCCCCTTTTTGCCGAGAAGGGAATCGTCCTCGACAGTTTCGGCCTGCGCAAGATAGAGTTCACCGAGGATTACAGGCAGGCCGTGGAGCAGAAACAGATCGAGGCTGAGACCATCATCACGGAGCAGCACAAGGCTGAGCAGGCAGTTTATCGCGCTCAGGCCCAGGTCGAGATGGCCAAAGGTGAGGCCCAGTCTACCATCGAACGAGCCAGGGGCGATGCGGAAAAGGTGAAACTGCTGGCGGACGCGGAGGCAGGAGCCATCCAGGTTAAGGGTGAAGCCCTGGCAGAGTACCCGGCCATCATCCAACTGCAATTTGTGGAATCCCTGAGCGACCCACAGGGCAGGGTCACCTGGGGCATCATGCCTCCCGGCAGCTTTGTTCCCTTCCTCAATCTGACGCCCGGTGAGACCATGTCCGGGGCCACCATTGCGCCCAGCACGGTACCCACCGAGACCACGCCGTAAGCTGGGGGGGGTCAACAAGTCAACGAGTCAACAGGGGAGCGGGTTGTTCCGTTCCCCTGTGTTTTTACGCGGGTCGCGGCGGATCACAATCCAGGGGACTAGATCCAATACGGTTTAGATAAGGGAGCGAGCGTCGGCCGAGTAGGTCTGGAGCGTAGCGGAAGACTGTATCGAGGCCACGCGAGCGGCTTTTGTAATGGATTTCGCATTGCATGAGCCGCGTCGTGGTTTCGATACGTTTCACTACTCAACCGACGGCGCTTAACTGAACTGCATTAGACCTCAATCCCTATTCGGTCCGGTTCAGCAGTTGGCGGTACACCTCGTGGGTCTCAGCGGCGATCCTGGCCTGAGTGTAATGAGCCAGCACCCGCTCTCGCCCTCGCCTGGCCAGGTCTGCACGGAGAGCCGGGGCGTCCATCAATTGAGAAAGCCTGGCTCTGAGCTCCTGGACATCACCCTCGGTGAAGGTCAGCCCGGCCTGACCGATGACGTGAGGGATCTCACCTGAACGCGAACCAATCACGGGCACCCCGCAAGCCATGGCCTCGATGAGCACCCGCCCAACGCGCCGGCGACGACGGTTTTCATACCTTCTCTCTTCGCCTGTGGTGGGTTCTTGCCTATTGCAGTCAAGACATCTAACTCCTCGCACTAACGCTCCGCCGGCAGCGCGACGAAGGCACATCCCTGCGCCTCGACGATGAATCCCAGCCGTTTGACTTCTTCCATCGGCCCAACGGCCACGACCAGGTTGACGTCGCCCCAGCTCAGTCGCTCAAAGAGAGGATGGCCCGCGTGGAGGGGCTCTCCCCGCGACCCATCCAGAGCAGAGACAATCGCTTCATCGCTGACGATCCGGATGGCCTCCTCCCACAAAAGATCCAACTCGTCGCCGGCATCGAGGATAGAGACGATCCGGTTGCCGGCGTCCCTCAGGTCTTTGGCCAGCGGCGCGATAGCCCAGATACCCCTGCCCACCCCCAGGCAGACAACCGTCCCATAGTAGCGGATGGGGAACACTTCGTCTGTGTGACATGTCCTATGTCTCTTTCTTCCCATACCTGAGTCGCTCCATTTCCGTTATTCTCCTCCAGCCAGGTTAGGCCAATTGGCATAATTTCCAGAATTATACTATAATTAGCAGAGTTAGGCCAATTGGCCTAACTTCCCAGATCCACGTTTGACTGCGTAGAACATGCGTTGGAGCTCTGACACGAGGCGAAAGGGAGGTGCTGGTATGTTGCTCAGAGAACACGAACGTGCCCTCTTTACTGACCGGGACGAGATTCTGGCGGCGCTGCACCGCAACGCCGATCTGATCCAGCAGGGCGAGGGCGTGAACCTGGCCCTGGTCGGGCAGTGGCGCATCGGCAAGACAATGATCGTTCAGCGATTCGCCGATGATCTCCTCCACGAACGCCATTCGCCCCTGGTGCCCGTGTATTTCAACGTGGCCCGCAACCTTTCTGTGCCCTCTGTCTTTGCCGTCCGCTTGCTGGCGGCCATCGGCCATTCGTTCGTCGAGGCTGATGGCCGGCAGGTGGAGCAATCGGGCGGGGTACTCGACGCGGCCAGTTTGCTAACAGTCGTTGACCAGACGCGGGAAGAGACCATCGTCGCCACCGCCCGGCAGGTGACACGAGAAATGGAGAAAGATCGGCCCGACGAACGTCTGCTGCTAGAGATCACTCTGTCCTGCCTGGAACAGACGGCCCAGCACACGGGCAGGAAACCGCTCGTCATCCTGGACGAGTTCCATAATGTCACCCAGCTTGACAGCTTTCCGCACATCAAGGATATGCTAAGCGTCGTGGGCCAGGCCCTCAGCCGGCAGATCGAAGTGGGTTATATTGTGGCCAGTTCGAACACCAGCATGGTGAAGCGGACCGTGCAATCCGCGACGTCCCCTCTTTTTGACCAGTTCCAGGTTGTACCTGTGCCCCCCTTTGATCGGGCGGCCACGGCCGAGTTCTGCCGCAAGAGCCTACCGGAGCACCTGCTGACGCAAGAGACCATCGCTCGACTGTTCGAATTCACCTCTGGTCACCCCTTTTACCTGAACTGCCTGACGACCGCCATGCGCCGGCTGGATCAGGACAAAACCGGCGGTGATGTCCTGGATCGGGCAATCTATGAGGAGATCCTGACGCGGGAAGGGCGGATCTACCAGTACTGCCAGCACCGACTAGAGACGTCGTTGGCCGAGGCCCGGGGCAGGACCACGTTGCGCTCGGTGTTGCTGGTGCTGGCTGAAGGGGGCAAACAGACCCTCTCCGAGATCGCCGCTCCGCTCAAGCGAACGCCGGGAGAGGTGCGCTCTTATCTGAAGCGCCTGGCCGACTTTGACCTCATCGGTCGGGAGGGCCACCGCTATTACATCACCGACCCAATCATTGCCCTATGGATCAAGTTCACCATCCTGGAGAGAGAGCCGGAATACAGCGAATACAAGGACGCCATCCGGCGATACCTGGACCGCTTGGCGGAACAGGCTGCCTAGAGAAAAAGACAGAGAGCAGTTAGCCATAAAGCGGTGCGGCACGTGCCGTTACTACAATCCCTGGAAGATCGCCTCCATCGGTTGGTGCACGAACCCGGCTCTGTGTTACCGGGGGCTTTGGCAGCATCGCTATCCTATGACCAAGATCAAGTCCATGCCGTGCATGCTCACTCGTTATCGAGCGCGGCGACGGAATTCGGGGTAAACGAGCAAGAGGCGTAAAAGTGTGTGACGCCACACAATTCTGGTAGAGGGGGTAAGACAACGTGACAGAAACGACGGCCGGGGAACAGATAGAGATCTGGAAAAAAGAGTTGGCGATAGCGATGGCCGACGAGCAGTGGCGACGCGCGCTCCAGCTTTGTAGCTGGCTGCGCTACACTCTGCGGCAGCAAGAGTTGTCGGACACGGAGGTGGAGGAGGCTCATCGCCAGGCGAAAGAGGCGCTGGCCGAGCAGGTGATCAGGGAAAAAGCACAGCAAGAGCGCGAAGGAAGACACCGGCAACTGCGGCACAAGATCATGCAACAAATCGTCTCTGGCGACTGGGAGCAGGCTCTGGACTCGATTGAGGCGCTCTACCAGGACGGAACCAACCATCAAGAGGCAATCCACCTGTTGCAGGAACTCAAGGCGCGTTTGCCAACCACACGCCCCCCTGAATATCGACAAGCGGACCAGCGAGCAGCAGCGCTGCGCCGGCGCTTTGACGAACTCGTGGAACGAGTCGGCGGTGGCCGCTAATGAGCGGGAACTGGCCGCAAGACGAATCCAAAGGCCAGGTTTAGTTATCCAGAGGGCAACATTGCTAAGGCATACCTCGATATTGCCAACCGCATTTTGCAAATGATCGAGTAAAACAAAGGGGGTTTGAAAAACGCGGGCATGAGTAAACACTTGACTGGCAGCAGAGAAGAGTTTGACACATGGATACGGGACACAATCGGGGGCGACTTCCGTTGGAAGATCCGTCCCCGGGATACGCCATCGAACCGGAAGATGGTCGCCGATTTGATCTTGATCGACATAGAGAACGGTGGTGGCGTCTTTCCCGCAAGCAACGCTTTTATTGAACGAATGCAGTCAAAACATAGAGACGGGAACCGCGAACCGGGAAAGCACTGATTCTGTCCAGTGTGCCCTGCGCATTGCCGGCCTCACCTCCTCGTTTACCGTTTGTCCAGACGTAGACGCAGTGATTGAGGCTCTGAGTGGAGATGATTGATGGATGAAAGAGACTATTTGACCACCAGAGACGTCGCCGAGCGGCTGGGTGTCAATGTATCTACAGTGCGTCGGCTCATTCGACGCGGCGAGCTCCAGGCCAGGCAGGTAAGGGGCGTTTACCGCATCAAGCTTGGCGAGTTCGAGCGGTTCATGTTCAACCGCTGGTACCAGGAGAAGCAAGCCTGTTGGTTCTAGCAGCGACCGATTAGCATAGAACTCGAGGGAATGAATGGTGAACTTTGCCTTGCCTGCTGCCTGTGTCCCCTGGATCCTGGGCGGGTGCCTGGTAGCGCTCTTGCTGGCGGCTGTAGTGGCCGTCCGGGCCTATATCCAGTCCCGGCGTGCCCCCTACTACTTTCTGCGAGAGCAAGCCCGTGCGCGTAGCGTGCGGGCCGTTCTGGCCATCCTGTTGCTCCTGGCGCTGATGGTCGGCGTCGCCCTGGCTCACAGGTAGCCGGTGACAGGACAAACGGCGACACCCAGGTCCGCACCGAATGTGTGGTCACCCGGACCGGCTCTGCCCGCTGCCGGTGGCCGTGCTACCCCAGGGCGACGCTCGCCTGACCTTGCTCGCCCTGGCGGCTGGGATAGATGAGAATAATTGAGGAGAAATCCTCGGAAGAGGACGAATGCTGACAAAATCGGATAAGGAGGCAGAAGGAAGGAAGCATGATCGAAAAAGCCATCATGGAGCGCTCTCAGCCTTTCAAGCCGGAGATGGTCCTCATCCCCGCTGGCGAGTTCCTCATGGGCAGCGATCCCAGCTTGGACCAAGATGCGGATGATGATAAGCAGCCCCAACATACTCTGTACCTGCCCGACTACTACCTGGCCAAGACGCCGGTGACCAACGCTCAGTACGCTGCCTTTGTGCAGGCTATCGGCCACAAGCAGCCGAAACATTGGGAAGATGGGAAACCACCAAGAGGCAAAGAGGAGCATCCCGTGGTTGAGGTCTCTTGGCATGACGCTATAGCTTACTGTCACTGGCTGGCCGAGGTCACCGGCAAGTCCTACTGCCTGCCCAGCGAAGCCGAATGGGAGAAGGGGGCGCGGGGCAGCGATGGGCGCATCTATCCCTGGGGCAACCGGTGGGACGCGGAGCGATGCAACAGTAAAGAGGGCGGCAAGGGGGATACCACGCTGGTGGGGGCCTACCCCGAAGGGGCCAGTCCTTACGGATTGTTGGACATGGCTGGCAACGTGTGGGAGTGGACGCGTAGCCTGTGGAGAAAGAACCAGGAAAAGCCATCGTTCAAGTCCCCTTACGATTCGGCCGGTGGCCGCGAGGACCTGGATGCGCTGGACAGCATCCCCCGTGTGTTGCGTGGCGGGGCGTTCAGCCACGATGAGTGTTTCGTCCGCTGTGCCTGCCGCTCCAAGCTCAACCCGGACATCCCCTACGAGAACATCGGTTTTCGGGTAGTGATGGCCCCCGGCTCCTCTCCGGACCCTTCGATCCTTCGACGGGGCTCAGGACAGGCTCTGAAAACTCTGGACTCTGATCCTCCGGGGTTCTGTAAGCAGCAAGGAGTGAGTGATGAGGACCATCATGATGCGATTGGGCCAGGGTGAAGAACGAGTGAGAGGAGATGGTGCAGTTGCCCCTTTTCTGCACGTCACCCGTTACCTATGCCCGAGCAAAAGTTCCCTGAGCGCAGCGAAGGGCTAAATCTAGTACTTTGGCTATAGTCAGCCATAGGGAAAAGGAGATATAAGGCGATGGCGAAATCGAGGACTGAGCAGTTGACGGATCGCTTGAGGGACCTGCAGGCCAGTTCGACGGACGTTGAGGCTTCCGCTTTGGTTAGCGTTGACGGTCTGATTATGGCCTCGGCTCTGCCACCTGATGTGGAGGAGGACCGGGTCTCGGCTATGTCGGCGGCTATGCTTTCCCTGGGCGAGCGCATCGCTGTAGAGTTGGGACGCGGAACGTTGGATCAGGTTTACATCCGAGGCGACGACGGCTACGTCCTCCTTTTAGATGTAGGCGAAGAGGCTGTGCTTACTGTGTTGGCCCGCAAAGACACCAAGCTGGGTATGCTCTTCTTGGATATGAAGCGCGCAGCAGCGGATTTGAGCAAGTTGGTGTAACGAGAATGAACTGAAGAAATCCGCCATAATTTTTCGGCCAGTTTTCGAAATTTGCCTACCCCCAGATTTTAACTATCTGCCGATAGACCTCGTAGGTTGCCGTAGCGATCCTGGCCTGGGTGTAGTGGGCCAGCACTCGCTCTCGTCCTCGCTTGGCCAGGTCTGCACGGAGATCGGGATCGTCCATCAATTGAGAAAGCCTGGCTCTGAGCTCCTGGACATCACCCTCGGTAAAGGTCAGCCCGGCCTGGCCGATGACGTGGGGGATCTCACCTGAGCGCGAACCGACCACGGGTACCCCGCAAGCCATGGCCTCGATGAGCACCCGTCCAAATTGCTCCTTCCAGTGGAGCCGGGTCAGAGAGGGCAAGACCAGGGTGTCCAATTGATGGTAGAAGGCTGGCATTTGAGCGGAGGGGATGGGCGATTCAAAGCTCACCCGTTCAACGAGGTCCAGTTGCCGGGCCAAAGCCTCCAACTGGGATTGTATGGGACCGCTGCCCAGAATGTGCAGACGCCACTCCCCCGCCAGTCCGTCCACAGCGTGCAGCAACACCTGCACTCCCTTCTCCTCCACCAAGCGTCCCACGTAACCAATAGTAAACTGAGATTTGAGATTTGAGATTTGAGATTTGTCTGTTTTGTAGATTTCTGGATCCACTCCGAATTGTGGGATTACCTTGATGGGTCCTTTATATCCCTTTCCCCGCCACACTTCCACCGCCTCCTGGTTGCCAGCGATAGCATAGTCGGCCTTTTCCAGGTTGTAGCTCTCAATGCAGTTGAAAGGAAAGGGATAGCTGCGCTTCAGATTTTGCCAGGTGAAGAAGAGGGCCTTGGCCCCTACCCTTTTGGCCAGGCGCATAGCCTGGAAGGTGGCCAGGTTGTAAGGCTCCTCGTCAATGTGGACGATGTCTGGTTGAAGACGTCGGACGTGCTTCCCCAGGCCGGGGTAAAAGTGCAGGTGGAAGTGGCCGTTGAGCAGCATGGGCTCGACAATGAAGCGATAGCCTGCTGTGTGCACCCGTTCCAGGGGCATCACCCCCCGCTCGTCGCGCCAATAGGGCGGCACGATGACCGTCAGCTCCACGTCATCGAACCGGGCCAGTTCTTCCAGCTTTTTCTGATAAGCGCCTACGATGCAGGCTTTGGAAATCATCAAGACGCGCAAGATTTCCCCCTTGTCGCTGCTGACGTTCTATGCTATAATCGTAACTGAAAGAGGTGAGCGAAATGACAAAGCTGAAGGAGACTGCAACGATCTATTCAGCGGAGACTGGCGCCATTACCGTGGTCTCGCGTCAGGGACGTACAGAGATCCCTCTTGCCCTCAGGCGAAAATATCAGATTGGGCCCAAGGCTAAGCTGCGATGGATTGACGCAGGCAAAACTTGATCGTTGTGCCCCTCTCCGAAGACCCTATCGAAACTGCCCGTGGAATGCTCAGAGGCAAAAAGACCTCAGTTTCTACTTATCTCTCTGCCAAGCGGGAAGAGTTAGCAGAGGAAGAAGCCAGGTAATCGCTCAGGTGGAGGTCGAAAATGAGCAAGACCACCTCTGGATCTGTCATTGCGAGCGGAGCGAAGCAATCCCCAAGGTGCAATTGCTCTCAACGGTGGAGATTGTTTCGTCATTTCGTTCCTCGCAATGACACCCCCGAACGCGTACGAAGCCAGATTTGAGAAGTGACCGACTTCACTCCCCTATCTCTCGATACACCGCTAACGTCTCCTGTGCCGTCTTCTCCCAACTGAACCTGGACGCGTGGGCTAACCCCTTTTGCCGCAAATCTCCCCACAACGTATCATCGTTCAGCAGTTTCTCCATTGCCTCTGCCAGCCTCTCCACGTCGTCCGGTTCCAGCAGCAGGCCCCCGTCCCCCACGATTTCTGGCAGCGATCCCCGATTGGAGGCGATGACTGGCGTGCCGCAGGCCAGGGCCTCCAGCGGCGGCAGACCGAAGCCTTCGTAGAGAGAAGGGAAGACGAGCGCCCGCGCCCCGCTGTAGAGGGCCGGCTTGTCCTCCTCCGGCACCCAGCCGGTGAAAACCACCCGTTTTCCTATTCCCAACTCCTGGACGATAGGCCGTGGATCGGGGAAAAAATCTGAACCCTTTTCCGGCAGCCGACCAGCTATCACCAGAAATGCTTTTGAATCTTTTACCAATTGGGCGAAGGCTTTCAGCAGAGTCGGCACGTTCTTGCGCTGGTCGAACCCACCCAGGTAGAGGAGATAGCTTTCGGGCAGGCCGTACTTTTGACAGGTCGCAGACAGGCGGTGGTCGTCCAGAATCGGTTGATAGATGTCGTCAGCAGCCAGGTAGATGACGCGCACGCGCTCGGCTGGGATGCCCAGCAGGCGCATGATGTCTTGTTTGGATGCCTCAGAGTCGGTCAGTACCATGTCGGCCTTCCTGGCTGCGGCGGCCACCAGGCGGGTGTAGAGGCGCACCAAAATCGAGCCCCGGTAGGTGGGCAGGAGCATAGGAATGAGGTCGTGGACGGTGACCACCGTCGGCGTGGTGGGGAAAAGGGGGGAAGCAAAGTAAGGGACATGGGCTAGTTCAATGCCTTGACGGCGACAGACGCAAGGGAAAGAAACCTGCTCAAACCAGAGCTTGGCCAGATTCTCGCTGATTGAGTCAAAAGGCGTGGAGACAGGATGCAGGATGCAAGTATTCTGCATTCTATATTCTGTATTCTTAACAAGTACGTATTCGCTTTCACCCCCTAGTCGCGTCAACTGGCTGATGAGGTGGTTGATGTATTGTCCACTGCCCGTTGTGACCGCGCCAAGGTAAAAGGCGTTGATGCCGATGCGCACAGTCTTTGCTCCTTATTGCGCCGCAGGTCACCCGACGGTCAACCGCTCACCCTTACACGTGTTGGGTGCCGTCGGGCATGATGGCTCCTTTCAGGATGGTCCGGCCCAGATCGGTCCTTTCCAGGATGGCCTGACTCAGGTCGGCACCGTTCAGGTCGGCTCCACTAAAGTCGGCTCCGCTCAGGTCTGCCTCGTTGAGGTTGGCATGGCTCAGCTTGGCCCAGCGCAGGTCGGCCTCCCTCAGGTTGGCCCGGCTTAGGTTGGCATGGCTCAAGTCGGCCTGGCTCAGGTTGGCTTTGGTCAGGTTGGCCCCATGAAAATCAAAGTATTGCAGGTCCAACTCGCTGAGATCCACCCCGGCGAGCCTGGGGTTTGCCCCTCCCATCCCCAGGATCAGGATCACATCTTTGCGCGTCAATTCAGCCATTGGTGTCCTCCTCGTTGACAGTTTGTTATAGTGCTGTGCGGAAGACCAATTTCCTACCACCGGCATTCCGCCCAAGGCGGGATTAAGGGGGTAGTTAGCAGTTAGCATGGACAGATGACTTATTCAGTATCCCTAGCGCAACGGAAACCCACGTCGTCGAACCTAAGCCAGGGATACGACCAGTTGCGAAAAGCGCAGCGGGCGTGCCCCAAATCGATAGCCCACGAGCCACCACGCAACACCCGATATTCGTCGGAGTCAGGACCGGGTGGATTACGCTTGGGAGATCGGCTGTAATAACCCTCGTCATGCCAGTCGGCCACCCATTCCCAGACATTGCCTGACATGTCCAGCGCACCATAGGGGCTGGCCCCATCAGGGTAACTGCCCCCTGGCGCAGTGGCCGCGTACCCGTCGTCCCAGTTGGAGTCAGACCAATCAAAGCTTGTGTTCTTGTCAGCAAAGTTCAACTTCGTGCCATCGAACGTGTTCCCCCACGGATACACCTGCCCATCTATGCCCCGTGCTGCCTTTTCCCACTCAGCCTCGGTCGGCAGCCGCTTGCCTGCCCACCGGCAGTAGGCATCGGCATCGTTCCAATTCACATAACTCACCGGGTGCTGAGCATAGTCGGCATTGTCATAGTAGGTAATTGTCCCTGGTGTATCACATGCCCCCGCCTCCACGCACTTTCGGTATTGGGTGTTGGTCACCTCGTACTTATCAATGTAGAAAGCGTCCAGGTAGACCGTATGCACCGGCTGTTCGTCACTTTCTCCCTCATTGCTGCCCATGATGAACTCCCCGGCTGGGACGTAGACCATGCCCGGTGGAGCGGAGGGGGTGGGCGTCTTGGATAGCCAGTTGGAAAGCAAGTGGATTGCATTTGGCATTAACCATGTACCCAAAGCAATGAGCAAACCTATCACCCCGGCTATGGCCCCCACCATCTTCCAATTCACCGGGCTTCTAACAAGCTCCTGCTTCTGAGGACGCCTCGAATCTTCTTCAAGGGCGATCAAAAGTTCCTGTAGGCCACGTTCATACTTCTTTCCGCGAAAATCAATGTATTGTATGTTAGCCAATGCCATTGGCACTTCACACTTCTTGTAGAGAATGGGGATGATTTTCAGCCCCAGGCCTATGGCGTAGGTGTATTCCTTTTCGACCCACTCCGACTCAACCGCGTCTGGCGATAACACGACGACACAGTATTTACTTGCCTTGAGGGCCGCCTGAATAGTCCGTACCCAGGCGTCCCCACCTTTGAGATCTGAGATATCCCACCATGTGTCGAGACCGGCCTTTTTCAAATCCTGGGCCAGTTGATTGGCAGCATCTATGTCTTTTCGAGAATAGCTGATAAAGACCGTGTGCTTGCGCATTGGTTACCTTCCCTGAATATG
>SOHZ01000056.1 GCA_004377365.1 Anaerolineales bacterium | reverse complement strand
CATCACAGCATAGCGCACAACAAGTTGTGCTACTCCAGGCCTCGATGACGGCCACTCCTCTACCCGGCGACCATCGCTAATAGGACTTCATGATGATGGGCAGGTATACGCCTTCTCCCAGCGTGACCGTACGCTTGTATAACACCTCATAGTCATTTCCCTCCGGATCAAAAGGAGGCGGCGGCGGCGGTCCTGCCCAGACCAGGTGGACGTCCTCACCGCCGGCGGCGATGTCAGGGGTCGTGTTATTTCGGTGAAGTCCGATAACGTTCGACGTAAGATTGCGGCAGCATAGCCAGCTTCCTATTTGTGTTTTGGAGGCGTAGTAGATATCTTCGTAAGTTCCACCACTCACCAAGCCATTGAAAGCCACGTGGATCTTTTCGTTGCTATCAACCGCGATAGCAGGACACAGGTAGGTGCTAACGTCTGCGTGCGCGCCTAATGGACCTCCCGAAATATTCTCAGAATACGGAGACCAACTGCCAGATGCTCCCTTGTTGTTTGACTGCCGAAAACGCACCCATTGCTTCGAGAGGCTCTCAAATTCACACCAGGCAACGTAGACGTTGTTGCCGCTGACGGCGATAGCTGGCTTGCGTCCGTCATTGCTGACATCATCGGACACTTCAAAGGGGGTGGACCAGACACTACCGTCGCTGCTGTTCGCGTAGAATATGTCCGCGCTGCCGATATCTCCCTCACTCCACACCACGTGCGCTGTGCCAGCGCTGTCTACAGCTATGTCGGAGTGTATTGCCATCACGGCAGACGAGGTGATGTCGGTGCTAGATCCCCATGATGTACTGGGGCCGATGTCCTTGCTGTTATACTGGATGCTGCTCTCTTGCGACCATACTACGTGGACTTTGTCATCATCGCTCACTGCGATAGCTGGCGACAGCAGTTTGTCATTCGTCTCGGTGATCTTTTCTACACTAGTTGCATTGGTGTAGGAATAGTAAAGGGTATAGCTAGGAGTCCTCGTATATTCGCTCCAGACGAAATGGGGCTTGTAGTTATCGTCAACGGCTACGTCCACGCGAGTTGTCTCCGTGATAGATAAGGCGGGTTGGATGTCAACTTGGTCTCCCCACTGCCCTGGGTCTCCGTTCTGGGGCGAACTCCTGTAATAGGGGTCATAATACTCAACATTGTCGCCCACCTGCCGGCTCCAGGCGATGCAGACGGTGGGGCTCACCACAGCCACGGCTGGATAGGGATGCATACCGTCGGTGTACCCATTCTGTGAGATCACTTGCCACTTAGCATCCCAGGTGACGCTGGCCTTCAGCGGGGCCTCCACCAGCCTGGGGGAGGCCAACCAGGCCCTGGCGGCCAGGGGAACCAGGAAGGCAGCCAGGACCGAGCCAAACAGGATACAGACCATTCTAATCCTTTTCATCTTCTTCACCGTTACTTCTTCTCCTCTTTGCCACCAGACACTTTTGATGGAGAAACCAGGTTTCTGATCCCTATCCCTAAGAATGACACCTTTCGAGCCACCGAGTACGCAGCCGCAGGTTTGAACCTGGCGGCTAGTATTGGGGTATCAAGACCAGGTTCACCGTGGTGGTGTCTCCAACGCTCGCTGGCACCCCGGCCTTGGCGTCCTTGTACAAGACGTCATCAATGTAGGTTTCTCCAATGACAGTATAGGGGCCGCCGCCGGGCGGGATTTTCATGTTATAGTAAGAATCGTCGTCGGAGGTCGTCTGGGCGATCAAGTTCCCGTCGTCGTCATAGCAATAGACGTCCGTCCGGCCGTGGGGTACAATATCCCCTTTAATAAAGATCCAGGTGTAGCCGTCAATGGTCGCCATCTCTGAGCAGGGGATGTAGTAACCCTGGGTCTGCATGTACGAGGTACCGGTTATGATGGCCTGTATGGTGTGGTAGGGCACCATGGGCAGGGTCTCAGCACCACTTATGGTGATGTCCTCGTTCCAGCTCGGCCGGCTCGAGAAAGAGACTTTGGGGTCGGGGTTACCATCATACAAAATCTGGATGATTCCTGTATCTGGCCAACCCTCGCCGCGAACGGTAATGGTCGTAGTGACCCCCTCCGCGCTACAGACAGGGTCGGTGGTCAGCGTGGAGGAGGGCGGCGTGCCGGCGCTGATGGTCAGATCCAGGCGCTTCGAGGCGTTGTTGGCTTCGTTTATCTCGTCAACGTTCTGGCGGGTATCCACGTAGCCGTAGACATCGCGGGCCTCCTCGGAATCAATGAAAGAGTAATACAAGACGACGGTTTTTGTATCTTCCGCGCCGAGGGAGCTGACGGCCGTCCAGGCGACATCGCCGTCGGACTGGCCGGCCGTCGGCGAGTCGGAGCCGTTAGGGAGGTCATACAAATCCACCCAGAAGAGGCTGAAGGCATCGCCCGGGCCATCGTTTTTGATAGTCACGGTGAAAGTCACCGGCTGGTAAGCGGCGATAGGCGAGCTGGGGCCGACAATGTCAGTGATGTACAAGTCGGGGCGGAGCGGGGTAGCCGTGATGGTCGGCGTCGGTGTGGCTGGGCAGGGTACCTCAAGGTATTTGATGTCTTCCTCGCCGGTTTCAACCTGCAGCGCTCTCACGGTATGGGTGCCCGCTATGGTCTCCTGGGGCTCTAAGCCGAAGATCAAGGTCCAGCTTGCCCTGGACTCGAGGGTCTGTCGATCTTTATAATGATCTCCAGGCCCCCACCATTCGAGGAGAATGTGTTTGTTGGGATCGGGCGCCCAATTGTAGCCACTGGCCCGGATGTCCACCGGCTCGCCTACGGGGCTGCAAGCGCGATTGAGAACGATGTACGGCTCTATGGGCGTGGGCGTGGGCGTGGGCGTGCTCGTGCCCGTGGCCGTCGGCGTGGGCGTGTCCCAACAGGCCGTCACCCCGACGCAGGTCGTATCGGAAGAGGGGCGATTGACAGCTATGGCGGCGATGATGTGGCCAAGCCGGTCTGTGAGACTGACGGGGAAACCCACCTGGCCTGCGCAATAGTGGTCAGGATCGTTGATCGTGCGGGTTCCAAGGAGAAAGCCACCGTCGTCCATGTCCCGGAGCTCGATAAGGTCGCCGTGGTTGCCGCTAACCGTGACGAGGGTACTGTACTCGTGGACATCCCCTTCGATGTGCACCGTGCAGGCCGGCGTGCTGGAGGGCGTGGGGGTGTTGGTCGGTGTGCCCGTCTCTGTTGGGGTGGGAGTAACCGTGCCCGTAGGGGTATCGGTGGGCGTGGGAGAAGCCCCTTGCGTCGGGATCTCCGGTGGGATGGGAGAGGGCGGCTCCCTCAAACCGGGGAACCCGCCCGCGCTAAGCTGTCCAAAATCCTCGTTGATCATCTCCACGTATCCTACCACCGGGATCGAAGGGACGATGACATTGAGGACAGGGGTGATGACTTGCAAGCGATAGGCTACCTGCACCGCCACCTTTTCACCAGGGAGACCAGCGTAGCCTTCCAGAAGGGCTGGAGGAGGGTTGGGATTTTGGCCAAGGATTTTTATTTCATAATGCCCGGCCAGTATGCGACCTTCCTCATCGTACCCGGCTGGGCCCGCGAGCGCCAGGCCAGCCAGGGCATTTCTGGCGATGTCTTCAATGGAAAATACCCGAGCCTTTTCCTCCTCCTCGGCGAACTCTTCCTCCCAGCGGCCAGTGACGGCGTAACGAGCTCCCTCCCGCGCCGCGTGCTGGACAGTAATGTAGGCCTGAAAAATTCTCCCGCTCTCAATAATGACGAAAAGTATCAGAAGTAAAATGGGCAGGATGAGCGCGAACTCGACCAGTGTCTGGCCCTTTTCTCTTGACATATTACTTTAGCCCCCTCTCCGAGAGTACGTATAGGCATGAAAAACGGACAGCCTAACCTCTTGCCCCCATCAGGACGTGGGAAATGGGCTATAGAGGCAGACTCAATCGGAGCTTGCGCCGGTCATCGAGGATGATAACAAAAAGTAAGAGGCAAATCAAATCTTGAACGCAATTGACCGGCTTCCCAAGTCCGGATAGCCTTGATAAAACTATGCAAGCAGAGCCCTATCGAGGATAGGGCTCTGCTGCGGTGGATTTGGTTCCTTGTGCTTGCGAGCTATCTGGCCCGCCTAGATGTTGGCGACAATGTTGCTGAAGACGTTACCAACAATGGGACCTAGCAACAGCAGGATGGCAATGACAACGATAGCTACCAAGACAAGAATCAACGCATACTCGACCAAACCCTGCCCTTCCTCGCGCGGCAGATATAGCATCCAGGCTCACCTCCTTTCTCGATCATCTGAGATGGGAGTGCTCCAGATCAGCAGGGCCTGGGCACTCCACCTGGCATACACTCAACCATATTATACACCAATATGGAAAATGCTGCAATAGTACGCTAGTACTAACAGTGTGAATTTTAGTGGTATCTCTCACGTCTCTGGGAAATTGTCCTCCTCCCGCCGGATTTGCGCCACTGTTGCGGCACAGGCGGCACTGTTGCGCCACAGGTCATCCGGCGCAACACGGCGTTTCTACCATGCGATGGATTACAAATCCACCGCGAGCCCGGGTTGGACACCTTTGCAAATCGTCCGCTCCCGCCGGATTTGCGGCACTGTTGCGCCACAGGTCATCCGGCGCAACACGGCGTTTCTACCATGCGATGGATTACAAATCCACCGCGAGCCTGGAAACACCTTTGCCACCGTGTGCTAGATGTTGGCAACGATGTTACTAAAGGCGTTGCCGATGATGGGGCCCAATAGCAGCAGAATGCCGATTACGATCATGGCTACTAGAACGAGAATTAAAGCATATTCAACTAAACCCTGGCCATCCTGCGATTGAAATGGCAACACCGCCTTTCACCTCCTTTCTCAGAGTCTACATAACAAAACAGGGGGCAATTACGCCCCCCGCAAGCAAATAGCCGGACCCATTTTGATAGATGCACAGATAGCTGTCTTAATTTTAGCCTACATTTAATGAATATGCAATAGGAAAAAAGTACTATCCGACGGCGGGGATCTCTAGTCTGACCTTGGTACCACGCCCCAGGCTACTCTCAAAATTGATCTGGCCGCCCAACATCCCCACCTGCTCTTGCATGGCCGCGATGCCTAAAGTCTTACGCTGGCGGACGGAAGCCATGGCGTCGACTACATCGAAACCACTACCATCATCTTCCACAGACACGCCGATGTCCCCTCCTTCCAGGTTGACATTCACCTGAACGTGGGTGGCGTTAGCATGCTGACTAATGTTTTTGAAGAGTCCTTGCACGACCCGGAAGATGGTGACTTCGGTGTGGGGTGGCAATCTCCTCTCCCTACCCATAATGGTCAGGTTGGTAGAGAGGCCACTCTTTTCCTCAAAATCCTGGACATAGCGTTTCAAGGTGGGGATAAGCCCCAAGTCGTCCAGCATCATAGGGCGCAAGTCAAAAATGAATTCGCGCGTCTTCTGGAAAGTGGTGTTGACAGCGTTTTTCAGGTTCCCCAGCTCGATACGAGCCCGCGCCGGATCGACATCGAAAAGGCGTTCGCAGATTTCGGCTTGAAGGATTAGGTTGGTCAGAGATTGGGCGGGGCCATCGTGCATTTGACGGGACAGGTGCAGACGTTCGTTCTCCTGGGCCTCAATGATGCGCACGATAGTTTGCTCACCGACAGAGGCGCCACCCTCGGCCGAGGGCCCGGTATAGGCGATCTGCTCGGAGACTTCGAGGAACTTGCGCAGGTACTCGGCATACTTTTCCAGATTCTGTTGCTTACTTTGCAGTTGCTCCAGTTGTCCCCTCATCATAAAGAGGCGCGTTTGAGCCTCCTTGGCAGCAGAATACGTTTCCTTGATATCTTGCCGAGGGTATGTGTCAATATTGGTCTCCATCTGGTGCACTTTGGTCGTGATCTGAGAGCTGCGTTGAACGAGCTTGTCCACCTCGGCACTACTCTGCTGGATCAACACTTGGATCTCTTTCAGTTCCTTTTGCGTCTGCTCACATTCCTTCCTGCTTTCCTCTATCAGGTCAAGCAACGGCGAACCGCCGTTCAAAGCGGCTGTTTGTCTCTCTGTCATCACTGTACTCCTTGTAGAAAGTAGGGCAGGTTTCCATACCTGCCTGCAGCGCTACGAAGATTCCAGACAAGAACTAACCTAGTCCGTATCTTGAAGTCTGATCCATCCACGGCGCAGGGCATAGAGGGCAGCTTGTGTGCGATCATTGACGGACAACTTGCGCAGAATAGACGTCATGTGATTCTTGACCGTCTGGCGGCTGATACCCAGTTCGTGAGCAATTTCCTTGTTGCTATATCCACGGGCGATAAGTTGGAGGATCTCCATTTCCCGTGGGGAGAGGGGAACAAACAGATCTTCAGGAGAACCTCCAAAGGTAGACATCTGCTCGAACTGTTTGAGCAGCCAGGAGGCCACCTGAGATTTGGCCAGCACGTTGTCATCAATGACGTAATTGCCCTCGCTGACCTGCCTGATGGCTTCTATCAGCTTGCGAGGGGTTACATCCTTGGGGTAATAAGCGCCAGCGCCAGCCTTGATAGCGTGAAAGATCTGTTCGTCATCATGGTAGGCGGTGAGCATAATGACCCCTATGTTAGGCAACTTGGCCTTAAGCCTACGTGTTACCTGCAAACCATTCATAGTAGGGATGTTCACGTCCATCATGATGACGTCAGGGACCATCTTCTGAGCCAGACGCAGGGCCTCTTCCCCATCACCCACCTCAATGATCACCTCCATGTCATCTTCCACTTCTATGACCCGGCGCAAGCCCTGGCGAAATAAAGGATGATCATCCACGATCATAACGCTGATCTTCTTGTCACCCATGCATCCTCACCTCACTCTTTGAAACCGCTGTGACTTTCTGAGTGTAGCAGGCGATATCCTTTTCGATTGACCCTATCTTCTGTCCTTTGCTCCCGCCGGATTTGCGGCACTGTTGCGCCACAGGTCATCCAGCGTAACAGGACGTTATCTACGATGCGGTGGATTTGTAATCCGCCGCGAGCCTGATAATTCTCCCTGGGCCCGTGAACCATGCCGCGGGCTCTAATCGCTAACGAAAGGATAGGGCACCGACAACATCACCTTCGTCCCGTGGTCTCTTTTGCTAAAGACCTGTAACTTACCTTGTAACATGGTAGCTCGATCATACATGCCAATCAGTCCCAGGTTTCTATTCCGTTGGCCAATTGGCGACTCAACGTCAAAACCACGACCGTTATCCTCGACGGTAAATACAAGGAGACCAGAATCTCTGTGGAAGTCAATGTTGACCCGCGTCGCCTGGGCGTACTTGTGGACATTCTGGAGCGATTCCTGAACAATCCTGAAGATGGCTACCTCCATGGTGGCTGGTAATCGTTCCGTCAGTCCATCTATGTCCAGGTCTACTTCAATGCCAGAACGTTTCTGATAGCCTTCTACATAGCGTCTCAGGCCAGCCGCCAACCCCAGGTCTGCCAACATCGGAGGAGGTTGCAGGTCAGAAATGAGCCAGCGGACTTTATCCAGACCGTCGCGTAGCTCTTCTCTCAGGTGAAACAGGCCCTTGTGGGCAGCCTGAGGATCGTCCTCTAGTATGCGATCATAGGATTGCAGTTCGAAGAGGGCGTTGGCCAGGAGTTGGGCGAGGTCATTTTGGATTGCCTGGGCGATGCGATAGCGTTCCTCCTCTTGGCTGCGGATGGCTCTTATGATAGTGGCCTCGGCATGATCATATTCTCTCAACGCCAGCCTCCCTCCCGCTACATATAGTATACCACTAATGTCAACCATGTGCAAGACCGCCAAGATTTTTGGGGGTACACTGCAAAAGTGGGGGTGGGACACAGGGCAAGATGCGCCCCTATTGCACCACCGTTGCGGTACAGGCGGCCCAGGCCATCTTGCCCCACAATTATAGCTCCGCGCTACACCCCAGAGTTTGCCAGGATCACTCCAAAGTGCCATGGAGCTGTGTGAGACGTGTCGAACTATCAGAAAGCCTGTATCACGTTGAAGGGGTTTTCGGAGGTCCGGTCAGTCGCTCGCGCCGTTCCAACCGGTTTCGTAGACCACCATGTTGGCGTGGCCTTGCCTCAAGGTCCAAGCATAGCCCGTGCGGTAGACAGGGTGAAGGCGGGGGTCCTGCGACATGCGGGCGTAGGTGGGCGACCAGTCAGGGAAGAACACAACGTAATCGGCCCCTTTTTCCTCCATAAAGGCCAGCAGTCGCGCTTCATCGGCGATAAAAGGAACAACTTCCGGGGTGATCAGACCAGCCAGGTCCAGCAGAGGACGGTCTACCAGATAGCCCACGGCCCCGATGTCGTGCACGGCGATGAGGGCATCGGAAGGGGTGTGTGCCTCCAGCCAATGGGCGACGGCTACCATTTCCCCCTCGATAAAACCCACGTCGGCAGCGTAAGCGCGTGCGCCTATGATCCAGAAGACAAGGAGGAGGACACAGGCTGCTATAAACATAGCTCGGCTAAGGACGCGGGCTATAGTCTGGCGGGAGTCCAGGCGCAACAGGTTCAGGGTGCCCCAGCTTCCAAAGATGATGAGGATAGGGATGGTTGGGATGAGGTAGCGACCATGTTGGTAGTCTTGGGGCAAGCGCCAGGCGTAGAGGACAAGGGTGGTGGCCCACCAAAGAAGGGGCAGAGCTGCCTTCCCTCGTTTCTCTCTGATCGTTCTATAGATGGCAAAAGCAAAGCCGGGCAACAGTAGCGCCTGGGCCCCCACGATGGTCGGCCTGGTCACCCGCCACAGGCGCACTGCAAAGGAGAATTTCACAATCTCTGCCTGGTACTCGGCTTGTTTGGCATAGAGGGTGTTGGGGAAGGGCAGACCACTGGTCGTCAGGTTGAAGAGCAGATAGGGCAGGAGCAAGAGGGCAAAGCCGAACAGCATACCCAGGAAACCAGACAGATGGGGTTTGGCCCCTCTGGGCGACGGGGCAAAAATGGAACGTAATTGCTCAGCCCGTGTCATTGCGAGGAGCGTTTTTTGCGACGAAGCAATCTCTTCCTTGCGGCGTGGGGATTGCTTCGCTTCGCTCGCAATGACAGCCCGAGTAGTTACAATGGAACAAAGATAGCGTCCCAGAGCATCGAGGGCGATCAGGCCAAAGAGCACCATTCCTTCGGGGCGGGTCACGGTCAGCAGGCCGCCCAATAAACCAATGACCAACTGGGATTTGGGATTTGGGATTTGGGATTTCAACCACAGGTATCGTTCCATGAGCCATAGCGCAAGAAGGATGAATAAAATCGTCTCCATGCCAGAGAAGGCCGCCCAAACCAGATGCCATTCCAGGGCGCAGAAAAGGCCAGCGAAGAGGGCTACCTTCCCCTGTTGCGGCCACAGGCGAGAAGCCAGGCGACAGGCTGCCCAGGCTGTGAGAGCCTGGAGGACAAGCCCCAGACAAAAAGTCCACATCTTGAAATCGAGTTGTAGAAAATAGCCTGCGCTCAGGAGCAAAGTCCACAGAGGGGCAGTCGAGCCAGCGCTGGGCTGGCCGGGGACGTAGGCGAACTGACCATAGCGCACCAGGTTGCGGGCGTAGGTCTGGTGTATCCAGGCGTCATCGAGGGGAAAGCCCAGGGAGCCATAGCCATAAGACCAGCCCAGATACAACAGAGCGGAGAAGAGAGCCGAGCATAACGTGAGAACCAGGAACAGTCGAGGAGTTTTCATTTCGGTACTACCTCAAAGAGCTTGGCCTGCTCAAAGGTTTGGCGCAATGCCAGGCGGGGGTGACTTGCTTCGCCTGAGTAGATCTCCCGCAAGAGGTGGGGGTGGTTTTGATCCAGGATGACGAAATCCACGCCGTAACGATCACAAGCCTGGAGAACGGTGTCAATGTCTTCGTTGGGAACCACCACGCCAGGACGGTGGCTAAAGTAATAGAAGCCTGGCGGGTTGCCCACCATCACCGTGGCCTTCGGTGGGGCGTTCTCGTCCAGCCAGGCAGCCATGTCGGCGTACACCTGATCGCGTTGGTTCCAGGCTGGGGTCAGGAGCCTGCCCTGAGCTTGTCGAAGGGGTTGGCTGCCAAAGACTCCACGGGCATAGATGAAGGCGCTGAGGAAAAAGGCCAGGGCAATGAAGCCGATGGTAAATATCCTTTGGGCCAGCGAGACGTCCCAGTGAGACCGGCGACGGGCTACCCAGGCAATGACCGTGTCCAGCCCGGGCATGGCTGCAGCGAAGAGGAAGGGCAACAACGCCCCTCCAGAGTGGAAAAGCCCCCCGCGCACACCAGGAAAGGTAAAGGCCAGGGTCATGGCCAAATAAAGCAACGGGCCATAGACGAAGAAGGGCAGGTACTCCAGGCGGCGTCGCAATTGCCACGAGCCAATCAGAATGAAGGGCACCAGGAAGATCAGCATGTTTTCGGCCACGAGCCTCATCAGGTTGACTCCAATGGCCTTGAGTTTGGATTGCAGGATGGGACCCCAACCCCAGCTCAGATAGTGTGGCCAGGTGAGTGCTCGCCCATAGCTGAAAATCTCGTCATAGTTGCGCAGGAAAAGGGTCTGGGTGCCGGCGCTGGGAAAGGGCGTACCAACGGCCAGCCAGTTGCGATAGAACCAGGGGGACATGACGAGGACGTAGCCAGCAATGGCCAGAAACAAGGCAAGCGCCAGGGAGCGGGGGCGGAGCGCATCTACAAGTTGGGGGAGAGACAGACCTCGGAGGTCTACACGGTGTTTTGCTTGACCAGATGCGTTGGCTGGAGCAGTTTTTGAGCCTGAAAAAGGCCCTGTTGGAGACCTCCGAGGTCTTGATTTGCGATACTCCTCCAACCACCAGGTGAAGATGATAACGATGAGCAGCACGGCCAGGAGCAGCACCCCATCGGCGCGGGTCAGGTGGCTCAGACCAGCCAAAGCACCCGACAAGGCAAACCACCACGGAGGGCTATCGCTCCTCAGTCCCTTGGCCATGGCCACCAGGCTCAGGCTGGCGGTCATAGCAAAGGGTGCAAAGCTGTCAGGAGAGGCCCAGTAGATGGTGTAGTAACCGCTGAAGGCAGTAAAGAGGGCAGCAGCGATGGCGTGGCGCCGGCTGGGTGATGTCTGACAACTGACGTAGTAAGTGACCAGTGGTAAGATAGCTGAGAGTAATATGAAGGGCAATTGCGCAGCGCGATAAGAGGGACCAAACACCAGGAAAGAGAGATAGGCCAGGATCGAGGAAAGAGGCGGCCAGTAGAGATGGCTGGGGTGGGGGAGACCCGGCGGGTCATCGAGGTAATTCCATAAGAACTCCTCGTTAAAGCCCAGTCCTCGATAGAGAGCCTCAGCCCCATCGTAGTAGTAATAGGCATCCATGTAGCCTGGCTGCTTGATGGGAATAGCAGCCGCTATCCTTATCATCAGAGTTACCAGAAAGATAGCCCCAAGAGTCCAATGAACTCTCAAAAGTTTTCTTTTCATCCTTGCATCACCCCACCCAACCCCACATCACAAACTGGCCAGTCAAGTAGATCAATAGAATGACCGAAGGGTAGACTATCAGGCGATTGAACAGGGAATTATGACCAGCCATGGCTAGCAAGATAAAAGCCGGGAAAAGAGACAAGACAAAGCGAGACATGCCCAACAGGGGATGAATGGCATTTGTTCTAGAAAGTAGAAAAAGAATGGTAGTAGCCATGTAGATTCCATAGATTCGAGGCAGCCTCCGACAAGCGACCACTGTCAAGAAGGTGAAGAAGCACACAAAGATCAAATCGAATACGTCAGCCGGTGCACTTTGGCTAGCCAAGAAGGTACGTCCTGCCCTGACCAGGCTCTCCCAGGGAAACACTGTTGTGGAAGTCCAATGTACTTCGTACGTCTCTCTCAGGGGAGGATAACCTCTGAAGTAGCGGAAGAGGACAAAGCTGACCAGGCCCACAGGGGCTAAAAAGACTGACAGGCCGCTCCAGGTTAGGTTGCGCAACCTGAAATCTCGCTGCTCCAGGTATTCGCAGGCCAGGGGAAAGAAAAGAATACAACCTTGCAGCCGTGTCAACGAGGCAAGAAGGGCCATAATCCCTGCCAGGTTCCATTTTCCCTTTCGAGCACAATATAGGGCCGCTATAGTGAATAGGAGAAAAGGAGCTTCAGTGTAAGCAGCCAGCAGAAAGAAAGCAGTGGGAAAGATAGATATGTACCACATACTCCGCCAGGCGGTTTTTTCGTCCAGTTCCTGCTCAGTCAGTTTGTAGAGGAGAATCAACATCCCCAGGTAGGCCAAGTTGGATATACTGAGAGCAGCTAGAAGGTAGTGGTTGCCAATAGCTTTGCCCAGGATTCTTATTGACAGGGGATAGAGAGGAGGGAAAACGCCATTACCACCTTCAGGTGAGTAACCATGGGTAACTATCTTGAGATAGTGCATGGTATCGAAGCGCTGCCAAGCTCCCAGCAAGAGTTCTGCCATACCACCGGTGATGGGGGCAATACCGAGATATGGGCGGAGCCTCTCATCTGGCGCGCGCGGAATAGGATGCAGCCCCAAAATGATCGCGGCCAGCAAAGATAAACTGAGCCTCATGGTTACAAAGACAATCAATGCCCTTCTGAGAGCCAAATCTTGAGCGATTGAACCAGGTTTTCTTGACAGCGAATAATTGACTTTCATTCTACTCTGCTCCAAAAACTTGGTAGATGCTGACTTTTGAATTGCTAAAGGTTTCCATCAAGTAGGGCTTGCCCTCTGGGTTGAAATCACCCAGGGCTCTCTCCTGGGGGCCGTAGAAAAGATAGGCGATGCCGTAGGTCTGTAGCCATTCCCGGCGAGCCGCATCAGCGGTTTCGGCCTGGAAAAAGGCCTCAACCAACCGCCGCTTGCTGACAAAATCTATGGTCAGATTCCAATGCCCCCAGAAGACGCGGTGGCCGATGCGAGCCGGTATATAGTTGCCCACCCAATATGAGCATAAAATGGTATCAGTAGCCTGACTGTTTTCCGCCAACCAGTCAATGGCCTGGTTCTCAGCCTCAGTGTGGAACAGGGTAGGGTGACCCTGCAAGGCAGCCAGGCTGGCGCTAGCCAAGAGGTACAGATTAGAGGGAAAGGTGGCCACAACGATCAAGTTGAGGATAAACAATCTCAATCGGCGGCGGTCATAGGACAGCGTCCTGCTGATCACTCGCGATACCCCGGAGTGGTAGACGGCCGGCAGCACATACTTGAAAAGACCCAGGCTGGCCAGGATACAGAGGGGGACGTGCAGTCCGGTGACCATGCGCCGCTGGGTCTGGAAGGGTAAATACAGCGTCACGATGGCTGCCAATGGCCAGGCAAGCAAAAAGATTTCTCTTTCCCGTCTTTGTTTCGCCACGTGGAGGGTTCCACCGATGGCCAGCAGGAAAACCAGCCCATAGCCCAGGACGTAATACAGTGGCGGCGGCGACAAAGTGATGTCTTGCTTTATCAGAAGCCCCAAGACAGGATTGGAGACGAGCACGTACCCATAATAGGCTAGCCAGGGGATGAGGCTGGACCCCAGGACGATCAGGCCCCGCATTTCACGCCATGGCAAGGTTCTTCTCAGGCCGAAAAGGAGCATCCAGTGCCCGGCTAAAGTAGCAGCCACGACGGGCAGGATCTTGGGGTTGACGAGGAACAGAACCCACAAAGCCACGCCAGCCCCCATCAGACAGCGAGTTTGCTCCGTATGGAAGTACAGTAAAGTAGCCATAAAGACGGCCAAGAGAGAGACCATGGCCAGGGAGAAATGTGGAAACAGCAGCACGCTGAAGAACACATAGGCGTCCATCAGCCAGAAATCAATGGGAGAGATGCCCCCTGGTGGAGTGGGACTGATCAAAAGCACCAACCATCCCAGCCCAGAGGAAAAACAGATCAACAGGTAGGCGATCCAGCGCACAGCCCTCCGACGTATGAAGAAAGCAATAAAAAAGTAGGCCATCATCAGGAGTGCCAGTCCGCAGAACAGACGCGCCAGATGATAGGTCAGTATTGGAGATAAGCCAGTCAGGGCAGAGAGGTGACCTAGCAGAAGGTAGAAAAGGTACAAAAAAGCTCCTGGATGGTCCTCCGGCGTGTACAGGAGGCGGAAGCGCCAGGCTCCCTGGGCTCCCTGTTGCATGGCGGCTAAGTAGATGTGAGAATCCTCGGCATTCATGATAAATCCGCCAAAGTCCCACCCCGGGGGAGCGAATCCATATCCCAGGGCGTAAGGCAGGCAGGAGATAATCAGGACCACGATAGCCACCGCTGTAACTTTGTAGAGCTCGGTTCTGGATAGGCAGGGCATGGCAGTTTCCCAGGTCAAGGGCTTTTGCCCTTAGGGTGTTTCATACAGGTAGACGTGCAAGTCATTGAAAGCCACCGTCTCAACCAGGTGATAGCGTTCCTCCAACCAGGCTTTGTGAGGTGGCTGAGGGTGGCCCAACCCCTTGTATTCGGCGAAGGCGCGCTGGAGGATGACGAACCAGACGCGCTGGCTGCCCGCCGTACCTTCTTCCATAGTCCGGCTGGCCAGAAGACCCAAAGCTTCCTGGGTGGGCAAAGCCAGGGTATCACTGCCCGCACCCTGCGGGTCGGCCATGAAAGCCTGGGGCAACTCCCGATCGTAGTAGTGACAGGGGAAGAAAGTGAGTTTGTTGTCGTGCACAATGGCATCGCCCAACTGATAGTTCTCCCGCAGGTAAGTCACGGCCTGGTCGAACGGCGGGCGGGGGAATTGCGCGTAGCTGTAGTGATGCACCAGCGATACAGCGACAATCACTGCTGACGGCAACAGCAGTCCCCATTTGACCGGTTTAGGCACGCATCCAACGACGAGCACGCCGACGACCAGCGTATAATACGTCAGTGCCGACGGCAGCAGCGCGCGGACAATGTAGATAGGTCGAATCTGTGAGACGAGGAAAGTGAGAAGGATAGGGGTGAGCGTCAGAGACAGGAGCAGGAAGTAAGGAGTGGGGAATGAAAGCTGTGAGCCAGGGGGCGTGCGTCGCCGGACAAGTTCGAAGGCAACCACGGTCAGAACCAGCAAGCTGAAGAAGAGGGCTGGGGACAACAACCAGCGGGGGAGGGATTGATTATCGTAGGCGAAGTGAAAGATGAGGATGGTCTGAATGAGTTTGACGACACCGGGTTGTTCCACCCAATATGCCTGTTGGATTTTGCTGAACTGGCTCGGCATCACCGCCAGCCAGGGAGCAAACAGGCCGACGATGAGTAGATGCAATAGCAGAACCGGGCGGAGGTTGCGCCAGCGCGGGGCACCTGGTCGAAGCCAGGCCCACAGCACCCCCAAGTCTAGCCCGGCCACGAATGTGAAGCCCAGGTTATGCGCATATAGCGTCATCGCGCTAAAAATGCCAAAAGCGACCCAGTGCCCCCAACTACCACCAGCCCAGGCACGTACGAAGAAATACGTCATCGCAATGGCCGCAAAGCCGAGCAAGGCGTACATGCGCGCCTCTTGCGAGTAATAGACGTGGAAGGGGGCGATGGCCACGATGGCTGCCGTCGCCAGCCCGGCTCGCCGGTCGAAGAGACGTCGGGCCAGGAGATAGGTCATCGCCACGGTGGCGACACCCAGTAATACCGACAGAGCGCGTACGGCGACCGGCGATTGACCGACGGCACGCATCCAGGCGTGCAGTATCGAGTAGAAGAAAAGCGGATGTACATCGGCTGCAGCGCCCTCGACCTGGGTCACAGTGCCGTAAAGCATCGTCGCCAGGGACTTTTCAGCGTAGAGGACGGCGAAGGCTTCGTCGTACCACAAGTTACGACCACCCAGGTTAATAAGGCGCAGGACCAGCGCCAGCAGAAGAATGGCTACCAGCGAGACCTTCTCTTTATTCAATCTCAGCTTTTCTAACAGAGCCGCCATGTCAATCCCTTATGCATCCCTGTGCCCAACAGATCATTTCAACTCGTACAGCAAATAGGCGCCGCCTTCGTCGTGTATCAGGCGCAGGTAGTCTTCTTGAAGGGCAGCCAAAGTAGCCACATCCTCTGGAGTGATGGGATCGAACTGGGCTTCCAGGATAACCTCCAGACCAGTTTGGTATAGCAGCAGGTGGGTCACTCCCTCTCGGTGGAGATAGTCGGCAATTCCTTCCGCATCATGATATTTATAGGTCAGGTGCTTGAATTTGTCAAGGATGGCGTCGGGCCAGCAGTCGCGCTGACAGTAGTAGCTGCGCGGCTCCCACAGGAACAAGATTTTGGCCGAGGGCGACAGGTTCTCATTGATGTAGACCACGGTGGTGTAATACAGGCCCAGATGACGGGTCAGATAGCTCTCCTTCGACTCGAAGCCAGTCACATAGCGCAGGGGTGAGTCGCTGATGAATTGGAAAGCGCTGGACAGAGCATTCAGACCCAGGGCAAGAAGGAGCACAGCGGTGACAAACCATTGCAGGGAGAAGGCTCGTCTCGTCAGAAGAGCCAACCTTTCCACAGTATAGCCGGCCAAAAGGGCCAACAAGGCAAAAATGGGGAACAGCAATCTGGTCTGAACTAGAAGGGCCGATTGGGTCACGCCATAGAGCCAGAAGAGATACTGGATGAGGCAAACCAGAAGGGCATAACCGATGATGCGGCGTTCCTCCAGCGTGATTTTCCTCCAGACCAGAGCCAGCAGGGGGATCACAGTCAACAGGATAGGGCCGATGGTGGCGTCGTATCTTCCCGTGCCCTGGATGCCCAGGACAGTCATCTCCCAGGGAGCGATGAGCAAACGCCAGGGAGCAGTGAAAGCCAGGCCAGTCCCGGCGCGGCTGTACCACCAGGCCCGGAATTCATCCCAGTAGATCCCACTAAAGAAGAAGGGATAGAAAGGATTGCCAGTGGAGAAAAAGTTCTTGAGGTACCAGGGCGAAGCCACCATGATGGTCAGCAGACCGAAAAAGAGTATGGCTTTGGCCGTCTCCTTCAGGCCCTCCTGCTGGCCTCTTAAGGCAATAATGAGAGCGAGAGTTATGGGCAAGATGACGCTGGTGTATTTGACACCCATGGCCAGCCCGCAGAGGATCGCCATCAGGGACAGCCACCTTTTGTCCCTGGCCTCCAGCCATCTCATTAAGGCGTAGAAGGCGGTGAATTCGTAGAAAATCAGCCCCAAATCAACGTAGGCCCAGGTCGAGATGAGAACCAGGGAGGGGACTGAATAGAGGATGGCCATTGAAAACCAGGCCACTTTATGGTTGAAGTATCTTCGGGCAAAGGCAAACAGAGCCAATAGGGTCAAGAAGCCGTAGGCGTAGTGGATCAGCCTGGCCACGATGTCGCCTTTGAGAAGCAGCCCGGCCGTGAACAGCATTTCCAGCAGCGGTGGGAAGCCCAGATATGGGATGTCAATGTCCACCGGGAGGCGGTGGGCTTGCAGGTAGAGTTTGGGGGCCGTCAGATGGTAGACCTGGCTGTCCCAGGCGGTGGGCGGGCTCAGGCACCGGAAGAAGGTCAAAATCAAGATGAAACCCAAATAGATAGCCAGGGTCCGATTGAGGCGGGTGCCGGTGGGCAAGATGGGTCCTTCTCGCAATGTGTTGGCCATGGCCCTAATCTGGGGGTAGAGGATGACAGCCAGAAGGAGAAGCAGGAGCCAAAAGAGCCAGCGGTGGAAGAGTCCGACCAGCCCCAGGCCGAAAGTGAGCAAAGACAGCGCCCCCAGCCCCAGGGCTGCGCTGAAGACAATCTCCTCCAGAGGATTGCTGTAATCAAACCAACGCCTGCTCAACTGCCCCAGGGCCGTAGCCACCAGCAGCAGTCCAAGCCAGACAACGATGTCCAGTATGATCACCAAATTGGCTCCAGAGAAGGGCTTATGGGCCCAATAGTAAAGGGCGTAGATGGCAAAGACCCAGACGACGGCAACTGAAACAGCTATCAACCACCTGGCATTGGAATTCTCATTCATAGGCATCTACTCGACAGTCAGTCTGGTGAGGTGAGGTTTGGCGGCGACGAAAATCAGCCATAGCCCGATGGGCAGAGGCAGATACATGACCGGATGTTCGTAGTCGCCGACGACAGTCATGGCAAACAGGACCCAGAAGCCGATCAGCAGCAGCAATTCGATGAGGGCGATGAGCATTGCCCCCCGTCGCCGGAAACGCTTTTCAAGGGTTTTGAAGACAATGAAGGTGGGCATGAGCAACACCACATAATTGGTGGTCGCCGTGCGCAGGGCGACCAGGTTGGTGACGATGAGAGTCATGGCCACGCCCCAATCGAACTCTAGCCAGCTCCCGTTAACCGCCCCTCGCCAGGTATAGAGCAGGTAACCCAGCACCAGCAGAGAAATCACGATTTCCACCGGCGTACCCAGTTGGGGGAAAAAGTAATGGGTAAGCGTCCAGATAGGTGAGCCGATGGCCGTATAACTGGGATACTTGCTCATCCAGGTGAAAAAGTCGGCGATCCAGGTGGGTACCAGCAGCAAGGAAGAGAGCACTAAAACGGTCATGGCGATGACAAAGCTGCCCATTACTCGCCATCGCCGGTGATAGATAGCCCACAGAAGGAGCAGGGGGATCAGCAGAAAGACCATCTGAGGTTTGATGGTGGACAGGGCCAGACACAATCCAGCCAGGATGTCTTTGCTCTCCTTAACGGCCCACAGGGCCAGGGCGATAAAGGCAAAGACCACGATGGCAAACTGTCCTAGGATGATGCTACGAGCTCCAGGATAAAACAGGATACTCCAGAAGCAGGTGATCACCAGGAGCCAGGGTTTCGGTTGCCAGCGGTAGATTCTGAAGATGAAGAAGACACCCATGAGCAGAGCGAACTCCAGGATAACCTGCCAGATGGCCTGAGCCTGGGGATAGGAAGAAATCAAGCTCAAGGGTAAGAACAGGTAAACGGTGTACAGGGGATAAGCAAAGGCTACCTGATCAGCACCCTCTTCGGCCAGGTGGCCGTACATGCCCAGTTGTATCCTGTGGGTCACCTCATCGGAGTAGGGATTCAGGCCATCAACGAGGAAGGCCCGTCCGCCTGCCCAGCGGGAGTAAAAGTCGTTCGCCCCGGGGAATTTCGAGGTGAAGACGATGTAGGTCGCGTAGGCATCCAGCAAAATCACGGCCACGACGAGGATGCTCACCAGGGCCACCATCAGGGGGCGGGGGGTAGCTTTTAGGTTGGACTCGACGGGTTTTCGCTGCAAGGTGAGTCGCTTCACTTTCAGCCTCTCCAGAATTCGGCTTTTCATGGTGAGAGGTCGTAGGGAATGGGCTGCAGGCCGTTGCCCCTCATGGCATACATCCTACTTTCTCACCCACCAGTCTTGAGCCCCCTCGATTGCCGATAAAACTCTAGTAGCAGTAAAAGAATAAGCAGGGTTCTGAGGGGCACTGTGACCATCAACAAACGGTTCAACCCCCTGGAGAGAATGACCGGCCACTCCAGAAAATTGACAAAACCTAGAACAAGACAATAGAGTACACCGTGCCCGTTGGGAAAAACCAGCAGGATCAATGGAATGAGCATCACCTGCCATTGGGGGCTCCAACCCTTGGACCAAAGGAAGAAGAGACAGAGGGTCATTCCAGTGAAACTCAGCAACGCCCCTTTATCCCTGGTATCAATTGATCGGCTGAAGAGGTAAAGATAGATCAGGGCGAACAGGGGCACGGTGATAAACCAGGGTATCCTGGAGGGATTGTGTAGTTGGAGGCCAGCTCTGGTCGGGTCAAGGTGATCGGCCACAGGACCGAAGAGGCCGGTAGTGTAGTTGCCGTCAATGAGAGCCCATACGGTCTGCCACGACGATTTGCTGGCCTGGCTGCGCAGGGAAGCCAGGGTGTAAGAAGGGCTAGCGATAGCAAAGGGCAGGATGATGGCCATAGCCACTACGGCTACGATCAGAGTGTAGATCAGGGCCCTTTTGCGCTTGACGAAGCGCCAGACAGTGGCCAGCAGGATGCCAGGCAGGTACTTGGTCATCAGCCCCAGACCCAGAGCCACCGCCGAGTGGGCATGGCGGTTCCGCAGCAACCACAAAAGGGAGAGCAACGTGAAAAAGAGGGATAGGCTGTCAAGACCGTTCCACAAAAAGAAAACCGGCACCAAGAGGCAAGAGTACATCCAGGCTACTTTCAGGCTGGTTTCCTTGTCGTGGATTTCATTGGCGATCAGGTAAAGAAGGACCAGATTACCAGCCTCGAAGATGAGCATGACCGCAGCCAAGAGGGTGGCATAAGCGTGATAGCCACTGGTGACGGCGTAGACAGCCTGCGAGAGGTAAGGGAATATGGGCGGGTATTCGTACCAATAATGAAGCAACGGGTAGTAGCCTTGACGTACCAGGTCAGCCAGGTCGTAGAAATAGGCATAGTCGCTGTAGCTGGTCAGAGCCTCCGGGGGATAGGCCATGGCCATCATCAGGCGGAAGGAGACGAACAGCGACAGGATCAGCAGAAACCCGCTGTGGGGCTGCAAACGGAATTTGATAGATTGGGCAAAGGATAACCGAGTGCCGGGTTTTGTCATTGCCTGCTTCCCAGAAGTTTGGACAGGAGGTCTCGGTTCCGGGGAGTGTTACGGAGAAATACGTTAGCGATAGTATCGGCATGGACCGATTGCCACTCATCACCCTCGGCCAGGAAAGCAGCCAGGATGCTGTCGCTCTCGATCAAGATAAAGTTCACTTCATACCGGTCCAGAACCTCACGCCAGCCCGGCCTGGCCAGGGTTACTTTCACGTATTCCCGGATAAATTCATCGTCGTAGAGATCTGTCCGCCCGTCAATAAAGACTGGATAGTCGGGGTACAGATGCCAGATCAGATACCCGCCCCAGTTGTAGCTGTTGAACATCGGGCCAGGCAGATTATTGGCGCGGATGAAACGAACTGCTTCCACAGGAAGATACTTTTCCTGTGCAGCCAGGTTGACCTCGGACCTGAGAGGCTGGTAGACCTTGAGAGCACACAGCGACAACAACAGGATCAGGATAAGCCAGTTGAGCCCAGTTAACCACGGTCCGGGAGCAATTTGTTTGCGTCCCAATTGGCTCAAGATGCCTTGCTCGACATCATAAGCTCGTATGGCCTCCCATAGCGTCCTTATAGCCTCAGCCCCGTATCTCATGAGGACAGGGGCAGCCACCAGGGCGAAGAGGGCGATGTTCCGACCGGCCCAAAGCGCCATGTAGCAGAAGAACGAGGTCAGGACCAGATCGGTGAAGTCAATGCGCCGGCGTGAGAGCCCAACGGCGGCCAGGATCAGTAGCACCATCCAGACGAAAGGATGAAGGTGGAACTGGTGAAAGTCCGGTGAGGCCCACTCCTGGATATAGTCTCGCAAAGCGCCGATGCCCACTGTTTTGAAGGGATACAAATACATCTGGTAGGTGTTGGGGTTGATCACGAGCACTACCAGGGCGATGAGGGACACTTTGATCAGGGAAGCGATCTCGCCGAAACTGAGGACCCTATCGTCTGTGTGTCCCAACAGGTTGTTCAGAACCTCACCGATGACGTAGCAGCCCAGGAGAATAAAGCCGGTGATAAAGGCCCCATGCACGTTCACCCAGAGGACGATCAGCAGGGGTATCAGGAACAGGTAATTGCGCCCTTTTCGCTTGTACAGATAGAGAATGTAGGAGAAGACAGCCGTCAACAGGAAGGAGACTATCTGCGGGCGGACGATCCAAACCACGGCTGAGGTGATGGCTGCCAGCACAGCGATGAAAGCTCTCAGATAGAGGTTCTCTTCGCTCTGCAAGAAGACGAAAACGAAGGCCAGGGTGACTACAGCGGCCAGGGCCAGACCCAGGCCGGCATAGCCAAAGGCCGTGTAGAGCAGATAGATGGCTATCTGGGCTAGCCAACCGTGATCTATCCAGGACTTGCCAGTCATGGTATGCGAGAAGACGTCGTGGCGGGGGATAGAATGAGTCCTGAGAATGTATTCTCCACTGCGCAGGTGCCACCAGGTGTCGGTATCGGTCGGCACGCGCACGGCCATGGTGAAAATAGCCATGAAGAGGATGGCTATCAGCAGGCGTCGAGTATCCAGAGCGTGGAAAGTTCGGGAGAGAGTCAGGCTCAACCGAAAACTGTTCAGCGGTTCGTTAACAGGTGGCATCATAGTATGGTCCTCGATAGGTTACCCTTGCTACTACGGTACAAATTGTGTTGGGCCAAATCGTGACCAACATTTGCCAACGGCGGGAAGAATAAAGAGCGGTTTCATTGGCAGGGTGACATCGGCTCAAAAGTAGCCATATCAGGGGCATCCCGCTTAAACAAGAGTAGTCCGTCATCAGCGAAGATCAGCCCGTAATCGGAGCTGGCGAGAAATTCACTGATTTGGTCGCAATACGCTTCGATAGAGCTATACGGATAGAGACTGCTATGCATATCCAAGGCGATGTAGTCGGCCTGTTTGTCTCGGTGCGATAGCTTGGGAAGGATGAATATCCATTGACGCTGGCTCAGATGCGGTATCAGGTTATTTTGCGCGGCAACGGCGGCCTGCGGGGGGATTCGCGCGAGCATTGCTTCTGCCTCACGGTGATGCTCGGTGACAACAGGCCATTCGAAATACCGGCCAATGGGTGTGTGCCCGAACTGAACTTGATAGGCCAGGGTGACCAGTAAAACCATTGCCAGCAGCGCGTTTCGCAAAAAGCCAGGCTTGACGTGCTTGAACTTTGGCTTGGCAAATTTGATGAATCGAGCCAGGCCGTTGATGCTGGCTACCGTCACAAAAGGGACAATCGTTGCCGAATAATGAAATCTATCCAGTTGGTAGTTGGGGGGAAAAGATGAGAGTGTGTTGATAGCCATTGTCGGCAGGGCCATCAACAACGTGAGAGGGTCCAAGAGTGCAGTGAACGCAACCGGCATAGCAGCGCGCAGCCAATAGCGCAGCCGGTCCCCCGAAAACATAAACTCGAGGCCATTAGAGGGATGGAAAAGCAAATTGCCCATTATCTGCCCCATACTGTCCCCCCAGCGATTATAGCGCGTTAGATGAATGTTATCTCCGATGGGACTTGTCGCCGGGATGACCACCAAGTTAACCAGTGCAAACCACAACCCACTGACCACAATGATGGCTACTCCCCAGCGTCGTTGGCGCTGGGCCAGCCATACGTAGACGCCCATCATCAATACTGATAACGAAATGTCTTCTTTGCAACCCATTGCCAACAAGGCCATTATTGCCAGCAAACGATAGCGCCGGGTCGCCAGGAACCACAAGGCAAAGCTCAGAAAAGTGGGAGCCATAGCCACCACGTGGAAATCAAAAATGAGGGCAGCTTGCAATGCTGGGAAGAGCAGATACACGGCGGCAAAGACGAGCCCTGCCAGGTCACTGGCCAGGTTTCGGCGGGCCAGTAGAAAGATGGGCACAGCACCTAGAGCGACAATAACCGTTTGCAAGATGAGCAGTGTTTGCGGAAAGCTGAACATTGCATAAATGGGAACAAGTAGCAGCAGGACCGGTTCAAAATGAGCGGCCCAGCGAGAGGAGATGCTTTGCACAGTGGTCATAGCCAGCGGTTTTCCGTGCAGGGTGTTCCACATAGCTTGATCGTAATTGCCCAGATCGAACCCGGTAGTCTGAAAAGCAGCATATTTCTGCAGGCTGTAGGCAATAAAGAATGCCGCATAGACAATAATGATAATCAGCAGACCGTATGAAGCGTATGAAATCGGCAATTTCTTCTGAATTTTGGAGATCATTGGTCACAATCGGTAATGTCCATGGGTAATTGAGAAAAGAGATAGATACCAATCCCCGCCACGCTGTTCTGCTCCAGCATGACATAGTGACTGGTGAACCAGGTTAGTGCGTCCTGTTGGAATGTCAGGCTGTGATCTAGCGCTACCACCAGCCACAAGCGTTGGAACTGAGACTCCAAACCCTCCTGGCCAATCAACTGTCCGCCCCACAACTCGTAGACCTCGTCTGGCTCGCGCGGGTCCGGATCGCCTCGCAACAAATAACTATCGGCTGGAGACAGATATACCAGGAACGGGAGATAGGAGCCATCGGAGGTGTGCAGAACGGCGTCCCCGGGCACAAACCGCTGCTGGATAAAGGCGGCTGCTTCTCGCATAGGGGGTTTCTGAAAATCGGGATTAAAGTAATATCCCCACTGGGAGAGTAACATAATCAGCCCCAGACCACCCCCCAGGATCGGCAGTGGTGTGCGCCGCCCGAGGCCAGCCATCCCCCAGGCGATGAGGACGACGAGTGCCGGCAGCGCCATCAATAGCGTCCGCTCTGGCAGGAAAAAGGGGTGGATCAGCCCCAGGCCAAACGGCCCCAACAGGATGATACTGGCAACCAGTAGCAACAGAATCAAGGGACGCGGCCCGCCTCCCTGCTGGCGTAACACCCGCCAGATCTCCCACAGTGTGATAGCCAGCACCGCCAGGCTGCTAAAGAGTGCTACGGGCATCAGGTGCGGTACGACCGAGTAGCCAACCAGCAAAAGATGGACTGTGGTGAGGGGGAACAGCAAGCTGGGCCGTCCCCCGCCCGCCAGCGGCCGCAGCCCACCCAACTGTTGCTGACCATCGGCCAGCATGCCCAGCCCATGCGGCGTTACGACGGCCACCGCCACCAGATCAACCAGCAACAACCGCGTCCAGCTAGCCCGCTCCCGCCGATAGAAAATGGCGTAGAGATTCATCCCAGCTAGGGGCAAGAATGCAAACAGGTGAGTGGTGACAGCCAGAGCCATCACAAGCCCGGTCGCCAGCCACCAGAGGCGTGTCCTGCTTTCCAAAGCACGGTGAAAACAGAGTAGCCCAACGACCACCAGGCAGGTGACCTGGGCATACATCCGGGCCTCTTGCGAGTAGGCGATGTGGAAGGGAGCCAGGGCAAGTAGCAGGCCAGCTACCAACCCAACCCGCCGGTTGAAGAGAGTGGCACCGAGGGCAACGATTGCCGGCACTGTCATCGCCCCCCACAGCGCAGACAGCCCCCGCGTCCAGGCTTCGCCCGTCCCAAGGAACAGCCAGTAATGTAACAGCAGATAGTACAGGCTGGGATGGCAGGAGTGAGCAGCATTGGCCAGAATCGCCGGCACTGGCAATCGGCCGATAAGCACGCTAATGGCTTCATCCAGCCAGTAGCTATTGGACCCCAGTTGGTAGAGACGCAAAGCCAGGCCAAGGGTGGTTAGCCCCACAACGGCGCTGGTCCATTGCCAGCAGAAGCTTGGCACAGTTTTCTGAGCCGAATTTGGTTTTGGTGGCAGAATATCGCGCCCGCTCATAATGATATACCGCTATTCAGCCTGTTTTTCGCACCTTACCAACAGCAAAGCTGAGGGCAGAACAGGCCGTCTGAGACAAACGTAGCGGTCACGCCCATCTACTGGAATAATAAGGGATGTCAAAGTCCCCTCACCAGAAGGGAGTGACCGCTGTGGACATCCTCAGTGTAGCATCAACTCGGTCTCTAGTCAAGTGGGCAACGCTGTGTTGGTACCGGCAGCGTCGTCTGCCTGCCGTCCAGTTGTGGTGGCTCTGGCTGATCCCCCTCTTTCTCATGGCCAGCGGCGCAGTTTTGCCGCCATCCGTAGCCTCTGCCGAGGGACTGAGCGATGGCTCCGTACCAACCATCCAGGTCTCGCGCCAGACAACGCCAGGAAGAAGGGTTGCGGTACGGTTTCGGCCTACTCCCCGGCTTGGGCCAGTGAGCGGCCCTGGTTAACGTGTTGGATAGTTTGCTAAAAGTTCAGCCAATCTCTGTTGCGCTTCCAGGTTGTAGGGCTCATGTCGAAGCAGATTCTGATAAACTGTCACTGCTTCCAAGGGATCATGCTGCGCTATCCTGAGATTGGCCAGCGCCAGTGATGGTTCGCTCAGGCTTTCGGCTGGATAGGGAACCATCAGGCAGAAGGGCTGCTCTGTGGGCAAGGGCTGCCGTTGTCCCACTAGATTAGCATAATCTGTGCGAATAGCCGTGCTGATAGCGATGGCGCGTTTATAGTTCTCCTCGGCCAGCAAAGTGTTTTCCTGCCGTTCAGCAAGGTACCCCCAATAATAGTAATAGGATGGCTCCCTGGGCGACAGCGCAATGGCTTTTCGCATGGTGGCTTCAGCCGGGGCAAAATTGCCGCTGGCAATCAGAATTTGGGCCTGATAAAAGTAAGCTGATACTGTGTGCTGGGAGTTGCCTGAGGAAAGGAGCTTGCTTGCGCGCTCTGTTTCTCCCATCGCCAGCAACACCTTGGCCTGTTCTATTTGACTAGCCGGAGGAGCCGCAAAGAGTTCCAGCGCTGTCAGGTAATCGCCGCTATGAAATGCTATCTCGGCGGCCAGGTTCACATTGTCGGTCAACTGTTGTGCCATTCTGGCCGAAGCTCGCAGCATTTGACGGCGGCTGTCGTTGACTTGCCAATAGGGAGATGTGCCCAGTCGTGGAAAAGCCAGCAAGACTTGGGCGTATGCCTGTTGTGCGAGATCGATTTCTCCGACAGATTCCAAATAGTATCCCAAGTTAAAGTAAAAGGTTAGCTGGCCTAAATGGTAACTATGAAGGCCACCACTGTGCAAGGGTGTCATAGACACCGCCGCGCGCATCAGTTCAATAGCGCGTTCGGGTTGGCCCGATTGCCAATGCAAGCAGGCCAGATAGGCAACGTCGGGCGGATAACTGTTGCTTTGATCATACGCTTGCTTCTGTTGCGCTAGCGCGTGGGGTAGGTATTGTTGATCGGTACGTGCCAGTTCACCATAAGCCAGGGCCAGTCGTTGCCCGTAGAAGCGATATGCTGGGTCCAGCTCTACAGCTTTTTCTAGCAGGCGCGCAGCTTGCAGCCAATCGCCGTCTTGCGCGGCCAGTCTGGCCTGGTCATAAGCGGCAAAGGCGCGTCCGTACCACAAAGACCCGCCCAAAATAACCAGCAAGCCACTCCCTACAAGCAGGAGCCATGCTCGTTGGTTTTTCGAAGAGAGCGACGAATGTTGAGCGCGGAGCGGCAGCAAGCACAACGTTATGCCAAATATTGTGAACCAAGTGAAGATCGGAAATTCCATAAAGTCATCCACCAGATTGTGGACACTTTGCCCGGCTAAAATGCTGGCCCCCGCCAGCATGGCCCCTGACCATTGACTGGGCTTGGTGTAACGTAAGTAGCGCAGTATCATTCTCCCCAGCACGATGAAAAAATAACCCACCGACAGCACTCCCACGATACCATACTCGGCGGCAACAGTGAGCCATACGTTGTGGGCATGGGTGAAGATAGCGGTATGTCCCGCCAGATTGCGATAGGCCATATACTGCGTGGGAAAGGTTCCCGGCCCCGCGCCCAACAGGGGATGCGCCAGAAAAATGTTGATTGCGCCTCGCCAAAAGTCATCCCGCAGGTTAAGGGTAGCCATTGTGCTAAAGTCAGTTCGCATAATGACTGGAACGAGTAGAACGAGCCCCAAAGTTAACAAAACTCCTGCAAGTACGATCTGGCGAAGCCCGACTCCCCCGGTAGCGAGTTTGCTGCCCAAACGCGGCCATAAGAATAATGTAACGGCAGTCACTGTAGTGGTGAACACTCCTAGCAATCCGCCACGCGACTGGGTTAGGATGGCCGTTACCATAACCAGCGTCAGGTAACCGCTCCACAGCCCTCGTTGCCCTGTAGTTGTAGCGTGAAACAATTTGTAAAAGGCTAGCCCCACCAGCAGGATGAGGTAATAGGCCAGGCTATTAGGGCTGTGTAGCACCGATTTGATACGCAAGGTTTGCTTCAAGCTCCAAGTTACGCCCGCCTCGCGCCAACTTACTGGCGAAATCCAATCGCCACCATACCATTGCCATACTTCGATTAACCCGATGATGCAAACAATCCCACCTGTCAGGAATATCGCCTTGACCAATAATTCGGCCCGCCATTCATCGCTCATCCAATCGAGGGTGAAATAGAGCGAAATAGCAAGCGTGATATTGAGCCCCAATCTACCGGCGCTCATTCGTGGATCGGTAGAAAAGGCGGTCGTCAACACCGTAGTGCCCAACATCACTAACAGTGGGAGTTCTAACTGGGTGTCGGGTGGGTCGGCGCGATTTAGCAGTTTGCTCAAGAACCAACTTCCCCAGAGCAACCCCAGGATGCCTAGAGTTATCATCCGCCACCTATATTCGCGTACACTCAGCGCAAATCCACCGAGTAGCGTAAAGTAAAAAAACAACACTATGACGCTGGCCTGGGCAAATCTGCGCAACGTTCGCCTCAGGACGGGGCTGTTAGATAATAGCGCGTTCACGGTGTGGCATCCATTCCCCAAAAAGTCTCGCCTGAGCCATCTGTTCATCGGCACACTCTGCACGCAAGAGACATGTCCATGGGGCTATTTGCGTCTGCACCGCTCAGATTGTAGAGTCGAAGTTCTACGGGATCCACGGCAGGCCAGCCCCATTCTTTCTTCTCTTCGTACCGGGCTTTGATTTGGGCCAGGAGTTCCTCTTGCCGATCGTTGATACGACCAGGCATCACCACCAGCCAGAGACGTAACTTTCCGGCCACGACCTCATCAAGCGAAGAGACCCTCTGCCCAGCCCACTGCCACGTATACGGCGGGAGCCAAGCGTCCGGGTCATTGTTCAACAGATAGCTCTCCAACTCTGGTGCATAGTACAGGATTGGCAGGTAGGAACTGTCGTGAAGGTGAAGGAGAACATCACCCTCTTGCCAGTCACCTCTCAGAACCACGCCAACTTTTCGAAATGGTGGCTTGGCAGGGTCAGGCTTGAAATAGTGATTGCCAAGGGAGATTACCACCACCACCGCCAGACCGCCGTAAAGCAGTGGCAGCGGCGACCGGCGAGCCAGTTGGGCCAGTCCCCATCCCAGGAAAAGGACATAAGCCGGTGTTACCAGACTGAAGGAGCGGTCCAGGTAAACGGGGGCAATGAGCCAAGACAGTAATAAGGCTACCAAGATCGGAGTCAGCACCAAGGCGAGCAGCAGGAGCAGCCACCAACGGGTCTTGTCGCAAGCTCGGGTCGCCTCCCAGGTCACAATGGCAAAGATGGAGAGAGTGAAAAAGAGAGCCACAGGAACCAGAAAGAGAGGAGTGGTGTGGCTGAAGAGAAGATAGTCGAGCGTCTTGAGGGGCTGCAGAGGAGATGGTGGGGAGAGCCAGAAATGGGTAGCTACCTGATACGTCTGCGCCCACGCTGATGGCAGGTGTGGTCCCACGAGCACCATCGCAACCAAGTCAGACAAGAGCAAACCCCGCCAGCAACGACGGTCACGGGGCCAAGCCAGGAGAGCAAATCCGTGAAACGCAACAAGTGAGAAGACCGTGAAGTAATGGGCATAGAGACTGAGCGCAGTCAAGAGACCAAAACCAACCCATGGTCCATAAGCTGTTCCTCGCCAGGACCGAACAAAAGCCCACAACGTCAGAGCCGAAAGGAGAACCACCAGGGCGTAGGGACGAGCTTCCTGAGCAAAATAGACCTGAAACGGCAACACGGCGGTCAGCAATGCCACAGCCAGCCCAATAGCGGGTGTAAACAACTCTCGCCCAAGAGTGTACATCACGGGGATGGTAAGCAACCCACATAATGCAGAGAACGATCTCAACGCAAATGCGTTCTCGCCCAACCTGATCCAGAAGTGAAGCAAGAAGTGATATAGAGGAGGCAGGATCGGCGCTATCCGCTGGGTGAGGATAGCCCAGGCCGGCCGCCGGGCAACGATCCAACTGAACGCCTCGTCGAACCAGAGGCTATTGGTCCCAAGCCGAAACAAACGGAGAGCCAAAGCCAGGATCAGGATCGGAACCAGCCAGAGTCGGCTTTCGATCTGGGGAAGCTGGGTTAGCCAAGGTTTCAAGCGGGATAAAGTGCACCTCACAGTTGCGACACATCCTTTAGCAAGAACACAGCACTTGCCAGCCAAAGCAGGCTATACATCAACACACGCCTCGAACGCTTTGACCCACCAAATAACACCACCATTGCCACCAGAGGTGACAGAAAACGCAACATGGCCAACGGTTCGCGGAACGTCGAAAAAGGCAGAAACGGAATGACGAGGGCGTTGGTTAGCAAAGCAAAGGTTCGCGGATGCCACTGGTGGCGGTAGATGTCGCGGACCGAAGCCCACAGACTCCACAGCGATGGCAACACGGCCAGCGGCAGCATAATCAGCGCGAACAGAGCAAACACCTTCCACCCGGCTTCGGCGGTGCGCAGCAGCCCGCTAAAGGGAATCAACTCGAATGGCGTTGCCCCCGCGCCTCCAGAGCCAATGCCCGGCTGGCCCAGCCATAGCCACAACACGCCCTGCCAGAGCAGAAAAGGCCCAGCAGCTATCACACCGAACAGGAGCGCAGGACGACAGCCCCGCGCTAACCCCAGGTAAAGCCCGTACCCGGCGGCGGTCAGCAGCATCGTCTCTTTAGTCAGGGCACTCAACGCAAAAAGGACGGCACCGGCAACGAGTCCGAACCAATGGATAGTTCGAGCGCGAGCGGTGATTGACAGCGTTGCCGGGACCCGCTGAGTCTGTTCAATGACCAGCCCTCCCCCTAACGCCAAGGCCAAGGCCAGCGGTTCCGGCAGATCCACGCGCAGCGCAAGCAACTGACCCGCAAAGAGTCCCACGGGCAGCGCAAACCAGGGGCTTGTTCCGCTGCGTTCCAACAGACGCCCGGCTAACCCCGTGCCTATGCCCAGCGCTGCCAGATTAATGAGCGGCAATGTCCATGGAATAAGCGCTGGCTGCGCCAGTGCCAGCCAGCGAGCCAGCAGCGGGTAAAAAATACGCTGATAACGATAGGCTGGCACATCCAGATATGCCATCGCCTCTGTGGGTCGCAAGGCAATTTGATAGACGAACTGCCCGTCGTACCCTTCACTGCCGAGGGGGTCGCCTGTAGTGAAGCGAGTCCCTTGCGACACAAACGCTAGTGGGTCCCAATTGTGCAACGACAGAATAATGCCCAAGTAAAGCGTTGCCGTTAAAATCACTATCAGCGATGGGTTGAACCAGATACACATTCTTGAGCCATGCCTAATCATGGCTGACCTCCCGGGGTGGTGCGGGTTGGCCTGGATAAGGTTGCAACTGCCAGGGCTCTACTTTGGCCGACAAATCATAGAACACCCGGTAGGGGCCGATGTCCTGCTCCCTATAGGATACCTCCAGCGCGGCAAAGCTGGGTCGCAACAGGCGGTCCAGATGGGGTTCCTGGAAAGTGACGTACACCGGCCGGTCACTGGCGACCACCTGGCGGCTGTAGGGCGGATAGCGGTCGTCTCTGGGATTGTAGCGCAGGTGGGAGTGGTAGGGCAATTGGGACGCCAATATGACCTGTTCATCCGACAGGAAGGCGATCTTGTAGGTAATCCAATGGTGACTGTAGCCATAAGAGCCGTGCTCTTCCAGGAAGGTGATGAGAGCTTGATCATACCGGTTGTCGAACTGACGGGCGGGACTCATCTGCGCGGTGAATCCAGGCTGGCCCTGCCAGAGAGCCAGAAAGGTGGTCAGCAAATTGAACCCCAGGACCAGAGTCAGCAGGCCGATGGCCAGGCGGCGATGGCGTTGACGTAGGGTTGCCAGCGCTACACCAGCGAAGATGAGGAGGGGGGCATAAAGCGGCAGGTAGTAGCGGCCACTGGAGTCAATGCCGAAACGGGTGCTGAAGAAGAGCCCCAGCCACACGATGATCAACAGCCATAGTAAGGTTAAACCGCTAGCTGACACGCCGGTGGGGCCCTTCGTCCCGCTCAGGGCATAGCGTCGGTACCAGGCGTGGACGGCAAAGGCCAACACAGCCAAATAAAAGGTGAGAATGGCCCAGGCGAGCGCCGGCAGCACAACTTGAGGAGCCCAAGGATAGCGAAAGCCGAAAAGGGTCGGCAAACCGAGACAGAAGAAGCCCAACAGGCGGAGAGACATGGATGCGGTGGGCAATGAGGTATCGGATTCAAAAACGACGCGCAAGGCAGCGTTTTCGTAGGTAAAATTGTAAATCCACCACGGGCTGCTGAAAAGAAAGAAGGCCAGCGTGGCCAGCAGGTAGTGGGGCCACAATCGTCGCCTCAGACGTGACAACATGAGCAGGCTCACGGGAAGGATGTAAATGACGAGAATGCCAAAGGTCCAGAAAGCCAGCCCTGCCAGAGCCCCAAAGACCAGCCACAGCGCCAGCGATTTCTCGCTCTCGTGAAGAAGTTTATGTCCAACGAAGAGAAGCATACTGCCTAGCAGCATCACAATAGTATAGAAGAGAGATGTAGTGGTGAACAGGCTTAGTAAGGTAGTGGGTAGGGCCATCAACCAGGCGGTGGACAGGGCGGCGAAACGGCTGTGGACGATGCGGCGCGTCAGCAGATAAGTGAACAGAATCGCGCCCAGGTACTCCAAGCTCTGTACCACCCGCGCTGCGGTCACCGAAACACCCAAAAGGCTGTATGCACCGGCAATAAGGAAGGAGTCTAAACTGCCGCCATAGTCCTCACCATACCAGAAGAGAGGCCGCTCACCTGCCAGGATGTGTTTGGCCATCAGCGTGGGGATGGCTTCGTCGGAATCAAAGGGAATAGCATTGATGGGTATCAATACAGCCTTCAGCAGCACGGCGGCAACGAAAGGGACTACAAGGATAAGGCCCCCGCGCCATCTGAGGCGGTGAGGCAG
>SOHZ01000251.1 GCA_004377365.1 Anaerolineales bacterium | reverse complement strand
GAGTTCGTATAACAACTTGATTCGACTCTTGGGCCACTGTCGAATTCTCCAGGCGCTCAGCATATCTTTGGCTTCCTGACTCAAGAACCCCATGAATCGTCCCCAGTAAAATTGTTCCTCGCCGGTATCCTTTAAATTCACCAACTCGTAGAGCGACTCTTGTTCTTTGGGGCGCAATACTGTTCGAAAGACGGCTGCCATTTCTAGCAAGCTCAAGAATTCAGAGACTTCAAAGGTGAGCAATCCCTGTTGGTCACGTGTGTGGGGTTTCAGGAGTTGATAGGGCGCGGAATAGAACTGAACACGTAATTGGTCCATGGGAAACCGCGACTCATGATGGATAGCTCTGCAGAGGACATCTCCCATATCTATTCCTTTTCCCGCTCCTGTGGTGGGAAATATCTGAAGCAGCCCCTTTAGATCAGCCCCGTGGTAAATGACAAGTTCCTGGAGCCATATCTTTAACTCGCGTCGGGGCATCACCAGCAGAAAATGGTTCTCGTCATGGGCATAAGCGCCAAAGATGTGATGAGCATAGAATCCTTCACCCATACGAAGCTGCCCCGACAAGCGATTGACAAGACCCCAGATGACGATGGATTGACGAGAGATGTTGCTCAACCTGCTGGCTCTATCCAGGATAGCTTGGCATGATTTGCAATAATTCCGCCGGGGGGAAGATTGACGAGGATAGATCCAGCATCGTTGGCAAGGGCCGTCGAGGGCGGAATGAGGCGGCCCGATCTCTTCCCCACTGGGAAAGAGATCGGGTTTGTCTGTAAGATATTCCAGGGTAGCTAACAACTCGGCGCCGGTCTGACTACGGCGCAGCCAATCAAAGCTGCTTAGCATTCAACACCTTTCGCAATGCCCTGTAATGATAAATTACATCGGGTTTGATCCACTCGTCAACCTGGATGGGCAATTGCCAGCTCTGTTCGGGCTCGCCAGCGTACCGCTTGGCCCAGTCAATCAGGAAACTGTCTGGGAGAACTCGCAAGCGCAGGCTGCCAAAACCGAGGTAGCGGTTGTTCCCTGTCTTGTGAGCGAGGCCCGGCTCCAGTACCACGCACCACATCAACCTTTGTAGTTCTTGCTCGTCGAGGTTCCAGAAGCGAATCGTGAAACGGGCGCGTGCGCCAGGCAATATGGCCCTCAAATAACGGGCCTGGAACGTATCGGGGCGAAAATCATCCAATCGCTTGGCGATTGGGGCCAGTGGGGCGTGCGTAAAGACCCGCCAGTTCTTGCCGATGAGCATCTTGGCAGCAGAGCTATCCGGTGTGTGTTTCCATTGACCTCCGGTATACTGCCACTCGCCGTAGGGATATGGCACTTTGAACCAAGTTAGCTCGGGTTCCTCGAACAGGCCAAAGCTGAAAGACAGACGCCCCATGATGGCCTGGTTTGGCCCCGTTCCTACCCAGCCGAACAAACCATCTGCCGGATTCAAGCGGCCGATATCGAGGCTTGGCTCACTGGAATCGCTGGCGATGGAATAGATGTGGCGCAGCATCCCCTTGATACTCCGGCTAGGGAGCGCATAGACTTTGTTGGGACCTCGCTGGGCGGCCTCGGGGGAGGCCATGGAGAAAAAGTCCCAGCCGTTTACAGGGCCATCTGCCAGGGTAGCTACAAAGGACGGTTCGCCACTCTCTCGTATGTTAATCGGTGTCAGGATCTCGGCTTCCACGGCCAGTGTGCCACAATGACCGCCGAAAGCCCGGTGCGAGATAAAGCCGGCACTGGCCCGGGGTGGGGTTGGGGAGACTTTTTGCTTGGCAACGAGAGGGTGGATGATCTGCAAAGCATTGGCGGCCTCCTTGCCCTCAAGGTCTAGCCTTTGCCAAACGCCATCCTGACTCAGCGATTGCTTCCCAAACAGCTTTTCTCCCACACCGTCCGGGTCCGCTGTTAGCCAGGTGAGCCTGGACACGTCCGCCTTAACCCAACCAAAACCACTGGTCTTTTCACCGCCCAAGGGGATATCGCCCCTTTGAAAATCTTGCAGCAAATGGACCAGGAGAGAAATCGCCTCCATGTCTTGCTCTTCAATGTCCTGAATGTCCAACTGGAGTTGAAACGCAAGCTGATCGCCATAGGCAAAGAGATAATCGTGCTTGGCGGTCTCTATCGGCTGTCCTGTCTTGGGATTCATCTTAACCCCGTCCATAGAGCACCAGGCGCGTTCCGGTTCATGCGGATCGGTGAGATAGACGTCGGAAAAAAAGACCAATCCTCGCTGCCTTTGAGCACCAAAGAGACGGTTCAACATCCCGGTAGTCTCGGCAGATTCACCCCACAGGGTTTTTAACACCTGCGAGGCGCGTTTCCTAAATGCCCCCTTGATCGTGCTACCGGGAATATAGATCTCCCAGGCTCCCTGCTCCTGTGAAGACGGCGCCCAGGACAGCATACGCATGAATACCGTATCGTATGGCTTGCCGTACTTGCGGGATATCTCTCGATTGGACGCGCCGCCGGCCCGAAAATCAATGTGGTGGGGCTGGGCCAGTTCCTGGCGGGTCCGATCACGATAGGCACTGAGGAAAGCGATCATGGTCTCGTCATTGGTGATGCTTTTGTTCAGATTCTTGGCATTTAACATGTGGCGGAATTTCACTCGCCTGTGGGCGTCAACAAATTCCCTCCACGCTGCAGGGTTGACACCTTCTGGAACCAGGTCTGGGTTGCCCCATTGATACTCGTCAATTTCGCCCTGAAGCAACATGTTCTTGATCCGCAGGTGTTCCTCACGGTTTGCAATTTCCGCATCCACCCAGGCGTCGCTCTGAAGCAAATTGATTTGTTGATCCACCTGTTGGTAGAGGTGGGGGAGGATCTTTTGACATGCTGGTGTCAGAATCTCCACCAGGGCCGCTTCGCTCTGAATTTGTTCTGCAAGATGGTCTGCCAGGGTGACATCTAACCCCAGGCCATCGGCGACTTCCAGCCAGGTGTCACGATTGAGCTGCTGGCTGGTCTGACGTTGTTGTTCCATGACCTTGAGAATGCGTTTAGCCATGTTGGCTTTTTTCCCAAGGGCTTCTTTGAAAGCGTCTTCGGCCGCTTCTTTGCTGGGGAAAGGCTGCTCGACTAGCGGTTGAATTTGAGCGAGTATTTTCTTAGAGAGCGCATATTTTCCCTTGCCTAGCTTGGCCACGGCTTGGGTTGACAAGATCCAAGTCTCGACTTCTCCGATTGAACACTCCCTCAACCAAATGGCAATGATTCTCGGAAGATACTCAGCGAACTTTTGTTTCCAATCTTCCGGGCTGAGGATCGGCCCTGCCAGCCCCATCTCCAGCCGCTCACGGATGGGGTCTGGCAAGCCACGCATCGCTTCTACTAGCAAACGGCCTTCAATAGCGGCAAAGGAAGGCACATCAGGATCCACCTTGCCCCAATTCCAACCGACCAAAACGGGGTTCGTGGCGTTAAAGGTCAAGAATATCCTTAAGTGGTTCGTTCCAGGGTGTAGGCTGGGAGGTGTTTCGGGAGCCGAAAACGGAAGGTCCATTTCAAGGCGAACGCGCCCTAACCCCTTGCTTTTGCCAGCCCCGAACCAAAAACGTCCTTCTTCCAGTTCTCGTAGGACATGGTACAGCCGGGCCGCGTTCTCACCTTCCTGCAGGACCGACTCGTTTACAGACAAAGTGAAATCGAAAACAGAGTTGCGGAACAGCGTTTCCATCTTGTAATTTGCATTCGCTTCCGCAGCCCAACGGTCTTCATCCAACTTGATGCCCATGCGCAAGTCAAAAAAGTGATCACGAGGATAACTCTCTTCTTGCAACTGGCACTCTACTTTAGTAATGAGCCCTGTCGGCATAGGGGAGTCGTATAATCGCAACCACATTCGATTAAGCAGGCCCAGGTTCTCGCCACTGCGCGATCGACCGATAAAGGCGTCCATCAGGGACTGGGCTGTACCCGCAATTTCCCCTGCCAGAGAGACCAACCGATGGGTCCCATCTCCATCCCTTGTAAAAAGGGTCTTGCGTGCATTTCCCCTGTAAATCGGCGATTCCGCATAAAGTTTACCTTTCAGAATCATGACAACCTCCTCTTGTCTCTTTTTGCAATGAACGACAGATCCAAAAAAGGATGTACAGCACCCTTGGCCAATACATAAAACGCAACATGGCCTCACTCACTGGTGCCCTTGTCACTTCAGTAACGCGCCAGGGTGAGATGTTATCGGGCGCCTGCCCTAATTGTACACTGAAGCCAGTCATTGGTCAAATCATCGTCAAACTCGGCATCGTTTCAAATCGCTGAAATAGCAACTTTACTTTTGATAGCCTATCCTGGCCCATCCACGGATGAGCCGTTTTGCTAGTATGAGCAATCTGCCTCGTAGCCGCAGCGTTGGCAGCGGTTGGGGTTGGAGTGGCTGGGGGCTACATCGTCAGCAGCTAGATCACGCCGCATTTTGGCCATGGTGTCCAAGATCTGAGCCCGTAAGCGGGGGGAGTAGTCTATGGCCAGAGACTGGTCACGGTATTTGATGATGCCATAGGGTGGGGCCTGACCGTATTCCTCTTCTATCAGGAGGCAGTAAGCAGCCAGTTGCAGCACGTGGGAGCGATAGGGGATGGGAGGAGAAAGCGCGGACTTTACTTCCACGGGGATCACTCGCCCTCTCTCTTCGACCAGGTAGTCTGGTCTACCGGTGAGCAGATGGCGTTTTGAGAAAAGGGGCTTCTCGCAGCGATCCCAGGCCCCCGTGTCGGTGTAGACTACCCGGCCCCGGGGGAGACCGGTCCACTCTCGCTTGCGGCGGGACCAGCACAAGGCCGCCAAGCCAGACGCGACCAGGAGGAGGAAGAGGGCAGCCAGTACGGTGCTCACGGTATGTACTCTCCATTCAAGGCAGTGATGATCGCTGGTCCCTCTTCGGGTCTCCAGGCGGTGAATCAGCGGGCATCGCCCGGGTGAAGGCGGATGCAACCATCACATCACCCCCCCTCTCACGAGTGACCAAAAGAGCAGCAGCCCGACGACGGCCGCCAGCGACAGCATAAGGTAGGCCAGTCTTCGCCAGCGGTGATAGCTGACGACCTGCCGCCCGTGGCTGGCGTGTTCCTCTGTGCCAACGGCCATCTCCTCCACGTTGTGGGGGTGATAGCCCAGGACCCGCCTCAGCCACCAGGCGCGGGCGCAGTACTCGTACTGGCCAATCTCGCTGGCGCGGATTATGCGGTCGTCGTCCCTAGCCCTAGCCATTTACCCTCTCCTCGAAACCGCGCAGGGCCTGTTGCAGTTTTTCTTGGCGCAGGCTCATGGTCAGGTCCCCCCGCGTCCGCTCCAGCACCCCCCGTACCATGTCGGTAGTGCGGCGCAGACCACCGGTGATGGCATTGGGGAAATCAATGGTGACCAATACGCCGTAGATGTCATCCATCATAGAGAGGACTTTTTCCCCCCGTTCCAGTTCCCCGTAGCGGATGATGTCCAGCACGTGGCGGCGCAACTCGCCCGCTGCCTCACCCAAACCGTTGAGGTAGGCAGCGTATTCCACGCCCAGCTCGTCGGGGTCAGGCAGGGGGCGGTCGGTGATGAGGGCGTAGGTGATGCTGGCCTCAGCGAACTCCTTGAGGGCGTCCTGGGTATAGCCAGCGTGGTAGAGGTCGGCATAATCGGCCACGCCGTCCACCATCTCGGAGGCCAGTGCTTTGGCTGTGACCAGAAGCCCTGTGGCGTTCTCGAATTCGCTTCGGTGGGTGGCCCGGATGGCGTTGGCGCAGTGGCGGATCAACTGCCGCGAGAGCCGTAGCGTCTCGTCTCGTACTTTGCTTTTGGCTTCAAAGTTGGTGCGGATCTTCTCGGCGATAATTTCCAGGTTCTTCAAGAGCTCCTCCCAATGACAAGAGCAGGGGTAGTGTTCTCTGCTCTTATCCAGCTATCTCTGACTCATCTGTTTTGACTTCACTTCAATTACACCCTTTTTCAGTCCCGATAGCAAACGTCAGCCCCTCAGAGGGTATATCCCAAAATTGTCGGTGGTACTGTCATTGCGAGGAGCCCTTCGACGGGCTCAGGATAAACTCCGCGACGAGGCAATCTCGTTTGGCCAAGTCAGGAGATTGCTTCGCTCCCTCCGGTCGCTCGCAATGACAGATTGTGCTGCATTTACCGATGGTTCTGGGATATCCCCCCTCAAATCACTTTTTGAACCCAATGGGCCTCTCTTCGTGAAAGCCATGCTTTGGCGTTTTGATCTCCCCGTACTGCTCCTCGAATTTGCCCAGGTTCTCTCCCAGGGCTTGGTGTAGCAGCTTGGCATTCATGGGCGTCATCAGGATGCGGGCGTAGACCTTGGCCTTGGGCACGTTGGGCAACATGCGCGCAAAATCAATAACAATCTCTGAAGGTGAATGGGTGATCAGGGCAAAGTTGGAATAAATGGCTTCCAAGTTGGCGGGCAGCTCGACGTTGAGGTGCATTTGTGCCGGTTGCCCGGCCTGTTTTTTGGCGCTCATGATCGTCCCTCCTCGTTCAATGCCGCTAGCCCAACTGGTCGGTGTAGGCGAAAGTCGTCAATCCGTTTCGGCCACAGAAAGTCAGTGACAAGCTCGTTGACTACACAGTTTGCTCACTCGAGAGCCCCTTCTCTGCCCGCCTTCGGGCTTTGGCCGCGGCCTCAGCCAACTCGCGAATGTCGGTGAAATCTCTCTCCTTACTGGTGAGCAGACCTATGAAAAGGTCCAGCAGCGGGATAGCATCTTGTGGCCTCCCCTTCTTGATTGCTCTTACTCTCTCCTGTTCGATGACAGTATCCAGGTCTTTGAGCGCGCTTTTGAAACCCCCTTTGATCCTATGCATAAGCGCCTGAGCTCTGGCGGGTACGGTGGTGACGACGAAATCATCCTCTCCTACATGGCCGACGAAATCATCTACAGTGCCCACTTCTCCGACTGCTTCCAACAAGGTGCTAGCGGTGATACGTAGGAGCGTCTTGGCTGACTCCAGGCCGTAGGCTTCCTTGAAAGGTCCAAAGCCGCTGATACCCATGTACATAAGAGCCCAGTTTTCGCGGCGCAATAAAAACCTGAATTGCTCCTCGATTAGCCTGCCCCTGGGCAGGCCGGTGACCCCATCTATTGATCTCTTGTGCTGAATTCCTCGGATGGTATTCTGTACCCGAAGCTTCAGCTCCTCGGTGTCGAAGGGCTTGGTGATGTAATCAACCGCTCCTAGCTCCAACCCCAGTAGCTTATCGCTCTTTAAGGTCCTCTGGGTCAGAAGGATCACGGCGATGTGCTTGGTTAGTAGGTTGTTGCGCAGCCTGCGGCAGACTTCGTAGCCATTAATGTCGGGCAGATAGATGTCCAGAATCACTACCTCTGGCATTCTTTCCTCACACAGAACCAGGGCCTCTTCTCCATAATGGGTGGTCGAGACCTCGTAGCCAAGGTCCTGGAAAAGGGTGTCCAACATCTCGGCCAAGTCAACGTCGTCTTCCACGATCAGGATTTGACTGGCGTCTGTCATGGTTTTACCTCTTTGCTATCCATTCCTCCACCATTCATTCAACACGGACTACAGCCTATCCGTACTCTTTCCTATATAGCTCGACAGCATGGACGATGGCCTCCCTGGCTGCCTTTGCCGAGTCCCAACCCAGAGATTTCACTCGTACCCCCTCCAGGTCTTTGTAGACCGTGAAGAAATGAGCCACCTCAGCCAGAAAGTGGCGCGGTACATCGGCTAGGTCGTGGTAATCCTGGAACAGGGGATCTGTCTCCGGCACAGCTAGGATCTTGTCGTCGTTCAGCCCCTTATCCATCATCCTGAAAATGCCTATCGGCCGGGCCTCGATGATGCAACCGGGAAAAGAAGGCTGGTTGACCATGACCAGGATGTCCAGCGGGTCCTCGTCTCCCCAATAAGTGCCAGGGATCAGGCCATAGTCGCCGGGATAGTGGATTGAGGAGTAAAGCACTCGGTCTAACTTGATGAGGCCGGTGCTCTTGTCATACTCGTACTTGTTGCGGGAGCCCTTGGGTATCTCCACGATGGCAAAGACCACCTCGGGTATCCTGGGGCCTGGTTCTAATTCACGCCATAGGTTCATGGACTGCCCCCCCTTTCGCTGCCCATGATTTTACTCATGCGATCATGGGCTCGCTTAACGTCGCCTTTCTTGTCCTGGAAAAGTCCGGGAATTTGAATGTCTTCAATGGCCTCGAACACGACTGGCTTCCCCCTGACCTTACCGGCCCAATTCCCGCAACCGCTCATCATCTATACCAAAATGATGTGCTATCTCGTGTCGGAGGGTGCGATGGATAATCCGGCGAGCATCTTCCGTGGTGCGGGAGTGCATTTCTATGGGGCGTTGGTAGATGCTGATTCTATCCGGCAGTACCAGGCCATAGTTATGGGTGCGCTTTGTCTGCGGGACACCGTGGTAGAAACCTAGCAGGCCAGCGGCAGAACGTGCCCCTGTTCGGCGTACAACCTCCCGACTGGGCCAATCTTCGACCACGACCTCAACGTTGTCGAGTTTGTCCAGAAAAACATCAGGCAAGGCATCAAGTGCCTCTGCAACAAGCTGTTCAAACAGGTGACGTTCCATGCTGCACCATTATAACATCAAATGAAGGAATAATGCAAGGCGATAATAGAACTATTGCCGCACCTGGTCCGTCAGCTCTGCCACCACCTTGGCAAAGCGTTTCCCCTCGGAAGCAGAGACCCAATCAACACGTAGCCGCCTGGCGTTTATGCCCATGAAATCAAGGAAGCGGTGCATCAGGGCGTATCTGCGGCGGGCGTGATAGTTGCCGTTTCTATTCCAATCCATAGACCTGCCTCGGTGTGAGGTGTTGTGGAAACCTATCTATTAGAGCCAAGCGAACAAGATAGCAGAAATGACATTCATCAACGTATTTATCTTCATGTTTGACATCGTATTCTTTAGCCAAGAGCGCAGGCCCTCCTCTGACCAAAGGTCCGCAGATTGGGTGTGAGAGAGCATTATGGTTCTTGACTAGTAACGACAGAGGAGTCTCCTCCATATTGCCCATACTTAGCCCCTGACAGAGGTGGACATTGCCATACGAATCTAGGTGGACTCTTTTTGGGTCTTCTAGATCTTCATGTGGACACTGGGTGAATTCTTCCCACTGCCTTCTTGGTAGTCCCTCAGTCAGTTTCTCGACAGCCCTGCCTTTAAACATAGCGCCACCGCCGATGACTGGCGCGCCTTTCTCTTGTTCCTTATCTATACCTGTTTCAATCGTAGGTTCCTCAATGCAAATCGTGTCCACTGGTATACCCAATCTCTTCGCCGCAGTTAAAGCCAATTTGGCGGGATTGTCTTCCTCCTCAGTATGGTGAAACAAATCATCACTTAAACTGAGATCGGCAACCTCCAATTCATTAAGAGGTTTGAGCCAAAGACCGGCATCTTCAACAGATGTTGCCCAATATGCATTGGTTACTATTCCGGTTTTGAAACCCGCATCACGAGCGATTCTGATGCCTTCAAGCATCAGAGGATAGAAGAGAAATGGTTCACCACCTTCGAAATACACCCATTCTATTGTTCCGATCCTGGTCATCTCACTAAAGACTTTCCTGAGCTTATTTAGGGTAAAAGTCCCCTTTGCATCCGGACCACAGTACAAGAAGCAGTGGTCACATCCAAAATTGCAGGTATAGGTCAGGAGAAAATGAATTCCTGTTAGCATAACACTCCCCCTTACATACTGTTATATATGGCAATTTCGTGTAACGTTCCCGGCGTTTGCAAAGTCGTGCCAGCGGACTTGCAGGGCTGGATGGCCCATAGCTGCAAATGCCTGTGGCTTTAATCCGAAGCGTGAACAGCCTGTTATCCCAAGTCCTGCCTAAAACATAGAGCCCCCTAATCTCCTCGGCTTCTTAGAACATAAGGTTCAAACATCAGAACATAAGAGGGCTCTAAACTTTTCGGACAATGTTCTACACCTTTGGGTATCACAGCCATTTCTCCTTCGTGTAAAGTTATATCTGGATGACCTTTTACTTGAACAACTATGCTTCCTCTGTACACGTAAAAAAGTTCATCTTCATTCGTATGTTGGTGCCAATGATATTCTCCATCAAACAATGCCATCCGAACAACCTGGTCATTTACCCATGCTACCTCAATGGGAGACCACGGTTTGTTAATCTCCTTAATTTTAGCCTCCAACTTGATCGTTGGAATCATCATCTTTTTTCTTTTCCTGAAGAAAAGCCTTCTCTTCTCCTCACCTCCGCTGAAACCCTGTTGCTCGGACCGTCTCCTCTGGCTACGGCCACAGCAACGTTCTCCCCAACCACTTCCGCTATCTCCGCCACATCTCTATGTGTAAATCCTGGGCAGAGGAGGATGGAGTGAATGCCCTCCTCTTTGACAAACTTTTTACACGCTTCAACTGCTTGATCTTGATCCTTGACCACCACTACAAAGAGTTTGTACTTGGACGTTTCAATCAGGCACCGATGCTTTTCTGGCTCTGCATCAGGGGCATGGGCAAGGAAGGCTACTTTAAATGCCATGTTCATCACCTCCTATTGTTATTTTCATGTGGATGGGCTTGGGCATTTCACTTAACGACCCCGGCATTTGCAAAGTCGCACCAGCGAATTGGGGCGCAGGGCCGGATGGCCCGTAGCCGCAAACCGCCTGTTATTTGAAGTGGCTGCCTGTGACTCTACTCACCTTGGGTTTCCTGTTGGGCTTCACCGAAGCCCGCCATCATGCGCTGTCATATCTCCGCTGGGTCGCAGCCACCTTCTCCCATTTGGGCCATCATGTTCTGCATCATTCCCGACATCATCTGCGACATGATCTTGGGGATAGCCCTTGTAGCAATAGCCACAACGAGCCCACCCGCAACCGCACCGAGAACGGCGGCAAGGACATATCTCTTGCTGTGAGAGCTTGTGTTATGCATCTTTATTGCTCCTTTCTCGCTTGAATAACTCTTATGACCACACAATTTGCAGAGTGGATGGTGTCTTTCGATCTACCACCGACGCAACATCATCATAATAGTAGTCCTCATAGATTCTTCCTCACTCAACTCTTCTCACACTTAAAGAACGTTGAAGTTGCTGGTCTCATCGGATAAAGACGTCAGAAAAGCGTCCATTTCTGCATGTCTGACCTTACCCATTTGCCGAGCTTGAGGCGTGTGCAATTTACCCGGAAGCTCCTGGCTAAAACGCTGAATCAGCTCTATGGCACTTTTCAAATCCGGCGTCCAATCATCGAGTCCAACAATGGACAGAAGCCGCGCCACGCCGATAGCGCCCATGAAATCCAAGACATCTGCGTCATGGAAAATGACCGCCTCGATCTGCGGAGCTGGATCGGCATAAAACATGTGACCCCGAATAATGTCTTTGACGAGGGGTGTTCGGTCCGGTGGGAAGCCAATTGAGTTAAGGATTCCCTCTGCGACTTGAACTGATCGCTCCGCATGGTCCACGCCTGGCTGCTTGTAAGGCTCGAACGCCCCCATATCATGAAGATAAGCGGCCGCCAATAGTGCATCTTGGTCCACATCAACGCCTTGTTCCGCAGCTAATTGCAACGACAACTCGTAAATCCGTTGTGAATGAGACACCCCCCAGGCAGGATGCTTGAATTTCCCCGTAGAGGCAAGCAATCGGTTTTTCCACATAAAGGGCCATCTCCTTATCCAGACTCAAGAGCGGCAAGATAGGAACCGACGAGCTGTCTCAGCGTACACACGGGCGACCGGCTCCAGGGTAGCCAACTCTGCGTACTCCCCAGCACAGCGGTGGTTCGCCCCTTTAGGACCGAAAACGATGGTAGGGATGTTCCCTAGGGCGACCTGGAGCCACCTCTTGCCATTCTGGCTCGACGCCCATCGCCCTGAGCTCATCGGCGATGAACTCGGCCAGGCGTTCCTCATGAGGCAGGATAGAGTCTATGCTGACCATTGTTTTTAGCGTGTCAATGAGGTAGGCCTTATCAACAGCTAGTCTGTCAGCCATCTACCCTTTGTCTCCTCCGTTCAAAGGTAGCGCAGGCGAACTTGTGCAGGGCCGGATGACCTGCAGCCGCAAACACGCTGTCAGGCTCTGTTTGCTTCTCGTTGACGAGCATCGAACCACTTCTGATCTGCTAGGACCACAGAGGTTTCGATCTGACGTTCGGGGACCGACCAGTATTTTATCAGCAACCGCTCCTTCTCTTCTGAGGAAACCGATCGAAAACCATGTTTTTCATAGAACCGAATCGCCCAAACGGCATCCACCCAAGTGCCAATCAAAATGGGGCGGGTTGTCTGCTTTCGCAAGTGGGATAACAGTTTTCCCCCTATGCCCTGATTTCGTTTGGCCGTGCGAACATAGGCGTGTCTGATGAGGGTCACATCTTGAATGTGTTGGATGCCTGTCACACCAATCAGTTCGCCATCTTTTTCATACCCCCAGAACACGACACCCTCATCCATCTCACGCTGAAGCTCGTCTTTAGACATGTAAGGTTCTTTCCAACGGTCCACAGGGATAACCCCTTTATACGCTTGACCGGCGTCATTGAAAATCTCGTAGATTACCACAAACTAGCTGTCGTCAAATTGACAAATCATGAAATT
>SOHZ01000581.1 GCA_004377365.1 Anaerolineales bacterium | reverse complement strand
GATGGCCGGTCATGACGATGGCGTCGGTTCCCAGGTTGGCCAGGGTGGGCTCGCCCGCATAGACCACGAACCTGTCGCCGTAGAGACGCAGGGCCGGCACATGGCTCCCCGGAGTGCCCCGTCTATCCTCGCCGAGGGCATCGGCTTCGACGATGAGAGCCGCCGGGTCGTGGTCGTAGGCTATTTCAGGCCGGGGGGTAACTGTGGGTACAGGGGTGCGCGTTGGCTGAGGAGGCGGTGCGGACGCGAAAGGCAACTCGCACGCCGCCAGCAGAGCGACCAGAGGCAGAACACAAACAATACGAAAAGCACGAAAAAACGATTCAGCAGCTTTGCGCATGGGTACACAAACCTCTCCTTCAACGCTTGACATTATACCATTGTCTGGCAAAATGTAAAGCGCACGGATGGAACCACCAGTGCGCAGTGACTTTATTGCTTAACATCAACTGGATCAAGGAAAGACGCATCACTGGGGAGCGCTGTCCGCCGTCATAGAGTGCGCTGTTGCGGTCAAGGGACTGGCAGGACAAACCCTTGCAAGGCCTCAGTAGAAAACCGAACGACCCTGCCTCACTCCTCCAACGAAGACAACTCTGCCTTGATCCTCTCGATTTCCTCTTTGTGATAGTCTATGTCGTTCAAAACATGCAGCGGTACGGCTATGCCAAATTTGGCCGCCTGTTCCTCTAGCCGGCTCAAGTTCTTGACCAACTGTTGGTGTTGGCGGCGCAGGGATTCTATTTTTTTCTTCACCGTCGCTATCGAGGAAAACCGGCCACTTCTCGGTTCTCTGTACCGTGCCACTTGAATAAAGGTCTCTCTTTCTACCTCCCGCAGCTCACCAAGCGGGTCACGATAGCTCACCCTGATGGCCAGCGGAACTTGCTCACCGGCCTCGGTGGGCTTGATGGCGATCTTAAACTCCCGGCTGTCACCGTCGCGCAGCCCCGACATCCTCCCGGTCGCATCTCCCTTAAAGGCGCCGCTGGCCGTGAACTCGATGTCTTTGGCCACCCCGTAGCCCGTGTTGCTGAGGGTGAGGCGAAAGGCTTTCCACTCAAGGACCCGGAAGCCTTCTTCGGCTGAGATGTTGACCTGGATGTCGGGCAGCCGCTTGTATCGGATGGCCTTGCGGCGACATTCGTCGGCGCGCCCATCGTCGAATTCCAGCCGGTAGTTCTGGGCCGCCAGGGTGAAGAGCTCCCCCAACTGGTGCTCGTCCACGTCGGTCTCTTCCCCCTCTTTTTCCATGATGAGGGCGGCTCGCTCGTAGGTTTTCGCGGCCTCGTAGTGCGAACCCAAATCCACGCACAACTCGGCCGCCCTAACCAGCTCTCCGGCCTGATAGTAGAGTTCCTTGGCTCTGGCCTGATCCCCAACCCTCTCGTACATCTCGGCGGCCTGGCTGTGCTCACCTTCCCGCTCAAAAATCTCCGCCGCGGCCAGGTACTCCTCCAGTTTAACGTGCAATTCGGCCAACTGCAGCGGCTCGCCGGCCTGCCGGTACAGCTCTTTGGCCTTCCCAAAGGCTTCAGCCTGGGCGTACATCTCGGCCGCCCGGCTCAGGTCGTCCGACTCACGGTAGAGCTCGGCCGCTTTGGTGTACTCCCCCTCTTGCTGGAACAACCCGGCTGCCTTGGCCAGGTCACCTTCCAGAGCGTAGGCACAGGCGGCCTGCAGGATGTCGCCCTGGCGCTCGTATTCTTGTGGGGACAGCAACCGCTCTTTCTCGTAACACAAGAGGGCGCAGAGAGTGCCGTGGCGCGAGCCGAGGTAGATCATCCCGCGCACGACGAGGGGCGCACATTTGATTTTGCCCTCGGCTTCGAACCGCCAGGCCTCGGCCCCACTGTCAGTGTCCACGGCGTAGAGGTTCCGGTCATCGCACCCAAAGTAGACCTTTCCCCCAGCCACCACCGGGGTGGAATAGACCCGGCCTCCGGTCCTGAAACGCCAAAACTCCCGGCCGCCTTCAGCCCTTACCGCGTACACCTGTCTGTCGTAGCAGCCGAAATAGACGATGCCCTCGGCCACAGCGGGCGAGGTGGTGAGCGCCCCGCCAGCGGTGAAGTGCCAGATCTCACTTCCCCCTTGCGCCTCCACGGCGTAGAGGCTGCCATCCCAGGAGCCGAAGTAGACCACCCCTTCCGCTGCGGCCGGGGAGTAGGGGATCTGTCCCCCGGCGATAAAGCGCCATTTCACGCGCCCGCTTTCGGCGTCCAGGGCGTGGAGGATGGGTCCCTGGGAGCCCAGGTAGAGGGTACCTTCGGCCACGGTGGGATGGAAGGGGGTCCAGCCTTCTACCTTGCGCTGCCACAACTCCTGGCCGTCCTTAGCCTCCAGGGCGCGAACCGTCCCGTCGTTGGCGGCAAAGTAGACCCAGCCCGCGCCGACGACCGGGGCTGAGAGATTCAGGGCTCCCGTCTCAAAGCGCCACACCTCCTTGCCGGTGGCCGCGTCCAGAGCCAGGAGGGCCTTGTCGCCGGAGCCCAAAGGCCGCGCGTCCCGTGTGCCGATAAAGACCAGGGTCCCTGTTGCGGCGGCCTCGGTCGGCAGCCAGTGCTCCGGCAGCGGGAAGCGCCACACTTCCTTCCCCTGCCGGGTGTCCACGGCCTGCAGCACGCCATCCTCCGTGCCCAGGTAGAGAGTGTCCTGGTGGATAGTGGGAGCTGAGCAGAGCTTGTCTCCGGCCGCGAAGCGCCACACCTCCCATCCGGCTGGTGCCGCTTCCTGGGCCTCCCTCTCCCAGCCGCACTGCGGGCAGCGGGGCTCCTCGCCGATGAATTTGTCGCATTCGAGGCAGAATATGATTGGGTTCAACTTATTCTCCGTCAAAGGGATGCAATTCCTCCGCCTTGTCTTCCTAGCAGGGTGAAATCCCACAGGTGCGACGCACCTTTTGCACCTTGCCCTATTCCAATGCCAGTTTCTGGACCGCCGCGGCAATGGCTTTGGGAGGCTCATAATCCAACACAAACTGCTCATAAGCAGCGGGCGTCGGAAACCAGGCACGGACAAAGTCCTGGTCTATCAGCCTTCCCTCTCGCTTCCCATCCATTCCAGATAGTTGGAGAAAGGCCAGGCCGTCGGGTCAGCTACCAGGCCAGCCTCCAATGGATTACGGTGGATGTAACGGCAAAGGTGGATCAGGTACCCCTCTTTGGTCACCGGGATAGCCTGGAAAGGTCCCTCGAACAGGGTCCCATGCCGATCGTACATCCGGTTGAAGGCTTTGGTATAGCTATTAAAGACGGCCTGCACGAAACGACTGAGTGGCTGGGGGCCATCTTGCCGTACCAGAAAGTGATAGTGGTTGGGCATCAAACAATAGGCGATGATGGTGACCTGCCAGCGGACGATCTCTCGCTTCACCCGGCGCAACAAGAAGTAATAATTCTCGTCGCAACGGAAGATCAGTCCTCGGTTGCAGCCCCGGTTGTAGATGTGGTAGCATCCGCCCTCGATGAACTCTACCCTTCTGCGTACCATGCACACCTCCTTGAGGTGCGTCAAGGTGCGACGCACTTCAAAAATCCTTCGCACCAAAACTACCACCCGCACTGCGGGCAGCCGAGCTTTTCGCCCCTGAAGTTGTAACAGAACGG
>SOHZ01000006.1 GCA_004377365.1 Anaerolineales bacterium | reverse complement strand
CTATCGAGGGGGTAAGGATCACGTCTCCCATCGCCTGGTGGCCATGGGGCTCACTCAGCGAGAGGCTGTCTTGATTCTTTACCTGGTCTGTGGGGCACTGGGAGTGCTGGCTATGTTCATTACCCAGGCCAGCCTGCTGGAAGGTTACGTAATAGGAGGGGCCATTGCCTTAACCGGCTTGTTGGCTTTGGTGAAACTGGAGCGCGTAGACGTCAGATCACAAACCTTGAGCCTGACGGAGGAAAGCGGAAATGAGTCTGAAGGATAAGATTGAGGCCAGGGAAGCTCAAATCTGTGTCATTGGCCTGGGCTATGTAGGTCTGCCTTTTGCTGTGGAATTTGCTCGTTTCGGATTTCGAGTTATAGGCCTGGATGTGGATGAAAGGCGAGTAGCGTCCATCACGCGGGGTGAGAGTTATATTAGTGATGTGGCAGGAGACAGGATTGCCCCTCTGGTTACCGCCGGACGCCTGAAGGCCACAACTGACTATGGGAAGCTGCGCGAGGCTGATGTTATCTTTATCTGCGTGCCTACACCTTTTGATGAAATGAAAGCACCTAATCTGTCGTTCATTGTGAAGGCCTCTGAGGGGATCGAGCCCCACTTGCGGCCGGAGCAACTGATAGTTTTGCAAAGCACCACTTATCCGGGTACCACCGAAGAGGTGGTACTGCCTATCCTCGAGAAGTCGGGGCTAAAAGCCGGAGTGGATTTCCACCTGGCTTTCTCACCGGAGCGCATCAACCCCGGGGACAAGGTCTTCACCGTAGAGAACACCCCTAAGGTCGTTGGAGGGTTAACCCCTCTGTGTGGCGAATTGGCGCGCTCTCTTCTGGCCCAACTGACTCCTGAGGTGCATGTCGTCTCCTCGCCCCGCGTGGCGGAGATGACCAAGCTCCTGGAGAACATTTACCGCAGCGTCAACATTGCCCTGGTCAACGAACTGGCTTTGCTCTCAGAACGCATGGGCATTGACATTTGGGAGGTCATCGAAGCAGCCTCTACCAAACCCTTTGGCTTTATGCCTTTCTATCCGGGGCCAGGGGTGGGAGGGCATTGCATTCCGGTGGACCCCTATTATTTGAGTTGGAAAGCCCGCGAGTACGATTTTTACACCAAGTTCATCGAACTGGCGGCCGAGGTCAACCAGGCTATGCCTTACCATGTGGTGAACAGGATAAGCGAGGGGCTCAACCGCCAGGGTGAACCTATGCGCGGAGCCAGGGTGTTGATCCTCGGTGTGACCTTTAAGCGTGATGTGGATGATGCCCGCAACTCGCCCGCTCAACGGATCATCGAGCTCTTGTTGGCCCAGGAGGTTCAGGTGGCCTACAACGATCCCTATGTCCCTCAATTCAAAGTAGGACACGACGTGTTCTATCGTGATGAATTGACTCTGCGTTCGGTGAACCTCAGCGAGAAGGTGCTGGCAGAACACGATTGCACGGTGATCGTGGCTGGGCACACCAGTTATGATTACGCCTGGGTGGTGAGGCACTCCCCGTTGATCATTGACACAGTTAACGCTACCAGAGGCGTGAGTGAAGGGCAAGAGAAGATACTGCGTATCGGGGTGCCAACTGCCTGAACCCAAAAAGGATGGACGAATTGAAATGGAGGTCTGGTTGGAGTCCAAAAGGAAGGTAGCAAGCATTGACTCAGCAACAAGGCGAACGAGAACGAGGTTCCTGCGCCTTCTGGCTTTGTTACTTGTGATGGCGGTCACCGTGGCAGGTATCCTTTGGCGTGGCAGGTTGGGCCACTTCGTGGCCTATGGTTATCCGGGTATCTTTCTTATCAGCCTGGTAGCCAACGCTACCATTATATTTCCTGTTCCTAGTCTGGCCCTGGTCTTTGCCTTGGGTGGGGTGCTCAATCCCGTTCTGGTTGGACTGGCAGCAGGGCTGGGTGAAGCCCTGGGCGAGCTGACAGGCTACCTGGCTGGTTACAGCGGACAGGCCGTGATCGAGAACCGGGAGATATATGACCGTTTGCACGATGGGATGAGACGGTATGGATTGGCTACGATCTTCTTCCTTTCGCTCCTTCCCAATCCCTTTTTTGACTTGGCTGGCATCGCTGCTGGCGTCTTGCGTTTCCCTATTGGATACTTCCTTTTGAGTTGTTGGCTAGGAAAGACCCTCAAGACCACTGTCGTTGCTCTGGCTGGGGCTCATTCCTTCTTCCTGCTAGGTCGCTTTTTGTAGGTGAAATGGGGCTTGCCATGAGCATGGTCGAATGATATGGCGGCTGGCGGGCGAAGCGGGTGAGAGGAGACGATGTTGTGGCCAGATATAGTGTGAGAAGCCCTCGGATAGTCAGCCAGAGGGCTTTGTTATACCAAAGAGATGGTTTGAGATGGATATGATTAAGAAGGCTATTCTACTCTTTGCCACTTCATCTGCTCTGCTGTGCGCTACAGCTTCCTGCCAGGTGACCCCTTTGTCTTTTTGGGGGGAACCGACGTTTACTCCTACCCCTGTCTTGCCTGGCCTGGCAGAAGTGGCTCTGGGGTTCCTGGAGAGCTGGGAACGCACTGATTACGAGGGGATGTACGCTTTGCTTTCACCGCCATCTCAGGCGGAAATCACCCAGGCAGAGTTTGTTCAGTACTATCACGACGTGGCCACCGAGATAACCATGACCGCCCTTGAGACCCAGCTCGTCTCACTCCTCCAGGATGGTCCCCAGGGCCAGGTGGCCTATCGCCTGATCATGGGCACTGTCCTGGTAGGACGTATTGAGACGGACAACCTCATGTCGCTGAGCTACGCTGACGGTCGCTGGGGGGTGAACTGGTCATCTGGCCTCATTTTCAGAGAGCTGGAAGGCGGGAATATCCTGCGCATGTTCCGCCATGCGCCCTCACGGGGTAACATTTATGATCGCTATGGGACGGGCCTGGCCGTTGAGGATCAGGCGGTCACAGTGGGGGTTGTGCCCGGCCAGATCGAAGACGAGGAGAAGATGCTGGCCGAACTCGGTTGGATTCTGGGCCTCGAAGCGGCGAGCATCAAGGAGAAATACGCCCTTGCCCGGCTCGATTGGTACGTGCCCATTGGCGACCTCTCTTTCGAGGCCAGCCAGGCCCATTACAGCACATTGACCTCTCTGCCGGGCGTCGTCTTGAGGGACCAGTGGGTGCGGGCCTATCGCGACGGCGGCCTCGCTGCTCACCTCCTGGGCTACATGGGCAAGATAGAACAGGGCGAGCAGGCTGAATGGGTGGCTAAGGGTTACAGTGGCGACGAGTTGGTAGGTAAGGCGGGTCTGGAGCGTTGGGGTGAACCCTACTTGGCTGGCCAGCGTGGTGGCACGTTGGTTGTCCTCACCCCGGCGGGCAGGCAACTCGTCACCGTCAAGGAACAGCCAGCCGTCCAAAGCCGCAGCATCTACACCACTATGGATCGAAGGTTGCAGCAGGTGGCTGAGACGATTCTGGGAGATGAACAGGGGGCCATTGTAGCCCTTGACCCCAACACGGGCCAAATCCTGGCCATGGCTAGCCGTCCGACCTTTGACCCCAATATTTTTATCAAGGGTATTGATAGCGGCCAGTGGCAGGTTCTGGCCAGCGATGCCGGCCGCTCTCTGGTCAACCGGGCCAC
>SOHZ01000450.1 GCA_004377365.1 Anaerolineales bacterium | reverse complement strand
TTCAGACCGGTGAGATTGACGTCTTGATCCGCAACACGACCTGGACCCTGACCCGCGATACGGCGAACGAGCTGGACTGGGGTGCGATAAACTTTTACGACGGCCAGGGCATGATGGTCCGGGTGGAAAGTGGTTTTGAGACGCTGGAGGACATGGAGGGAGCCACAATCTGCACCACCACCGGCACCACCACGGAGATGAACCTGGCCGACCAGTTCCGCATGCGGGGCGTTGAGTACACCCCCCTGCTCTTCGAGAGTACCGTGGACACAAATACGGCCTACGAAGAGGGGCGTTGCGACGGAGAGACGTCCGACAAGTCGCAGTTGGCCGTGCTCCGTTCGGCCATGGCCAATCCCGAAGAACACATCATCCTGGACGTCACGATGTCGAAGGAGCCCCTGGGGCCGCTGACCGCCCACGGCGACAATCAGTGGAACGACGTGGTGCGCTGGGTGACCTGGGGGATGCAGGAGGCTGAGGAATCGGGCGTCAGCTCCGAGAACCTGGACGAGATGCTCGCCAGCGACAACCCGACCATCAGGCGCCTCCTGGGCGTTGAGGGCGAAGTGGGCGACTCGCTGGGCCTCCCCAATGACTTTATGGTCAACGTCCTCGAGCAAGTAGGTAACTACCAGGAAGTGTACGACCGACACCTGGGGCCGGAGGGCATATACATTCCGCGCGGACCCAACGAATTGTGGACCAACGGCGGATTGATATACCCCATGGCCTGGCGCTAGACCAGATAGCCCCGCTAGGGGTGAAATGGATGCAGCCCGATATGTCCAGCGAGGCCTGTCGGGCTGCATCCTGCATGAAAGGAACATAAGGGGGCAGGTATGAGCCAACGTGCAGCGATGGCGGAACGCCAAAGAGCGGTGCCGTTCTGGCGCGACGAGCGCGTGCTCAAAGTGCTGGCCCAGATCGCGTTCGTAATCCTGGTGCTCGCCATGGGCGCGTGGGCGCTCTCAAATTACAGGGAACGGGGTCTCACGTTCAGCTTTGGCTTTCTGGACGAGGAGGCCAGTTTTGACATGGCGGAGGGAATCCCGTTCAGCCCCACCGATTCGTATGCGCGCGCTTTCCTGGTCGGTGTGGTCAACACGATCCGGGTCGCCGGCCTGGGCATTATCCTGGCCACTCTCCTGGGCCTGGTGACCGGCGTTGCCCGGTTGTCTGACAACTGGCTCGTCAGCAAGATCGCCAGCGTCTACATCGAGATCATCCGCAACACCCCATTGCTGGTGCAACTCTTCTTCCTGTATTTCGCCGTTATTCTCAAGCTGCCCCAGCTCAAGATGAAGGAAAAAATCACGGCCATCACCCTGCCCGGTCCCACCTACCTGAGCAACCGTGGTCTGGCCATGCCTTGGCCGCGTCCCTCAGAGTCCTTTGGCTCGTGGTGGCCTTTTCTCGTCGCCGCCCTCGTCGTAGCTGTGGTTCTGTGGATCCTGCGGGCTCGCGGTGTGCAGCGTACAGGACGCCCCAGCTTTAATTTTCTGTGGGTGGTTTTCGCCTTCCTAGCCATCCCTGCCATCGGCTGGCTCGTAGTGCCGGGCAACCCGCTGGTCCTCGATGTACCGGTTATAAAGGGCCTGAGAGCCAGGGGCGGCACCGTTCTTTCGCCAGAATTCGTGGCCTTGACGTTTGGTCTGATAGTCTACACCGGCGCCTTCATCGCCGAGGTGGTGAGAGCCGGGATCATGGCTGTGCCAAAGGGTCAGACCGAGGCGGCCAGAGCCCAGGGGTTCACCAATGGACAGATCCTGCGCCTGATCGTCCTGCCGCAGGCCTTGCGCGTGATCATTCCACCGCTGATCAGTCAGTACTTGAACCTCACCAAGAACTCTAGCCTGGCTGTCGGCATCGGCTTCCTGGATCTATACGCCGTCTCTAGCACCATGCTGAACCAGTCCGGTCGCGTGGTCGAGGTCTTTTTGATGATTATGGCCAGTTATCTGACGATGAGCTTGACCATCTCGTTGATCATGAACGTCGTCAACCGGCGCATCCAGATTGTGGAGAGATGAACATGGCCATGCAAGCCGAGGTAATCAAGCCACCTCGCACCGAAGTTGGCCTGCTGGGCTGGCTGAAAAAGAACTTGTTCAGCACGTGGTACAACGTGCTGCTCACTATCTTCTCGGTGGCCTTCATATACGTTGTGTTGCGTGCGATCATCACCTGGGTCGTGCGGGATGCGCGCTGGGCAGTAGTCATGGTCAACTTCAGGGTCTTTATGATCGGTCGCTATCCCGCCGAGGAAGCCTGGCGCGTGTTGGTCAGTCTGGGCATCGTTGTGCTCCTGGCGATGCTCACCTGGGTATTGCGGAGGGCGGAGGGCAAACCGCGGCGTTGGCTGGTGATCGGCTGGCTGCTGTCCTTTCCTCTGATCACCATCCTGCTGCGGGGATTCTCGCGGGAGAGCCCGTTCCTGCCGCTGGTGAAGCCGGACGTATGGAGCGGGGTGCTGCTGACACTCGTGTTGTCCATCGTCGGAATCGTGGCCTCGTTTCCGCTGGGCGTCCTGCTGGCCCTGGGCCGCCGCAGCAAGCTGCCGGCCATCAAGGTGCTCTGCACGGTGTACATTGAAACGATCCGCGGTGTCCCGCTCATCAGCGTGCTCTTTATGAGCCAGTTGATGCTGCCGCTCTTTCTTCCCCCGGAAATCCGGCTCGGCACCGTCATGCGCGCGCTCACCGGTATGACCCTGTTCAGCGCGGCCTACACCGCCGAGAACGTGCGCGGAGGGCTGGCCGCGATTCCCATAGGCCAGTACGAAGCGGCCAGGGCGGTGGGGTTGAACGAGGCACTGATGATGGGGTTGATCGTGCTGCCCCAGGCACTCCGCGCCGTGATCCCGGCCATCGTCGGGCAGTTCATCAGCCTGTTCAAGGACACTACGCTGGTGGCCATCGTCGGCCTCCTGGACCTGTTGGGCATTGCCAAGGCTGTGACCGGTCAGAAAGAGTTCATCGGCCTGCACAAGGAGGTCTATGCCTTCGCTGCGATCATATTCTTTATCTGTTGTTATACCATGTCCTACGCCAGCCGTCGCCTGGAGCAGACGCTGGGCGTGGGGGAACGATAGGAATCGGTAGATTGGGAAAGAGGATCATATGCAGAACGAGAAACTGAACACAGCGGAAGATATCATCATCTGCCGAGACGTGCACAAGTGGTTCGGCGATTTCCACGTGCTGCAGGGTGTGAACGTGACCGTCAAGAGAGGCGAGGTGGTCGTCGTCTGCGGACCATCAGGGGGCGGCAAGTCCACCTTTATCCGCACCATCAACCGCCTGGAGGAACACCAGCGGGGCGACATCATCGTGGATGACATCGAATTGACCAGCGACCTGCGCAATATTCATGCTATTCAGCGCGAGATCGGGATGGTGTTCCAGGCGTTCAACCTGTTCCCGCACCTGAAGGTCATTGACAACGTCACCCTGGCTCCCATCTGGGTCCGAAAATGGCCGAAGGATAAGGCAGAGGAAATCGCCATGCAGCTTCTGGAGCGCGTAGGCATCCCCGAACAGGCCCAAAAGTACCCCGGCCAGTTGTCTGGTGGGCAGCAGCAGCGGGTGGCTATCGCCCGCGCCCTGGCCATGCAACCCAA
>SOHZ01000453.1 GCA_004377365.1 Anaerolineales bacterium | reverse complement strand
ACCTCGCCGCAGACGAGAGATAATCACCAAAGTCGTATCGAAGACAGGCAGCCCCAGCACCACCACCGGCACCATCCAGGTTACGATGTCCAGCCGGCCGGGGAAACGCAACTTGATGCCCAGAGCCGCTAGAATGAAGCCCAGGAAAAGGCTGCCCGTATCTCCCATGAATATGGTAGCCGGGTTAAAATTGTAGATCAGGAAACCCAGGCAGGCTCCCAGCAGAGCAGCAGCCAGGCCACCCACCAGATATTGGCCGTTCATGGCGGCTAACAGCAGGAAGAAACCCGCTGCCACAGCTCCCACCCCACCGGAAAGACCGTCCATGTTGTCCAATAGGTTCAGGGCATTGGTAATGCCTACGACCCATAGAATGGTGACGGCCACGTTGAGGAACGGGTAAGGCAGGAACTGCACCTGCACCCCGGAGCAGACAAGGATCAAAGCAGCTACTATCTGACCGACCAATTTCAGAAGAGGATGCAAGCTCCAACGGTCGTCCCAGACACCAAGAAAGGAAACCAGGGTTGCTCCTATCAGAATGCTGATCAACTGGGGGATGCGGAAGCGATCCTCGAAAATCAAGAGGGCCAGAATAAAGGCGGCGTAGATAGCTAACCCACCGAGACGGGGAACGGGTTTCAAATGTACCTTGCGGGCGCTGGGCTGGTCAATGATCCCCAATCGCCAGCCCAGTTTACGAGCTATGGGCGTGCCACCGACGGCAAATACCAAAGCGCCGGCGAAAACAAGCATGTAAGTTGTCACGATTTTTGCCTCGTTGTGTCATAGATGTCCTGTGCCGTAATAGTGGCCAAAGATGCGGTCAGGGACCCGCCTGCTGCTGCAATTGAGCGATAAAGGCTTCCACGGCTGCTTTTTCGTTCTCTGGAGCCAGGCCCAGGGCAACTCGGGCCTCCGCCAGGGCTTCATCTATACGCCCCAACTGCTGATACAAGATAGACAGATTTTTGTGGCTGGCGTAATCGTTGGGAGCTAACCTGAGCACGGTCAGGTTCTCTTCCATCGCCTCCGGGAACCTGCCCTGTTGAGCGTAAATGTAGCCCAGGGCACTGTGGGCTGAGACGATGTTTGGATCCAGGGCGAGAGCCTGAAAATAGACCTCCGCCGCCCGATCCAGATCACCCTTCTGCAAGAGATCCTGTCCTTGCGACAGATAGGTCTGGATCAGATCTCGGTCCGGGCTTGAGATCTGCCGTCCTTTCAGTTGAGCAATGTAATCTTCGAGAGAAGCCCTGTCATTTTCTGGGGCCAAGCTCAAAGCAGCCTCAGCCTTAGCTATAGCCTCATCAATTTGCCCCAACTGCTGGTAAAGGATAGCCAGGTTTTTGTGGCTGGCGTAGTCATTGGGCTTGAGCTCCAGCACCTTGAGATTCTCCTCCACCGCCTGGGCCAGTTTCCCCTGCTGAGAATAAATGTAACTCAGGGTGCTGTGAGCCTGAACCTGGCTCGGATTCAACTCTACAGCCTTGCTGTAAGCCTCTGCTGCCTGATCCAGCTCCTTTTTAGCCATGTAGAGGTCACCGAGTTGGAGGTACGTTTGCTCAAACTCTTGATCCAGAGCCAGGGACTGTTGATACTTCTCCATAGTCCGGTCGTGGTCTCCCATCATGAAATAGACCAGACCCCACTCGTTGAACAACTGGGCATTGTGAGGACTGAGGGAAGTAGCCTGGCGATAGTACTCCAGCGCCTGATTGAGGTATTTTTCTTTATCAACTGGCTCGCTGGCCATGCCCCCTCGGGCTCGATAATAGCGCGCCAGATTGGCGCTATGGTCGGTGTTGAGAGGATTGATTACCCTGGCCTGCAACAACACGTTCAAACCCTGGTCCAGGAAAAAGGACCTTTGAGCAGAATCATTGGTCTCCTGAGCGCGCTCCAGATAGGCTCTCCCCAGGAAAAGATCATAAAAGTCCTCATTGGGAGCGAGAGTCAAAGACTTTTTGTACAGCTCAACGGCGGCGTCCCTGCTCTGCTTATTGTCGTAGGCCTGGCCCTGCTTGTAGTAGATGTCAGCTCTGATGACGTTAAGGTTGGTCACAAGGATGATCCAGATCAGGCCCACCATCAAAATCGGGTAGAGCCACCAGTTGGTGATCCTCCAGGTTCGAGCAGGCAAAGGCACTTCCCGCATTAGCGCTGTAGCCAGACCCAACAGAAGGAAAAAAAGAAAGAGATAGTATATGGGGAGAGTATTGGCCACGCGATCCGCCTGTCTCACCACCTCAGCGATGTTGGCCACATTGGCCTGGACTGACAACTGGCCGATGTGGATGAAATGAAAGGCGAAAAGGCAGCCCAGGGAAATCACAAAGTAGAGCAAAAAAGCCAGCAACCAATCAGCCACGTCGTGTTGAGAAGTCTTTGCTTTGAGCAACTCGACTGTAATGATAATGCCACTGAAAAGCAAGGTGATGAAGAAAAGCCAGAGTACGCTATAGCTCCTGGTAGCGATGGGAAGGTGAGCAGTGCGATAGTCAAAGACCATTGTCACCATCACTATGCCTGTCAGCAAGGCATAGGGCATCATGGAAATGGCAGGTCCTGGCGGGGCCTCAACTGTGGGTTGAGGCCTGGGGGGGGCGACTGCCTGCCTTTTCCTCCTACGCTTTGCCCGGCGCTGCTCCTTTGGCAATTCGGCCGGCACCGCTACCTTGGAGGGAGCAGGTACCGTTTCTCTTCGCAGATAGTGGCCAATGACCACCATCAGCGCTGCGTAGACCCAAAAATAGGTCCGGGTAGCGGCGATAGCGATGCCGAAGTGGATCTCGATGAAGTGAGCTACCAGTGCTGAAAGCAGAGCAATGAGCAGAATCCGATAGGGAGCTTCCTCTTCCCTGGTCCCTCCTTTATAGAAAAAGAAAGTATAGATCGCCAGGTAGATTCCCAGGCCGATCACCATGCCAAAAGGTAAGGCCACTCCCACAAAGTTGGCCCCCAGTACCCGCCAAAAACCGACCATCACTAGAAACCCGAATCCTAACCACAGGCAAAGGAAAACACTCCGCTCCCTGGAGTTTGTGATGAGCCCCAGCCACTTCAAGCCGTAATAGAAAAGACTGCTGAAGAGGGTCATATAGACCACAAAGCCCACCAGCCCAGTGATTACCAGGGCGTCAAAGGTCTCGTTGTGGGAGCGGTCCGGTGAGGCGTTGCGTGCTTCAACGTGAGCCAAGTCCGGGGGATAGAATCTGTTGTAGGCCACGTACATTGCCTCGGGACCATAGCCAAGGAAAGGCCGCAGGAAATTCCACCGGTCCGGCTCGCTAGAAGGGAACTCTAAAGGCTCGTGGGGGGGAACCAACTCCACAACCCCCTCCCAGATCAGAACCCTGACCAGGCCCGTGCCACTCTCCGTCTCAAAAATCCGTCCTAGACGTCCGATGTAAGGCTGATTCCTGAGAGGGGCCAGTGCATCGGACAGGTTAAAGATCACCAGGAACGAAACTACTGCGACCGCGCTACCAACAGCAATGAAAGCCCCCTTTCTACTCCTTTTCCAGACGGCGAAGAGGAGGCTGAAAAAGTACAACCCTCCCAGGAGGCCCAGCATAGGACCGCGACTCTTGCTAAAATAGATACAAATCAACTGTGTCGTCAGGATGCCGGAATAGCAACCGAAGGGAACAAACTGACGGAAAGGTTTCTCCAGGTAGATTGAAAAACCGAACAAAGGGATGAAAAAGATCAGGACAACGAGCAAGCCTCCCCAGACGTAAAGGATTGCGGCATACAACTGCGCCACGACAAAGATGGCAAGCACGAAGAGAAACATAACCTTGTCCCATAGGCTCTTATTTTCAAAAACGGTCAGAGAAGAGCTTACGAGCCGGGCCAGGGTGAGAGGAATGGCCATGACCAGATAGGCCGACACAAAGATGGAATTGCCCATGTTGGAAGCCACACGGGAAGTGACGTCCCCTCCCCAGGGCAGAGGATCGAGCTGGCTGTGCTGAATCAGGCCGTAGAGGGAGATAGGCAGACTGACTAAAATCACGACAGTAACCAAGCGGTCCAGTTGCTCGCGTCGGCGCAGACCCTCCAGGGCAAGGAAGAAGATGACAATGTACGAGAAAGTGGTGTAAGTACCCTGCAAACGTTGATAGGAGCCCCACAGACTGACCCAGGGCGTGATCGAAAACAGGGTGCTCAGGATGTAGACAAACACCAAAGCAAGGGTAGGAAGAACCAATGGGGTTTGAGACACCCGCCTCCAGAAGGTAGGCTTCGAACCCACACTATCGGCCGCATTTCGTTCCTCACTGTCACCATGTGTCCAGCTCTCCGGTCCTGTTTCCCTGCCCAGCCCCTTCTCTACCACTTTGACCACCCAGGCCACGGCCATGACCAGAGCAATGGAACGCAACAAGGTGAGCTTGTCAGGTTCAAAGACGCGGCTGGAATAGACGTTAAAGAAGAGAGGCACAACGATAATGGCCGTCAGCCACCCGGCCTCGGCGACTTTGTCGCAGAAAACGCTCAACTTAGTGGGCATGATGGGTTCCCTTAAACCAGGCGAGGGTCCGTTGCAATCCCTCTTCAAGAGGTACACGAGCCCTGAAGCCCAGCAACCTCTCTGCCTTGCTCACGTCGGGCACACGGCGGCGTGTCTCCTCAAAAGCAGAGCCGTAGGCATCAGCATAAGAAAGGTGGATGATTTCTGAAGACGAGCCAGTCAACTCCTTGACCTTCTCCGCCAACTCCAGAATGGTGGTTTCCCGATTATTGCCGATATTGAAGCTTTGCCCCTCTCCCTCTTTCAGCGTCGCCGCCAGAATGGACCCCTCGATGGTATCATTTATATAAGTGAAACAGCGGGTCTGCTGCCCGTCGCTGAACACCGTCAAAGGCTCGCCTTCAAGAGCCTGGCGGATGAATCTAGCGACGACGCTGCCATAGCCTCGGGGGTCGAGGCGAGGGCCGTAGGAGTTGAAATAACGGACGATGCTGACCGGTAACCCCTTATCATGGTAGATAAAGGCCAGGTGCTCGTCAATGGCTTTGGCCAGGGCGTAGGACCAGCGCCCCACGGCCGTGGGCCCCAGGATGGTGTCGTCCTCTTCGGCCAGGGGAGCCTTTTCTGATTTGCCATAGACTTCGGAGCTGGAGGCAATGACCACCTTACGCCAATACTTATAGGCCAACTCCAGCACAATCTCGGTGCCTCGAACGTTAGTCAAAATGCCCTGGAGGGGATTATCAATGACGTGCTTGACTCCCACCACAGCCGCCAGATGGTAGATCAACTGCACCTGCCGTACCAACTCTTCCATAGTCGCGATGTGCAGGATGGAATCGTTGACAAAGTGAAAGCGTTCATGGCCCAGGTTGTGCTCAACATTGGCAATCTTGCCAGTAAAGAGATTATCAATGACAAAGACCTCGTGACCATCGGCCAACAACCTGTCTATCAGATGAGAACCAATGTAGCCCGCTCCACCGGTAACTAATACCTTCATGATCTTCCCTTCAGCCTCGTTCTTCACAGCAATTCAAGATAAAGCTTCTCCATATTGGCTAACAAGGTTTCGCTGGCGTATTTGGGGTGAACTGCGGCCCGTCCGGCCAGCCCCATCTCCCGTGCCCTGTCGGGAGCCCGTAACAAGTCAAGGATCCCCTTAGCCAATCCTGCCGCGTCTTTTGATTGTACCAGGTAACCGCTCTTTTTGTCAAATGCACATCTCAATTCTGTCCTTCATGTCCCTTGTACCAGGCGATCAGACGGCGTAACCCTTCTTCAAATTTTACCTCGGCCTGATAACCCAGCATCCCTCTGGCCCTGGCGATGTTAGCCAGCGAGTGCCTGACATCCCCCACCCTGGGCGCGGTGTGGACCGGCGTGATGTCCGTGCCCAGAATCCGATTGATGGTGGCCACTAATTCCAACAGATTGTACCTCTGGCCGCAGGCGATATTAAAGACCTGTCCCCCCACAACAGGAGCGGTGGCCGCCAGGAGGTTGGCCTGCACGACATTGGTCACATAGCTGAAATCCCGTGACTGTTCACCATCTCCGTAGATGACGGGTTGCTCACCCCTCAGCATAGCCGTGACAAATTTGGGAATCACGGCTGCGTACTGAGAAGTCGGATCCTGTCTAGGGCCAAAGACGTTGAAGTAGCGCAGGGCCACTGTCTCCAGGCCGTACACCTGATAGAAGACCCGGCAGTAGTGCTCCCCGGCCAGCTTGGAGACAGCGTAGGGAGACAAAGGGGCGGGCTTCATCTCCTCGGTCTTGGGAAGGGCGGGGGTGTCACCATAGACAGCCGAGGAAGAAGCGTGTACCACCCTTTTCACTCCAGCATCGCGGGCGGCAACCAGCAGGTTCAAAGTGCCCCGCACGTTGGATTCATCCGTGTCCAAGGGGTTATCAATGGATCTCGGGACAGAGGGAATAGCCCCCTGGTGCAAAATGTAGTCTACACCCTCCGTAGCTTGCCGCACTGTATCCAGATGGCGCAGGTCGCCCTCGATCAACTCGATATCTTCCAGAAAACGGGCGATATTTTCTCTTTTGCCCGTGGAAAAGTTATCCAGGACACGCACAGCCTCACCACGCGCGACGAGCTCTTGAACGATGTTTGAGCCGATGAAACCTGCACCGCCTGTTACCAGATAGTTGGTCATATCCGTCCCCTCGAAGCTTCATCAATGACATGCAAGGAGATGCAACGTTTTCAGATTCATTCAGCTGTCTCCCAATAGTTCTTCATATAGAGTCCCAACTTTGCGTATCACCTGCTCTACCGAGAAATGTTGCACGACCCGTTCGCGTCCGGCCTGGCCCATTGCCTGGCGGCGGGTGGGATCCTGCAGCAGAGTGGTGATGGCTTCGGCCAGGGCCAGCGGGTCGGCAGGTGGGACGACCAGTCCAGTAATGCCGTCTTGCACGACCCAAGAAGTGCCAGTGCCTAATTCCGTGGCTATACAGGGCAAACCACAAGCCATTGCTTCTATCAGCGCTATGCCAAAGGCCTCCGAGCGGGCATTGGACGGGAAGACAAATAGATCGGCCTGCTGGTAGTAATCCGGCAGGTCAGCGTCGTCCACCTCCCCTACAAAGGTGACACGCCCTGCCAGTCCTAGCTCCTGTGAAAGCGCTTGCCACTCCTCCCGCATAGGGCCTTCCCCCACGATTGTGAGGCTGGCCTCTGGTACGTGAGGCATGGCTCGAAGAAGTGTGTCCAGCCCCTTGTAGTAGCGCAACCGTCCCACAAAAACAAGCGTCGGCGGGCCAGTCCGATGTCGGCTGGAGGGCACAAAGCGTGTCACATCTACCCCATTAGGAATCACAGTGCATCTCTCACGCACAGGCTGCAACCAAGGGGAGGACTCGATGTAGCGAGGACTGGTGGCAATGATCCGGTCTGCAGCACGTAGGACGCGGCGGAGGAAGGGCCCATAGAAGCGGAGCCATCCCCTTTGGCGCACCACGTCGGACTGGTAGGTGATAACGGTAGCCTTGGCATGGCCGAGCAACCAATTGGCTGTCTCTCCCAGAGGGTAAGGGGATTGGATGTGGACAATGTCTGGACGAAGCCGAGCCAGGATCAGGGGCTGGCTGAGACTCAAGGGCATTGAAGCCGCCGTAGTTATTCGTCCAGCTTTGATGACCCGCACTCCGTTGAGATTCTCGATGCGAGTGTGGCGGCTAAGGTCGCAGACCAAGACGATCACTTGATGCCCAGCAGCGACCTGGGCTTCGGCCAAGACTTTGATGTGGTTTTCGATGCCACCCAGGACAGGGAAATAGTCCTTGTAGATATGAAGGATGTTCATGGAGTGCCACTATAGGCTGCGCTCAAGAGTTCACAATAGACATCTGTCATTGCTCCAATCATTCGCTCGCGAGTAAACTCTCTATGCGCCCTCTGTTGTCCCGCTTCACCCATTCTTTGGCGTAGATCGGGATCTCGCAGCAAACGCAACAGTGCTTCAGCCAATAAATCGGGGTGGCGCTTGGGTACAACCAGCCCAGTTTTCTCGTGTTGGACGGCTTCTCTGGAACCGCCTGCGTCGGTCACCACTATTGGCACGCCAGCCGCCTGTGCTTCGAGCGTGCTAATGGGATAGCCTTCCCAACCGTAACTAGTCAACACATAAACGTCAGCCAAGGCCATCAAGGCCGGTACATCGTTGCGAAAGCCAGTGATATGGGCGCAGTGGGTCAACCCTAAACGGTGGATAAAAGCCTCAACTTCAGCCCGCTGGGGGCCATCCCCTACAATCAACAGATGAGCCGTCGGAAATCCGCCCCGCACCTTGCAAAAAGCGGTAAGCAGAGAAGCGAAATCACGCGGCACGTTCAACCGGCAAACAGTGAGCACCACAAGGCCTTGCCCTACGCCCAAATCCTCCCGCAGCCTAGTGATGTCTGCGAGAGGTGTGGCAAAGCGAGCAACATCAATGCCATAGGGGACGACGCGGGTCTGTTCCTGTGTTGTCAATCCAAAGGAGAGGAAAAGACTGGCTTCGGCCTGAGCAACACAGATGGTGCAGTCGGTCACTTGCTGCAAGGCACGCTCCAACCAGAGATAGGCAACCCGTTTTAGAAGGGGATAAAATGGGATGGCAAAACCATGGATACTAAATACTGCACGAGGGCGTGGACGAAGAGTTGCCACCGCCAGGCGGCCGTAGAACGCAGCCCGCGCTCCGTGTAAATGGACAAGATGAAAATTGCCTGCCTGCAGCAACCGCCGCAAATGTAATACCTCATGCCAGACCAAGCCGCTAGCGATGTTTACCGGCTCAAACGTAGTTTTGGCCGTGGTGAAGTCAGATGATGAAACGTTGCCACCATCTAAGGTCATGGCGACAGTAGTCCGAAAACGTTGGCGGGGAAGGCCCAAAGCCAGGTCCCGCACGTGGGTGGCGGCACCACCGTGAGAGGACGCGACGAGGTGAAGAACGTTGATCACGGCTGTGCTCCTTGTCGTTTATCACGACGCTGCCACCAGGCCACAAATGCGTCGACTCCTAATCCTGGCATCTGCAGGGTGTGAGTGAGAGCCTGCAATCCGTGCAAAAGACCGGGCACGATATGTCCTTGTTGCAGTTGCGCCATTGCAACTGCGCCGTGATTGCGGGCATAAGCTTCGTGGCGTGCCGCGCGGTGATGGCGCATTAGGTGGGGGTAAAGGGTGTCCATTTTAGCTAACACTTGCAAGACGCGCCTGCGTAAAGTCGCCACATCTCGGCTGATACTTTGTTGGTGACGACGAACAGCGGCTACGTCTCCCGGCGCATAAATCACAAAGAACCGGGCAGCGATACGCAGCCACAAATCATAATCTTCCACGGCGAAGAAATCGGGACGCTCGTCAAACATCCCCACCGCCTCCAGGCAGCTACGACGGATCAAAACCGTAGGTGGGGCCATAAAATTGCCTCGTAGCAACTCAGGGAATACATCGCCCGAAGGGGTTGGCAAACCATCCAGCACGTATCCCGTCGGTTGCGTTGGATCGTTACGAAAAAAGTGTCCATTAGAGTAGACCAACCCCGCTTCCGGGTGTGCTTCAAAGGCCGCCAGTTGTAGCATCAACTTGTTGGGCAAGAACAGGTCATCTGAGTCCAGAAAGGCAATAAATTCACCCTTTGTCACTCGCAACCCCGCGTTACGGGTCGCGGCTGGTTGGCCGCGGTGAGGCAGAGAAATGTAGGTGACGGCATCACCAAACCCGGCTACAACCTCTGCGGTATTATCAGTCGAGCCATCGTCGGCCACGATGACTTCAACATAAGGATAGGTTTGGGCCTGCACGCTGCGAATGGCTTCGGTGATGTAGGTAGCACGGTTATAAGTAGGGATGATGACGCTAATTTTTGGCATATAACTCAAGGACCTCGGGGGGGAGGGGTCCCACCAAGAAAGGCTTACGTCGCAAGATACCCTCGCAGATTAAGTCCAAACTAGAATCAGCACCGGGACGTAGAGCAGATAGGTCGGCGAAATTGAAACGCAGCCTGCCCCTATCTAAGGTGGTTATCAGTGGGAATGGCACCATCAACCTAAAGAAAAACAAATATGCATAGCGGCGGGCCAGTTCAACTTCATCAGGACTTGGTGGGGAGAGAGTGCTAAACTGGTTAAGTAAGGCAAGGTAGTCACAAGCATTATCGGCCTGGTAGGTAAAGCCTTTATCAGCATAGTGGGTTTGCCCGGCGACGATCACAGGCTTATCCTGTAAGGCCATCTCCAGCCCTACCGTTGAGGTGTATACCAATCCAACCTGACTTAGACGCATGAGGGTATATGAACTTAAGGGACTGTCCGGCGGAATAATGTGAACATTAGGGGGAAGGACAGGAAAATTGGCCTGCAAGAAATCGGCAACCCGCTGGCGAGTCTCCCGCATTTCAAGGCGAATTTCAGCAGGGTGAATGCGGATGACAAGTTGGTGTTGTGGATTGCGGACTGCATGTTCTACAAGAGCAGCCAACCACTCCGTCATACTCGAAAATGCCCTGTGGCGACCCAGAACTGCGCTATCCCATAGGATATTGGTGAAAGCAGCGATAATGGGGCGATTGGGGTCCAGGCCTAGAGTACGAAAGAAGGCATCAGTGTCGGCTTGAATATGAGGGTAATAGCGGGCGGCGTCTTGGCCACCTTGCCAGCGAACCTGCAAATATGCATCCAGGTACCTTGCTTCCTGAGTCGTCAAGGGTTGGTTGGCAAAGTAAGGCCATACTGTAGAAAGATCAAAGTAGCCCGCGATAGCATTGTGAGCTAGTATCTCAGAGTCGGCGTGAAAGCCACTTTCATGGGTAATCACGTCTATGTTCCACTGGCGCGCTAAGAACATCAATATTTGCTCTTCGAAGAATAGGCCATTGAGTAGGTAGAGTACTTGCGGATTAGTCTGCTGCAGCAATTGACGGGCGGCACGGCCCACGATAGCGCCACTGACCAAGAATTGGCGATATGTTCGCAATGAGAGGCTATCATCACCAACGGTGCCACTATTCAGAAACCAGCGAACGGAGATTTGAACCATGCGCCCCACGGGCAAGTCGCTATCCTCAAAGAGTGCAAATTCTTTGGGGGAGAGGCTCGCAACAACACGCTGCACAACCTTTATGTCATCGCTACTTACAAAATCTCGCAGACGATAAGGAGAAAAATTCAATAATTGAAACATACGGGACGTATAGGTATGACAAAAATCACACGGCATAGGAGGTGCTGCGTGGTGTGAAGCGATGTTGCAAACCGGCAGACGCCCGCCACATGTATAAATTTGCACATCCGCGCCGCGTAGGCGCAAGCTGTGAGCCACCAACAAATCACGAGCCACATGAATGGACCAAGCTCTTGGAGTGACTACTAAAACCCGCTGTTGTTCCGGTGTTGGAGGTTGCTTATCCTGTGGCTGGCTACCTTTTACAATTTTCTCCAGCTGTACAATTTCAGAAGGGAGGGGAACCAATCGGTCCAGGCCCGGATACCGCCACAGGGCATATTTTGAGGCTCTGAGCCAGGCATACAGACTGCGAGAGCGGCGCAGTTGTTGTTTAAGCCACACCATCATTGATCTGCAAATCTCTTCAGGTTAAGGGTTCCCAGCAGCGTCTTACGCTCGGAGGCCGTAGTACCTAGTGTGAGAATTCCCATCACATACATCCCCCCACTCACTGTTCCTAGCCAGGCCAACTGCCAAAGAGTCTGAGGTTGCCCCCATAGCGACACTGCTAGTATTAAAATACCACCAAACACACCAGCTATCCCATATGTAGGTACAATCACGGTGCGAATAAGTTCCTCCCAACGTATGTTAAGAGCACGTCCGAACATGTACATATACGGTACAAAAGCCAGAAGGGTGCCTATCAGCGTGCCCCACATCACACCAGCTACACCTAAATAGGGTGTGAGCCACACACTAATTAATAAGTTGATCACAGTAGTAGCACTCTGCACGACCAACAATGTCTTGATTTCCCCTGTACCAATCATCATATTATACCCTGTCATCGCCAAAGCCAGCCAGAAGATATAAACTACTGCCAGGCGGACTAGGCCCGCCAGGTAAGCATACTTTGCGCCCACCCACAAAGTAATCAGTGATGGCGCTAGGACAAGGACGGCTATGACGAGGGGCAGAGCGATCACCAGGGTATATTTAGTGCCCTGATAGAACAGAATACGCAACCGATTGCGGTCCCCTTGGGCCTCAAGATAAGAGGCTGCGGGCACCATAAGAGTGCTGATGGAGGAAGACGCAGCCAGTAAGAGAGCGCGAACTTTATTTGCGATATCATAATCAGTAAGAAGCGTAGATACTAGCATAATGCCAATAATTGCTTTATCCATCTGGTTATAGATGACGGCATTGACGCGTAGAACGAAAATCTGTGCGCTGAACCTAATGACTTCGTAAAACACAGTTCGCGTAAAAGACGTAATACGCAACACCGGAAGTGCGCGTTTCAAGAGTATCGTCAACCCTCCCAGCCGGAAAATACTTACAATTACTGCAATCCATCCCAGCCCCAACACGCCGTAACCTCGCCCTATAAATACGACAACTAACACAACATAAACAGACAATCGTGCGAATTCAATCAAGCAAAGCAAGTCATATCGCTGCAGTCCCTGCAATGTTGCTATCAATACCATTGACGGGAATTCAAGAACAGTTTGGATAGTAAAAACGTATAAGAGAGTTTGAGCAACAGAAAACCACTCTACAGGAATATTAAATGTGGACTGAAGAAAAAAGGTGACAAACACCACAATTAAAAGACCTGCCA
>SOHZ01000407.1 GCA_004377365.1 Anaerolineales bacterium | reverse complement strand
CTACCCGCACCACAAGATCCTGAGCCACCTGGTCCCCTCCACAGGCTGCCTCGAAGACGAGAGGCACCAGGGCAAGGAGGCGCCGTTGGTCAAACTGTCCGGGATAGTAGTCGAACTGGCTCTGATAGAGCTGGGCGATCAGCTCCTCCACCGAAGGGAGCCCCAGGGCAGTGAGAACCATCTCCGTCAGCACGGTGGGCTGGCCCCGCCCGTCCCAGGCACGGCAGATGAGACGGATCACCCCCTGGGCGATGTCGCCGCCCCCGCCCCAATCGCCCGACAGCACCCCCAGGCCCGGCAGTTGGATCTCCCGTCCGTCGGGCCCAATGCCGCCCGCATTGAAGCCGGCACCGCTTATGACGGCCACACCCCAACTGCGCTTGAGGCCAGCCCGCAGGGCGACCATAGTATCGTTCTTGATGCATACCCGCCGGGCGATGCCCATTCCCTCGACGGCCGGGGTCAGGAGAGCAAAATCCACGGGCAGATCGGCTCCAGCCAGGCCGAAGAAACCAAAGTCCACAGGAGGAGACGCGCCAGCTTGAGCCAGAGCGTCCTCGGAAGATCGTCTGATCACAGCCAGGGCCGGCTCTAGCCCGGCCACCTGGTGGTTGCCCGACCCACCCTGGCCAAACCCCAGGATATGGCCGTCTTTGTCGGCGACCAGAGCGAAGGTCTTGGTTGCGCCAGCATCTACGCCCAGAACGAGACTCATGTCCTCCCCGGTTTCGGTACGCCTTCGGCTACTCAACCCAAGTCGAACTGTGATAGGTAAGCTCGGTTGGCCTCCTTGATGGCTGCCCAGAGCCCTTGGGCCACGGTAAAGGAGGGCACCAATGGATGGGCCAAAAGAGCTTGTAAGGCCGCTTGCTCGTCCCCCTCCACTCCGGCCAGCACCGTTAGTTCCTCGTAGGCCTTGACGGCTTGGGTCAGCCCCCGTATCGCCGGAGGCATGGGGGCCACAGGGATCGCTCGGGCTCCGCTCCCATTGATCACTGAGGGGAGCTCCACAACGCATTCCGGAGGGAGATCGGGCAGGGCACCGTTATTGCGCGTATTGACGATGTGTACTTCACCCTTGTCGTGATGGATGGCGCTGATGACGGCCACAGCTACGGTGGAATAGTGGGCACCACCCCGTTTCTCCAGCAGCTTGGGTTTGTGCCTGATGTTGGGACCAGCGTAGAGCTCCAGCAGGCCGGCTTCGATCTCCTGGACGACCTCTCCCCGCGTTTTCTCCGCCTGGCGTTGCTCGGCCACCACCTGATCGTGGTTATAGTAATAGGTCAGGTAGTAACTGGGGAGCATCCCCAGCGTCTCGAGGAGTTCTGGGGAAAAGGGGGATTCGCCCGCCCTGGCCAGGGCAATAGCGCCTTCCAGCACCTGGTCGAAGACCTCCCCGCCGTCCAACCTCATGCCACGAATCCAGCTCAGGTGGTTCAGTCCAATGTAGTCCAACTGGATACGCTCAGGGGCAACGCCCAACTGCTGGGCAATGCCCTGCTGGAACCCAAAGGGCGAGTTGCACAGGCCAACGGTCGGGATATCGGTGTATTTTAGCAGGGCCTCGGTGATGATGCCCGAGGGATTGGTGAAATTGATGAGGTGGGCCTCTGGCGCCACCTCGGCCATGTCGTGGGCAATGTCCAGGAGTACAGGAATGGTGCGCAGTGCCTTGGCAAAGCCGCCTGGGCCTGTGGTCTCCTGTCCCACCACTCCAAATTGAAGGGGGATCTTCTCATCTTGGATCCGGCCGGTCAGTCCCCCTACTCGGATCTGGGTAATGACGTAGTCGGCCCCTTCGAGCGCTTCTTTCCGCTGAGTCGTAAGCCTCAGTTCGATGTCGGCCTCGGCTGCCCGCAGCATGCGCTCCGCCAGTCCGCCCACAACCCACAATCTGTTTTCGTCAATATCCATCAGAGCGATGGCCGCCACGGGCAATTCATCCTCTGTCTCGATGAAACCTTCGATGAGCTCTGGGGTATAGGTGCTGCCTCCACCGATGACACAGATCTTCAGTCCACCCACTTCGCACCTCCATTGTGGCTCAGAGATGGCTGCCCTGCTGCCCTGTCCAGATGGTGAAAATGTGCAAAAACGAGTGTGCAGGATACCACACTCGCCATCATTAGCGTGCCCAGGACTACTGCCCTTCGCCAGATGCCCGGCATCGAGGCGACAGACCTTCGCATTGATCCTTCAGAGAGAATTCTCTTTGATGAAATCAATCAGCTCATCGAATTTGGCAAACGCCAGACATGTGACCGTATCTGCTCCACCATAATAAATTGCAGTACGCCCTGTCGGTGGGTCATACAGGGCAGCACAAGGGAAGGTAACATTTGGAACGTCACCAACGCATTCATAATATTCCCTCGGGTTGAGTAGGTAGGGACGCGTTCTGTGAATTACCTTCCAAGGTTTCTCAGGATCCAATAGCGCCGCGCCAAAGCTGTATACAAACCCGTTGCACGAAGTAAGCACACCGTGGTAAATCAAAAGCCACCCTTCTGACGTTTCTATCGGTGTAGGCCCCGCACCAATTTTAGTGGCTTGCCAGCCCCAAGTGGGAGACATTACGTATCTATGATGGCCCCAGTGGATCAAATCTGGGCTTTCACTGTAGAATATATCGCCAAAAGGTGTGTGCCCTGCATCACTAGGCCGACTGAGCATCGCAAATTTCCCGTTTATCTTGCGAGGGAAAAGCACACCATTTCTGTTATATGGCAAGAAAGCATTCTCCATCTGGTAAAAAGTCTTGAAATCATAGGTGTAACCCACGCCTATTGTAGGTCCGTGGTAACCGTTACACCACGTGATATAGTATCTGTCCTCAAGCCAGCACACACGTGGATCATAGCCGTAAACAAAGTTGCCAATTTCATCGTCTTCACACCTGAACTGAATGCGCTTCGGTTCTATCTCCCAGTTGATGCCGTCTTTGCTCACTCCTGCGTGGAGTTGCATAACTCTGGCCGTGTTATCGCAGCGAAATATGCCAGAAAAACCGTCTTCAAAAGGCACGACGGCGCTGTTGAATATACTGTTCGCATCTGGCACTGCATCGCGCGTGATGATTGGGTTTTTCCCTGAACGCCAGACGACTTCATTGCACTCATGAGGGCGTTCTTCCCAAGGAATGTTGGGCAATTCAGGACCAGTCAGCTCTGCCTTTGACATCCCTTACTCCCCCTCCGTATAGCAGCTACACGCCACGAAGTGGTCGCTTTCTGCCTCCATCAGGGTGGGCCTGCGTCTCTCACAACCTTCACCCTTCTCTGCCTCTGGACACCTTTCGTAATAGACACAGCCACTGGTGATCTCTGACTGCTTTCCTTTTAGCTCCACCTCTACCTCTTCCCATTTCTTATCGAGGCGTGGAACGGAGGCCATTAGCATCTTTGTGTATGGATGCAGTGGATTGTCGTATATTTTCTCTGTCGAGCCCATCTCCACGACACATCCTCTATAGAGAATCACCACTCTCTCGCTGATGTAGTAACCCAGCGAGAGATCATGCGTTATGAAAAGGATAGATAGGCCACGGGATTTGAGGTCTGCCAGCAAGTTGAGAACGTCTATTCGTGTGGATGCATCGAGCATACTTATGATCTCATCTGCCACGAGAAACTGGA
>SOHZ01000499.1 GCA_004377365.1 Anaerolineales bacterium | reverse complement strand
GCGGTACAGGTGCCTAGGGCGCTGTGGGCAAGTACAGGTGGAACAAAGCCTGGTACTCTTGATTGTCGCTCAGGTAGTCGCTGCTGTAGCCCCCGATAGCGTATATCTTTGCCTCCGTAGCCGCCACTCCCAGGTTTCGCCACTCAGCCGTGATCGGCGTCTCAAAATTGGCCCAGGTGTTGGTGCCAGGATTGTACCTCTCATTGTGTGTCAGATAACTTTGCCACCCTCCGCCAACGGCGTACAGGTTTTTACCCACTACTGTCACTCCTAAACCACCCCGCCCCACGGACATGGGCGCTTTAATCGTCCAGGGGACTCCCGTTCCATTGTCTTTAGCTGGATCGTACTCCTCGCAGAGGGCAAACTCTGTCGTCCCATTGTAACCTCCGACGACATAGATCTTGTCCTCGACCACGCCAGCGGCGGCGAAGCCTCTGGCCGTTGACATGGCCGTTTTGGCTGTCCAATCGTCTTCCTGGGGATCATACTCGTAGACCGAAGCTATGTACGAGTCACCGTCCCAACCGCCAAAGACATAGATCTTGCCGTCTATGGTGGCGATGGCGTAGGCACAAAGGGGAGCCGGAAGCGGTGCCGTCGTGTCCCAGGTGTCGTTGGCCGGATCGTAGACTTCCGTAGTTGTGATAACCTCTCCGGCAGAGGTATAGCCCCCTGGCACATAGATCAGATCATCCAGGACTGTAGCGGCGACGTTGCTCACGGGCGTCGGTTTGGGCGTTCCGATTGCCCAAGTATTGTCGTCAGGGTCATAAATCTCTACTACTCCGGTGACCCCGCCTGGCGTGTCGCCAGCGATGGCGTATATTTTGTCCTCGTGAATGACCACGGCCAGCCGCTCCCGGGGGGTGGGCATCTGGGCCCGGCCCACCCAGCGTGAGATCTCAAATCGGACAGCCGACTGCCCTCTGGCCGCAGGGCGATTGGTGAAGTCATTGAAGACCTCGCTGGAGGGCGCTGTCACCCCAGTTTGTGGGAAGAAGGCTACCACGAAGACGAGCAGGGCCGCCACCACGAACGTAATCCGTTTGGCCAGTGAGATCCTCTCGACCGGTTCTTCCTCAACAGCCTCAGCGGCGGCCTCTGCTTCAACTGTTGGGGGGGCGACAGCAACCCATCCCTCACGGACGGCGTAGAGGGCTGCCTCAGTGCGTGACTGGACGTTCAACTTCGCAAAGATGTTGCGCAGGTGAATCTTGACTGTGTTGACGCTGATGACGAGCTCACGGGCGATTTGCCGGTTGGTCGCCCCTTCGGCCACCAAGCGGATGACTTCCATCTCCCGCTCGCTCAGAGGCTTTTGCTCCTCGGCCATCAATCTGCCTCCAACGATATCTACGTTCGATGCTTACATTATCTCACAGAAACCGTCTCAAGTCCAGTTCTCGATGGCCCAGGCCAACTCTTCTGGAGTGGCCGTAGCGTTGCCCAATTTGCGCACCACCAGGCCCGCTGCATAGTTAGCCAGAAAAGCCGCAGCCAGCAGGTCAACTCCCGCTGCCAGAGCCAGGGTCAAAACAGCAATGACGGTGTCGCCTGCCCCTGTCACGTCAAAGACCTCGCTGCGATTGGCGGCTGGAAGGTGAGCGTATTCCTGAGTCGTCCCGATGAGCGACATCCCCTCCGGTCCGCGGGTGATGACCACAGCCTGGGCTCCAAGTTCTTTCAAAAGCGTCTCTCCTGCCCACCGGAAGTCATCCTCGGTGGAAAGCGTCCGCCCGGTCACAGCCTGGGCCTCGGCGTGGTTGCACTTGACCAGGTCAAAGGCGTGGAACTTTTGGAGGTTGCCCTGGGAATCCACAGTGGCCAGCCTGTCGTGTCGGCGGGCCACATCCAGGACGGCAGCGACGACGGCCTTACTGACCACCCCTGTGCGGTAGTCGGAGACCAGCACCGCATCAGCCTGGGGCACGAGGGTTTCCAGATGAGCGATGAGGGCTCTTTCCACGTCCTCTCCTATCGGCTGGCGGTCCAGGTGATCAATGCGAGCCAGTTGCTGGGGGAAGCGCAGTGCCCCCTGGGCCACGATGCGGGTCTTGGTGGTGGTGGGCCGTGAGGGGTCGGTCACTACCCCCGTTGCGTCAATGCCCGTTTCTCGCAACTGTTGCAAAAGCTGCTGCCCCGCCTCGTCGTCGCCGACGACTCCCACCTGCCGGGCCACCCCGCCCAGAGCCACGACGTTGCTGGACGGGTTGGCTGCTCCACCGGGCAAATGGAAACGGCGCTCGAACTCTAGCACCGGGATGGGGGCTTCCCGTGATAGCCGCGTGGCCCGCCCGACGACGTACTCGTCCAGAAACACATCACCGACGACCACAATGCGTCGCTCTCGCAGACGAGGCAAAAATCCAATGAGTCTATCTTTCTCAATACTTGACATGATCCTCTATTTTCCCCAATCTTTCCCGCATAACTAACCCCACAAACCTCGGCAAGGCCAACATTCTTCTCCAGCGCCACGGCTCGTGGTAAAGCCGGTGCAGCCACTCTAGGCCCAGCCGTTGTATCCACCGGGGAGCCCGTACCGCCACCCCGGCGATGAAATCGAAAGCCCCCCCCACCCCCATGGCCAGCGGCACCCCTAGCCTTTCCAGATTGCGGGCGATCCACTTGTCCTGCTGCGGTGCACCGTAGGCCACGAAAAGGACGTCGGGTTTGGCTTGCTTGACCAGAGCCACGATTCTGTCCTCTTCTTCGACGACGGGTGAGCCAGCGTAAGTACCAACGATCTGCAAGTTGGGGTAATTATCACGCAAGCGTTGAGCGCACAAATCAGCCACACCCTCGGCTGCGCCCAGCAGAAAGAGGCGATAGCCTTTGCGAGCGGCTAACTCTGCCACCCGTTGCACGGTGTCCACGCCGGTCCCCCGTTCCTTGAGGGGGTGACCCAGGAAGCGGGCGGCCAACAAAAGACCGAACCCATCGGGCAGGGCGAGGGCTGCGGCATGGATAATGGCTTTGAACTCGGCGTCCTTCTGAGCTGCCATCACGAATTCAGTGTTGACCGTCACCAGTTGGTGGGAGATGCCGCTCTCAATCAGGCCCTCGATGATGGCCAAGGACGCGGGCACGTCTACGTTGCTAATCCTGACGCCTAGAATGGCGATGGACTCGTGGACCACTCTGATGCCTCTATTGATCAGGGATAAGGGACAGGGGGATCAGTACAGCCTGTGGAAAGGCGTTTACATTATAACATCTTTCAATCCGCTTTTCAAGACTCTTCGCTGGGTGCACCCCTGACCGCCACTCACCGCGTCATCAGTTGCACCTACGACGCGGTAGGCAACCGCCTGAGCTTGACAATGGGTGGGGACGTGGTAGACTGGGAGTACGACGACGCAAACAGGCTTGTCCTGAGCGAAGTCGAAGGGCTAACCAGCGTTAACGGGCAGGTGACACCTGGGGCGACAACGGCGATCCTTCGACAGGCTCAGGACAGGCCTGCTCGATGAGGGGGGCGCAGCTACAGCTACGACTACACTTGAAAAAACGGGCTGCTGCGACGGGCGCTCGCAGCAGCCCTCGTACGGGGAAAACACTACACTGAAAGAGCGGAAGCGACGGGATTCGAACCCGCGATCTCCGGCTTGACAGGCCGGCATGTTAACCGCTACACTACGCCTCCGTCTGCTATTATATTATCACAGAACTCCTTTTCCGTCAAGCTGATGCGAGTGGAAGGACAGGGTCATTCAGTTTTCCACTGCAAGCCTTGCGAGAGTTTGTCCTGGCAGTCGCTTGCTGCAGCAGGGCACTCCCCGACGGCGGAGGCGCTCTCGAATGATGCTGCGACCCTTTGCAAGGCTGACGAAGTGAGGCAGAGATTGAGCTGAAAGGGTTTGACACAGGTGAAAACTTGTAATATCATTGGATGTGGGGGAAAGTCGAGCATGAGAGGCAATGGGTGTTCGGGGGACGAAAGCGAGCCCCAATCGTCCCTGGTGGTCATCGTTGGCCCTACCGCAGTAGGCAAGACCTGCCTGGCCTTGCGTTTGGCAGGGGAACTGGGGGCCGAGATTGTGTCCGCCGATTCACGGCAGGTCTACCGGGGCATGGACATCGGCACAGACAAACCCACGGCCGAGGAACGCCAGCGCGTGCCCCACCACTTGGTTGACATCGTGGACCCCGATGAGGAGTTCACCCTGGCTCAGTATCAGGACATGGCTTACGCAGCCATAGACGATGTGCTGGTCAGGGGTAGAGTACCTCTCCTGGTGGGAGGCACGGGCCTTTACATAAAAGCTGTGGTGGAAGGTTGGGGCATCCCCAGGGTGAGGCCCAATGAGACCCTGCGGACGGAACTGTACCGAGAGGCCGAGGCCAAGGGTGGGGTGACCCTCCACGCTCGTCTGCGCCGGGTTGATCCGGCCGCAGCGGAGAAGATTGACCCACGCAACGTGCGGCGGGTGATCAGGGCTTTGGAGGTTTACCTGGAGACAGGCAGGCCCATTTCCGAGTTGCAGCGCCGGAAGCCGCCCCCCTATCGGGTTCTACAAATCGGGCTGACCATGGAACGCGTCGCTCTCTACCAGCGCATAGACCAGCGGGTAGATCGCATGGTCGAGAGGGGTTTGGTCGAGGAAGTGAGAAAGCTGGTGGAGCAGGGGTACAGCTATGAGCTGCCCGCCATGTCGGGGTTGGGATATCGGCAGGTAGGATGCTATCTGCGGGGTGAAATCAGCCTGGAGGAAGCCATCCGCCTCATCAAACGAGATACGCGGCGCTTCGTGCGCCAGCAATACAACTGGTTCCGCCTGGACGACGAGGGGATACGCTGGTTCCAGACATTGGATGACCCCTTTGAGCGCGTCAAAGGGGCCATCCTGCAATTCTTCACATCATCTCGATGGACATGGCTACCGCCTCACCGCCACCCAGGCACAGCGTTGCCAGGCCCGTCTTGAGCCCGCGATCTTTCAAGGCGTAGATCAGCGTTACCAGTATCCGTGTGCCGCTACAGCCAATGGGATGACCCAGGGCGACGGCCCCGCCGTTCACGTTCACCTTGTCCCAGTCCACGCCCAACTCCCGGCCGTCGGCCAAGGTTTGGGCAGCAAAGGCCTCGTTGATCTCGATGAGGTCATAGTCCTCCACGGTGGTGCCCGTCTTCTCCATCAGCTTGTGCACGGCAAAGATGGGGGCGGTAAAGATCTTGAGCGGCTCTACGGCGGCTTGATCGTAAGCGACGATACGAGCCAGAGGTTCAATGCCCAGCTCTTTGGCCTTCTCGGCGCTCATCACCACGACCGCCGCTGCCCCGTCGGTGATGCCGGGAGCATTGCCGGCCGTGACCATGCCGTCTGGCTTGAACGCTGGGCGTAGCTTGGCCAGGGCTTCCATTGAGGTGTCGCGCCGGGGGCACTCGTCGGTATCCACGAGGACGGGCGGTCTTTTGCGCTGGGGTACCTCCACAGGCACGATTTCCTCTTTGAATTTGCCAGCCTCAATGGCGGCAATGGCTTTCTGGTGGCTCTTCAAGGAGTACTCGTCCAGTTCCTCGCGGGTGAGGCCGTACTCGTTGGCGATCCATTCCGCGGAATTGCCCATGTGCTGATTCGTGAAGGGGCACCACAGGCCATCGTAGACGGTGGCGTCCAGTATTTCGGCGTTGCCCAGGCGATAACCGGTGCGGCCTTTGGCAAGCAGATATGGCCCCAGGCTCATGTTTTCCATGCCGCCAGCGACAAAGATCTGGCCGAACTCGGCCTTGATCATGTCGGCGGCTATCATGACGGTCTTTAGCCCCGAGCCACAGATCTTGTTGACGGTGGTGGCCCCCACTGTGTGGGGAAGGCCAGCGTGGATGGCCGCCTGGCGGGCCGGGGCCTGGCCTTGACCAGCCGGTACCACACAGCCCATCAGCACTTCATCAATGGATTCCGGGGCGACTTTCCCAGCCCGCTTCACCGCTTCTTTGATGGCAACCGCCCCCAGGCGTGGAGCCGGGGTGGTGGACAGCCCCCCCAGAAAACGGCTCACAGGGGTGCGGCAAGCGCTGACGATCACCACTTCGCGTTGGTTGCTCATCGTTGATTCCTCCCTGATGTTTACTTTTGGTTGATGCCTCGTACGTTGGACATTCTACCAGAAAGATGGTTTTTTACTAGCATGAGCCTCCCCTCTGTCGGATTGCTACCAGACACTTTTTGTGGAGAAACCCGGTTTTTCCCGTCTGAGCAAGCAGATCTTTGCTTTTGGGGCTTCCTGGGGCGCGAAAAGGCGTCTTAATCAACCAAAAACCGGGTTTCTGATTTGCCGGAAGGCAAGAGTCCATACAAGAAGCCTGCTCCTATCAGCCGTACTCCCCCGGCGATGAGGAGGGCCATTCTGACGCTGGACAGGTCTGTCAGGAAAGTGCCCAACAGTGGGGCCAGGCAGGCCGTCACGTTGACCAGGCTGGTGTAGATGGCCACGTAACTGGGGCGGCGCTCTGGCGGGCAGACCTCCAGCATAAAGTTGAAAGAACTCAGGTTGTAGCCGGCCGAGAACACCCCCCCGATCACAGAGACAACGATCAGTGGCTCGAGACAGGGCGAAAGGCCCATCAGCATCGGGTAGAGCGCCAGACCCAGGCCGGAGACGATCAGCACCAGCCGATTGCCGCGCTTTTCGGTCACCTTGCCCCACCAAAGATAGCTCAGGATGGTGGTGGCACTAAAGACCGTGGCCAGAAACCCAACCCAGGCATCGCTGGCGTGCAAATCTCTTACCCGATAGATGGAATAGAGGGCCCTGGGCAGGTAGAGACCCCAGTGGAAGACAAAGATGGCCCCCGCAAAGCGCATGAAATCGCGCTGGCCGGTCATTGTCCTCACGAAGCGGCGGAAGCGTAGGGTCAAAAGTTCCTTGGGACGGGCCTGACGGCGGGCGATGACAGCGTCGGGCACTTGAATACGCTTGAGGTAATACAGGCTGAGCATTGAAACGCCGGTGCTCAGGCCAAGGAGCAATTGGTAGTTCAAGGGAAAAGGGATGAGGTCCAGAAACTTGCCACCTACAAGTAACACGATGAGGCCGACGGAAGACAGGAGGACGTTGCGGGTGCTCACCATCCTGGCTCTTTTCTCGATGGAGGTGAGGTCAGCCATGAGGGAGGTGATGGCCACGTTAATGATAGCGGTGGGCAGGGTGATCAAAGCGTTAAGGATGATTACGGCTTTGACGCGGTGGGTGCAGATGAACAGGGGCATCAAAGCGATGAGGAGATAACCCAGGCGTTGCAGGAAACCGGTCCAGAGGATGATGGGCAGGCGGCGGCGCTGGCGCTCGATGAGGCGGGCGGAGGGAATGAGCCAGAAAACATTGATCAGGGCGGGCAGGGCGGCTAGCCAGCCGATCTCCCTGTTGGAAGCACCCAGGCGGATGGCAAAGACGCTGACAAAGGTGGTGGCGATGCCTTTCAGGACGCCGAACCAAACGGTATCAACGTAGAGGTTCCACAGGTTCTGCTCTTCGATGGTTGGCTGGGGTCGTCGCCACGGCAGACGGCTTGCCAACCGGGCCAACGCGGTCCGCAGGGGCACTCTGCGTCCGGCGCCCAGGGATAGGCGTTTCAGTGAGGGGTGGATTCGACGTCTGCCGGTCCTTCTACCGATTCTTTTTCTCATCACACAGATGCGCTTTCAACTGGTCGTAGGTATCGTCCAGCAGTTCGGGGATGACGCGCGTTTCGGCAAAGATGGGCATAAAGTTGGTGTCGCCTTCCCAGCGGGGCACGATGTGAAGGTGGACGTGGTCGTAGACGCCGGCTCCGGCGGCTTTGCCAATGTTCGCTCCCAGGTTAAAGCCTTGGGGGTTCATGCACTGGCGGAGGGCAACGAGGCATTTGCTGACCAAGAGCATCATCTCGGTCATGGTCTCTTCTTCCAGCATCTCCAGGCTGGGCGCGTGTTGATAGGGGGCCACCATGAGGTGGCCGTTGTTGTAAGGGTAGAGATTGAGCATCACGTAGCAGGTGCAGCCACGATAGAGGATGTGGTTCTTCCTGTCATCGTCCTCGGCGACTTTATCGCAGAGGACGCAACCTTTTGTCTTGTTGCTGAGGATGTATTTCATGCGCCAGGGGGCCCATAGTCTTTTCATTCGCCTGTCTCTGCCTCGCTTGTGTAGTGGATAATAGCTGTAATGGTCAATGACATGCCGGAAAAAGACAGCCAGCGTGCATGTCATTCTGAGGAGCGCAGCGACGAAGAATCCCGTTTCAGGCAAGCGTAGAAGCCTCTTCTGCACAGAACGAGACCCTTCGCTCAGGGTGACACAAGTTATCGAACGATTCAGTTCAGAATGTCCTTGGCCATTACATTGAATAATGGCACAGAATAGGGCAGGATTGCGGCCCTGCCCTTTGTTGGGTTGCTGGGGTCCATTATACTCCAGTCTGGGTGTCTTGGCAAGATTGTAGGGCAAGATGCCATCTTGCCCTACGTCATTGTTGAGAACAGTAGTCCCATTCACGGTCCCTTGCCCAGCGGCGAATTGAGGTCGGTGTGATCGAAAGGGTTCTCGACTGGCAGCCCTTCAGCGGTAGCAGCGTCCATGGCTTGTTTATCGCTGCTGACAAAGGTCAATGTGACCTCCTGAGCGGCGAGATTTTGCGCGACCTGAAGCCCGCTGGCCACCTGCACAGCGTCGTAGCCTTTCAGAGGATGACGCTGGGTCAACTCGGCTGCCTGTTCGATAAGCGGCTGGGTGACCTGCCAGAGGTGGTAGATGCCTCTGTCCACCTCATCGCTGAATTCCTCGTAAGCCATCCTGCCTTGCCTGGGGCGCAGCTTGCCTGTCCGCACACAGATGGCAATGGCTGCTGATACCTCTACCAATGAGATAGCACTGATGAGGATGACAGTCGCCGGATCATCAATGAGAGTCCGTACCCAGGTGCTTCCTGGTTCACGCACGTAGCGTTTGACCAAGGCACTAGCATCGAGGTAGAAAAGGCTCATGATGAGGTTCCCCGGCGGCGGTTGTCAATGATGATCTGTGACAAGGGTGGATCCAATTGTAAAGTGTCCATCTCTCGGCGGAATTGGCGTCTATCCCGTTCCGGTAAACGTCGCCAGGCTTCGGCTCGGGTCTTTACCAAAGGGCCAGGCTTGGCCAGGAGCCCCGTTGCCTGCAACAGGGCCAACAGCCGCTCCTTGTCACTGCGAGGTTCGGCCGCCGGAGCTATGTCTGAGGCCGATTTGGCCGCCTGTAGCTCGGCGACTACTTGTTCCAACCGCTCCACACGGACAGCCAACTCAGCCAGACCTGTTTCGGAGACTGCCATAATATATCCTCCCTCCCGCTTTCCCTCTGTTGCAATTATATCCCATCCTCCACCAAAAATCAAACCCGCAAAGGTGCTCCGTGTATCTCAGGACTATAGGGTGAGGGAGGCAACTTGTTATGGGCCTGTCTTCCTCGCTGGCCGCTTGAGTGGTGACTCTCTTCTGCGCTCCAGTTTTTGCAGCCGCTTATCTAGCTCAACGAGCAGGAGCAGGATTTGCCCGATGGCTTGCTCTGTTGTCAGTTGACCACGCCCCCAGCGGCGGATGAGCTCTCGCAATCCGTAGGTGCCCATCACGCCGCCTCCTCCTGCTGTGCAGCGTCTTGCCTCTCTCGCTTCAACCGTTGCTCCAACCACTGCAACGCGCTCCACGAAGGGGCAGGGTAGTCGTTGCGGTTCAGGCGGGTGAGGAGAAAGACGTTGGGATTGCGAAAGCTGTCCGGTCCGCGCAACTGGCAGTAGCGCAGCCAGCGGGCCACCACGTCCGGCGTGACGTGGGGCAACCCGGCCAGCCGCCGCGCGGTGGTCTTGGCCAGGCCAAAGTCAATCAGCGACTGCACCATCCGTTCGATGGCGGCCTCTTCATCGGTGGGTAGGGAATGCATCGGCTAACCTCCTTTAATATGTTTGCTCAGAGGGGACGATAGTCCCCGGCCTGGTGGCGGAGTGTCCTCCGCCCCGAGCTAATATCACAAACCTCGCTTTGTGTTGCTCTGTCTCCGGTGAGATTTCAAATCTCGCCGGAGCGATGAATGTGAATCAGGCTGTGGCCCGGCGCCCAACAAAACGGGCGCTCCCACCCGGAGGCAGGAGCGCCCGCTGAGCGCCAAAGGCCGGAGGTTAGCCCAAAAGCGCGTTTTGTGCTATACTATCCCCAGCCTTGCCACTGCCCGCGTCAGTGGTGAGGTCAGAGGGCCGTCGGTGGTGTCTGCACCGGCGGCCTTCGCTCTCTAAGTTATAATTATCTTAGCACACAAAGGTGTTTTTGTCAAGTCCCGCTTTTTGGTTTGGGGCCTGGCTTAGGACGATTCTCCTTGTACTCTTCTACGGTAGACCGCGTGGTGATCCAGTCTCGACCAATCTTCTGCCCTCTTACTATCCCTTTGCGCAGCAAGTAGGCCATGTGCTCTGGGGTGATACCCAAAATCTTGGCTGCCTCTTTTGTGGTGATCCACTCCTCAGCCATGCACTGCCTCGCTTTCGATCATAGCCTCAACTTTGCGCTTGGCTTGTTCGAGGATTTGGGTACATTTCACCCTAGTTGCGTAAGATTCGCGAACCTGGTTTGCTATAGCCCCCTCCTGAGTTGGCTGTAACCGAGGTACAGGTATTTTTACTACATCGTCGGGTGCCAAATGTCTATTTGTGCTACCTGTCTGATACCGCCATATCAAATCCTGCCCAATAGGGCTCCGTAAGAAGGCAGCGATGTAGAGTGGGTCAATCCCCTTGAAACGCAACCTCAGTAAATCGCCACTATAGTAAAGCGCTGGAATGTCAAAGTTAATTCCGACTTTCCCGAGTGTTGCCCCTGTAAGTGCTAAAAGTAGATCATTGGGTTGAGCACAGGCTGGTGGCGCTCCGCCCAAAGAGATATACTGGTTGGGGACAAGCGCATAGTCGTAAATGTCTTTGATGCTTACGTACGGGGCATATCCATCTTGGTATGGCTCACCATCTTGCTGTTGTCCCTTTACTGGTGGGCCCTCCAACAACTCGCCTATGGTAGAAGAACCGTACAATACTATCGCTGTTTCCAACTGATGGTATTTTGCCTGATAATGTTCTGCATCAAGCCTGGACTTCCCAAGAACAGCCGTCAGTTTGGCATCATTCCACAGGTCGTCACTCAGATCTTGGTCACTCAGGCCCGACTCGTCGAGGAACAGTTGCTCTGCCTGGCGGTAGAGGCATTTAGACTTACGCTCTGCCTCACGGGCCTGATTTACTAATTCCACCACCTCCCGCTCAACCGTATCGCTACGGGGTACAGGCAAGGTCTCCACATACGCAGGTGCAATCTCTGGCTGAGAAGAGCCGTATACTCCCCGCTTGATTAACTGCCGGCCTATCTCAGTGTTGAAGTAAGTGGACAAGTAAGCTCCCTCAATCCCTTTAGGTCTTACAAGAATGAGGTGAGCTGACGCATATAACCTCTCAGGCTCGCCATCGTAGCAAGACGTATCGCCAGCGTTGGCTCCTGTTCGCACCACCACTACATCGCCTGGGTGCAAGCGGTTCTTACGAAGCAGATCAGCTACCGTTTCAGGCAGAAAGACAGTGGTTGAGAAATCCAAATAGTTCCGTCGCACATTCTGAGCCAACAACAACTGAAGCCCTGTCTCCGAGTACTCTCGCTTGATCTCCGCTGGATGCAGTGCACACTCGATGATTTCGCCTACTCGTCCGCAACGTTGAAGCTTCTCGGCCGCAGCTAAGTAGTGCGGCTGGTAATATTCAGCGTCCAATCGCCGGCTACCCTCTAGCTCCGAGAAGCGCACCGACGAGATGCTCGGCTTCGTCTCTTTGGTCAAGGCTTCCCCCTCAATTCAGAAATCCAAGGCCCTGTTCTCTGCCCCAGGCGATAAAAGCCTCGGCGATCTCGTCCAGGTCGCAGTCCAGTTTCTTCCGCTCCCGCTCCACCTCTACCCAGTCGCCTTCCTCGTCGTGCACCAGCACTGTCTTTCGCTCCATGACCACCTGGCCGTTTTCACCTTTGAGGTGGGCGTATTTGCCGCTGTTATCTCGCCCGCTGCGCTTGCTGGTGGGAAAGAAGATGGGATAGTCCCAGGGCGGCGCGGGCGGGGCGCCGGGGGGCCTCAGGTCGCTCAATTCGGTGGAGATGGGTTTCTTCTTGGCAGCCAGTTTGTCCCGCATGGCCACCCGCAGGCGGTAGGCTTCGGCTTTCGCTTCGTGGTCGTAGGTGGCCTGGTACCAGTCTTCCCAGGCCGGGGCTTCGTCCTCGCGCCACTTCTGCAGAAAGAGCACGCTGGTCTTGGTGCCGGTGTGTGGTTTGAAACTGTTGACGTGCAAACCGACCACGGCCAGGATGCGGGCACGGCGCATGATCTCCCGCCGGATGTACTCGGCGCCGACGTTGTTGAAGTTGCCCTGGGGCAGCACGATGGCCATGCGCCCGCCCGGCTTGAGCCACTTTAAACAACGCTCCAGGAAAAGTACGTCGCGGGTCATGGTGTTCTGGCGCTTGCGGTCGCGGTGCACCTTCACTGTCTCTTGGGTCCGGCGGCGCACCAGCCTCTCTTTGTAAGCCAGGTCGTATTTGGTCAGGATCTGCGGCTGGCGGATGGTGCCGGCAAAAGGCGGGTTGGTCATGATCACGTCGAACCCACCGGCGGCCACCTCCTGGAGAAAGCGCGGGTCCCGCTTCCACTCCCGCTCGTCCAGCGAGTTCATGCGGAACACGTTGGCGCTGCCATCGCCGGCCACCCACATCATGAAGCGGGCCACCCGTTCTACCCTGGGGTCAAAGTCCACGGCGTAGAGGTGGACCTTGCCATAGTTTTGCGATTGTATGTCCCAGTTCCTGGGGAACTCGACACGGAAATAGGTATCTCGCACGTGTAGCAGGGCGTGAATGAGAAAGCCGCACGGACCACAGGCCGGGT